>DAIRVI010000087.1:0-9399 GCA_036802885.1 Pyrinomonadaceae bacterium
AGCTCTGGCGGCAACGGCCGCGGATGTACTACCTATAAGCGATCGGTCAAAGGCGTTGCCGGAACAATGCGGGCCGAGGAATATGGTGTCAGCGTTCCAGTTTGTCGCTTCGTCAATTAACACCTTTTTTGGATGGCCCAACCTGACCTCGACTGACGACGAAATTCCCGCTCGCTTTAGATTTTCCGACGATGTCGCCGCGAGCGTCTCCGCCCATTGCGACGCGAGTTTAGTTTCGACCGCGACGCCCTTCATTTGCGGTGTGAAACGGCCGATCGAGCCCAAAACCGAAGCATCGGCGACCGCAAGTAATCTAACCTCAGTTCCCGCCGGCCAACTGCGGGAGGCGATCGACTCTACGGCGCGCAATGACCCTGCGGAACCATCAAAGCCGACGAGCATTCGTTGCGGATGCGAATCAATAGGGGCAATTCGCCTTGCAATGCGAATCGAGCAATCCGTTTCCTTAAGTAGTTCTCTCGCGGTATGCCCTAAAAACATGTCGTGCTCGCCATGTTCGTGATGAGATTCGCCGATAAGAATGAGGTCGGGTTTAAACGTCTTCGAGAAGGCTAATACCTCGTGTGCCGGCGAACCTGATGCTGTCTCCTCCAAAACTTTCCACTTTGGAAACGCCTTTCTAATTTTATCAGCACCCTTTGAGGCAATGCGTCTTGCTTCGTCCGTGTTTGTTGGCGAACTCGGCAAATCCGAGACGGTAAACACAACGGCTTCGGTATCATCAGGTAGGCCGGCGAACCGCAAATCCGCAATCGCCGCGTCTGCCGCCTCATATCCGTGATACCCGATCAGGATTCGCATCAAAATTGTTCCTCAACCGTCGATTTGTGTCCCTTGCATTCCGTCTGCCAAAACGTACAACACGCGATTTGGCAAGGCGGTCAAAATCGTGTGTGTGCAAAACCTATGCCAAATCAAATTGCGTGAATCGGACAGTTTTTGGTCAAAAAAGTGTGGAATTCTTCGCAGATACCGGTGAAAAACTCTCGGCAAGAGTGCCTTCTAAAATCCTTTAATTTATTTGAGCCAACAAGATCGGGAGCTGCGCGAGCCTGCGCGAACGGTATAGTGGTTGCACTAATACTATAGATAATAGAACTAGAGGTGTCGGGATACTCGAAATGGGAGGTAATTACGACAATGTTTACGAAAAGAGAAAACGAAGAAACTGCTTTATTCGTAATTCGCTGGTCAGGGCGTGTTCTTAGCTTAATGGTTTTGTTTCTGCTCGCACTTTTTTATCTTAGTGAGGGCATTGTTACGTCCGAGATCGCGTACCGGGAATATATCGGATTGCTTTTCTTTCCTATCGGCGTTGCGATTGGATTTGTTATCGGTTGGCGAGACGAACTCAGGGGCGGGTTGATTTCCGTACTCAGCGTCTCGGCTTTCTATTTGATATACGGACTTTTGTTAAGCGGCTCAATTCGTCAGGGTTGGGCATTTCTGGTATTCGCGGTACCGGGTATTCTGTTTCTGGCATACGGGCTGCTTAATAGAATTTGGTTTCCGGCGGCGAGACATAGTGTCTCTGTTTAGTAAAAGTGAGGGTCTTTATGGCGACTTCAGTAAAAATGATCGATCAGAATCCGATTTCAAAATCGGCACCCGTAGATTTGCCCCATATTGCCGAGGGCGATCATGTCATCGGAGCATTTGTTGGACGAACCGACGGCCCGACATTGATCGTCGTCGGCAGCTTGCACGGCAACGAACCGGGCGGCGCCGTTGCCATCTCAAACCTTTCACCCAAACTCGCCGCATTGACGGAAAAACTAGCCGGCCGCGTATATTTCCTTGCGGGTAACACGAGGGCATTCGGTCAACGCGTTCGGTTTATCGACGCTGACCTTAATCGTCATTGGACACCGCACAACGTCTCAAATGTCGGATCGGACGAGATCATGGAAACCGCTGAGGGACAGGAGCTTACTGAGCTTGACCGTATATTGGACAGTATTCTGATAACGGCGCTTGATGAGGTATATGTTCTTGATCTTCACTCAACATCCGCGGATGGAATACCCTTCGCGACCGTAGGCGATACACTGCGAAACCGAAGATTCGCTCAAGGTTTTCCAATCACGATTCTTCTCGGAATCGAGGAACAGCTGGACGGCACGTTGCTTGAGTATCTGAATAATGCTGGTGCGGTGACGCTTGGGTTCGAGGGCGGGCAGCATCAATCAGAGCGGACGGTCAAGAATCACGAAGCCCTCATTTGGCTGGCGCTCGCAAATTCCAAGATCCTCGATCCGGCTTCTATACTGGACTTCAAGACGCATCGTAAACACCTTGCAAATGGTAATCGTAAATCGCGGATTTTCGAGGTAAGGCACAGGCACGCGATAAGGCACGGCGATGATTTTGAGATGAAACCCGGATTTAACAATTTCGATCCCGTTGTCGACGGCCAGGTTTTGGCGAGAGACAGGAACGGGGAAGTGACGGCGATTGAAAAAGGCTTGTTACTGATGCCTCTGTATCAAAAACTCGGCGAGGACGGCTTTTTCATCGGCCGCGAGATATCGCCGTTTTGGCTGTGGTTATCGGGCATTCTTCGTCGAATTGGTATCCAGAAGATCGTTCAGATTCTTCCCGGCGTTCGGCGTGATCCAAAAGACGCGGCAACGCTCATAGTTGACACTGGTGTCGCTCGCCTGTTTCCATTACAGATATTTCACTTACTGGGCTTTCGCCGACGGCGGTGGGTCGACAAGAAGCTAATTGTAAACCGTCGAAAACACGACACCGACAGCCCGTTCAAGTGGAACGGTAAATAAGTTATGGGAGATAAAAAGGTTTCTCTGGAGTATGACGACGCTCAGATGCGCTCCTTTACTCTCGGCGTGCTTAACGATCTGCAGGCGCTTGAGCATATGCTTACGACCGGTATGTTCGAGGAGGACGTGAGACGAATTGGCGCCGAGCAGGAAATGTTCCTTGTTGATTCGGCGATGCGTCCTGCTCCGCTTGCGATGGACGTCATCAAACAGGCGCGCGACGGCCGTCTGACAACCGAGATCGGCAAATTTAATCTCGAAGCAAATCTGACACCGCTCGAATTTAGCGGCAATTGTCTCAAATTGATGGAGGACGAGTTGAACGAGGTTTTGGCTATCGTCCGCAAGGCTGCCGGTAAATTTGGCGGCGGAGTGGTGCTCGCCGGCATTCTGCCTACCATCCAGCAATCGGATCTGACCAGTGAGAATCTGACACCAAACCCGCGTTACTATGAGATCGACCGCATCGTGACCGAACTTCACGGTGAGAATCGAGTTATCCATATCAAAGGGCTTGATGAGCTTCAATTAACCCTGCAAGACACTTACATAGAATTTTGCAATACGAGTTTTCAGATTCACCTCCAGGTCGGCGCAAGTGAGTTCGTGCGCTACTACAACTGGGCACAGGCGATCTCGGGGCCGGTGCTCGCGTGTGCGGTCAATTCGCCAATATTGCTGCATCACCGTTTGTGGCACGAGACGAGGCTCGCGGTGTTCAAACAGTCGACTGACACTCGGTCGCTGACGCACAAACAACGAAATCAAAAACCGCGGGTCAATTTTGGCGATCGGTGGGTCGAGAATTCGATCATCGAGGTACTGCACGAGGACGCTATACGGTTCCGGATCCTTTTGACACAGGCCATCGAAGAGAACTCATTAAAGGTGCTTGCGGATGGTGGCATTCCTAATCTCGCCGCCTGGCGTCTGCACAACGGGACGATATGGCGGTGGAACCGGCCTTGCTACGGCGTCGTTGGTGGTAAACCCGGGCTTAGGATCGAGGCAAGGTTCCTGCCTTCGGGGCCAACGGTTGTGGATGAGATGGCAAACGCTGCTTTCTTCTTGGGCTTGTTGACCGAATTGCCTGAGGAATTCAACGATATTCGCGATCATATGACGTTCGACGATGCCCGGAACAATTTTTATAATGCCGCCCGATATGGACTCAAAGGGCAGATACGTGGCCTCGACGGCCAGAGTCGACGGGTAGGCCGGATAATCTTAGAGGAATTGCTCCCGAGAGCTCGAAAGGGCTTGGCGCGAGCCGGGGTCGATGAGGCCGATAGCGAAAGGCTGCTCGATATAATTGAACACCGTGTGTCGCAGGAAAAGACCGGAGCACAATGGATGCTGGATTCGTATGCAACTATGGACAAACGCGCAAAACCGAATGTTCGCGTCCGGTCCCTGACCGCCGCGTTAAAGGCTCATCAGGAGGATGGCTCGGACCCGATGCACACTTGGGAACTAGCGGCTATACCCGCCGACTCGCAGTGGATCGACAATTACAAGACCGTCGAGCAATTCATGGCTATTGATCTATTCACGGTTCGCCCCGCGGACGTTTTGGATCTCGCTGCGAGTTTGATGCACTGGCGGCACGTTAGGCACGTTCCTGTTGAGGATGATGCCGGGCGGCTCATCGGCATCGTCTCGCATCGTGATCTGATCGAGCTATTGGCGTCCGGGAAATTTGGCGCATCGTCGTCGATTACGGTTAAGGACATCATGAAAACCGAGCTCATTACGGTCGCTCCGGACACGCCCACGCTCGAGGCTCTGGACCTCATGCGTAATAACGATATCGGTTGTTTGCCCGTCGTTAAAGACAGACGCTTGGTCGGTATTATCACGGCCTATGATTTTTTGACGGTTTCGACAAAACTTTTTGAAGAAAAATTGCAAGAGATCAGTTAGAGTAATCGCGTGTCCAGGGCGACCGCAAGGAGTTAGAATGAACGAAGCAAAACAATCGCACGAATGGGAAAAATATCTCAAGTTCTTTTCCGCACAGAATGCCGGCCGTATGACCAGACTCGGTGTCTTCGAATCTCACGATCACGTTGTCAACGATTACTGGCTCGAGAGCGGATTGCCGTTTGTTGGTATTGACATCGACGCCCGCGGCGAAAGGCCCTCCGTGCAGGTCACGGTCGGTCATTACACGCACGATGCCTCTAATGTCGTTAAACTTGAATTTAAGCTGAGTCTGTCGGGTGAGGAAGACGGCATTGACATTACGGATGTCGAGGGCCGGACAACTGTTCTGCGCTTTGAGACGCGGCCGGCCGTAGCCTGATTTGACCTTTGCGCGGATTTTTTCGCGGCAGATAGTAAATCGTCGCGTTTTTCAAACACGATCTCGAGATTAATTTCCGTAAGCCCTTTATTTACAGTCGTTTCTTACAAAATTTTCAGGGTATGTTAATTGCTATGATTTAAGTCGTGATCTTCACTAAACTGGAGAGATCAAACTTCATTGAGTATCAGTTTGCACAGGCCAAACTTTAGAATTATGAAAATTGCTCACGATTTGAGTATTCAGGATAAATGCCAGGATTGTCAGCTGCGAAGCAAGAATTTCTTTTGCCAACTCCCTACGGCGGATCTGCAGCATTTTGAATCCATTACAGTAACAAAGGCATATCCGAGAGGTACGATGCTCTTTGTCGAGGGCCAATCCTCAGACGGCGTCTATATGCTGTGTCAGGGCAAAGTTAAGCTGTCGACGTGCTCAAGCGAGGGCAAGATCATAATCCTTGAGATCGCCGACGCAGGAGCCGTTCTAGGACTCAGCGCGGCAGTCAACGGCATCGAATATGAAACCACGGCCGAGGTTCTCGAACTGTGCCAGGTGAATTACGTCAAGACGGCCGATCTGCTCGAATTTCTCCAAACCAACCCCGAGGCTTGCCTAAACGCCGCGCGACAGTTGAGCCGGAACTATCAAACTGCTTATCGGCAGATTTGCTCGCTGGGCCTGTCCGATTCGGTTGTGGGTAAGCTCGCCAGGTTGTTTCTGGACTGGAGCCGTCACGGCAACGCCCACTCAAACGGCAACGGCCTTGGAAACGGCAGCGTTCATCTCAAAAACTTCTTTACGCACGAGGAGATCGCCGAAATGATCGGCACCTCGCGTGAAACTGTCACCCGCGCGCTCAAGTATTTTCGCCAGAACGATTTGATCACGCTGAAGGGTTCCGACCTCATCATCCACGATCAACACCGCCTCAGAGCTGCAATCGGTAACCGTGGCGGTTCCTCAGATATGTGATGCACGTCACAGCTCCCTGTGACACACGCCCTTTTTACAAAAAGCAAAGCCGGGTAACAATGTGTTGCTACCCGGAGGTTTGCCGATGCCTCTTCAAGAAAAACAAGCCGACTGTTACTACTGTTGTCCTATAACCGTAAATGAGCTTCTCCGCGGACTCGATGCTATTAGTCGCGAAACACTGACATCGCTCGAAGAGCTCCGATCGATACCGCCGGGTGTTACAGTTTTTGCGCCCGGCGAACAGCCCATAAATATGTATGTGCATCTTATGGGTAAAGCCGTTCTGACTCCTCAAACGGGCCCGCAGAATACTCTGAATCCCTGTCCGGCTGGCCCAAATCGAATTTACGGCCTGATCGAGGCACTGTCAGGAAATCCATTCGAGGCGAGCCTCCAGACGGTCAGCGCGTGCCAATTTGGCAAGATAGATCAAGCTGAGTTTCTAAGCTTTATCCGGTGTCGCCCCGCACTGTGTTTCAAGCTGGCCAAGATCCTCAGTCGTTCATATCAGCAAGCCGTAAAATTGATCAATTCTCATTGAGGCGCGAGAAAAATTTTTTTTGAATTGTGACGCGGCGCACAGAACCAGTGTGGAAAGCCATCTAGTCTGATAGCGTGAATTCAGTTTATTCGCATTTTCTAAGGTATGAGAAGCAAAATGATAGCTTCAAATAATAACCCCAAAGTTGCACAGTTATCGACAGTGTCAATCACCAGAAGCGCCTTATTCGCGCGCTTTCGAATTCGTGTTAGAATCGCGGAGACAAAGTCGAAATTTTTTTGAATTTTTTTTGATTTGTGACGGCGCTCACATATATGCCCGTCAATTTGCTTTAACCTAACAGCACGCCTAGGTACTTTATACCTAGTTTCTACAAATCGGAGGCAATATTATGGCTTCAAATAACAAGATCAAAGTGGTACTTCTTACGGCTTTTATCCTGGTCGTATTCGGATGGGCGATGTCAACAACCGTTTCTAAGGCACTTAGCGTTTCGGTTGACGCCGCGGCGTCGGAGCCGACCGAGCCGGCGATTGCGCTGAATGGCAACCCCGACGACTACGTTGGGAGTGAGACCTGCAAGGCATGTCACGAAGACCAATTTAAGAATTTCGAGGGTACTAAGCACGCCAAGCTTAAGGACGTGCCAAGTTGGAAAGACAAGGTTCAGGGCTGCGAGTCCTGCCACGGCGCCGGAAAGGCCCACGTCGAAGGCGGCGGCGATAAAACCAAGATCATTACATTTACGGGCAAGAACTCAAAAACAATTTCCGAAACGTGCTTGAGCTGCCACGCCGGCAAGGAAAGTCACAACAATTTCCGTCGTGGAGAGCACTGGCGCAATAATGTCGGCTGCACCGATTGTCATACTGCTCACGGAGCGATCCATGGTCCATTCAAGGTCGGTTCAACGACATTGGTCAACCGAGCGTCGGACGTGAATCCTGCACCGGCAATGCTTAAGGGCAACGAGCAGCAGCTTTGCATTGCCTGCCACAGCGAAGTGAAATCACATTTCAGCAAACCATTCCGGCACAAAGTTCTGGAAGGCACGATGAAGTGCAGCGATTGTCACAACGCACACGGTGGGTTTGAATCAAAGCAAACCAAATTAGGGATCGGCGCCGATGCCGCGTGCGTCAAGTGTCACACCGATAAACAAGGTCCGTTCGTTTTTGAACACGCCCCGCTCAAGGTCGAGGGATGTGCGGCATGTCATACACCGCATGGTTCGGCAAATCCGAGACTGCTTAAGCGGCATCAGGTTCGCCAGCTTTGTTTGGAATGCCACAGCGGCGTCACCGCGCAACTTTCGGATGGTCCGGCTGGTGGCCCACATAGTCAAAGGACATTATTGCAACGCAACTGTACTGCCTGTCATTCAATGATCCATGGCTCCAATTCGAGCAATGTGTTCTTTAGATAACGATGGATAAGAGGAGGATTTATGACATATAAACATATTAGAACGCTAGAAACCACGGTCATCAGAAACACAATCCTATTCATCGTTTTTGTGGTGATCGGAGGGTTGCTTTTCACAACTACCAATTTGACGGCTCAAACACCATCGGCGTCTCCATCCGAGAATCCGACTATGATTGGGGGCTACCAGATAAGTTCCTCGGTCGAACTCGGAGTTCGCGGGCTTAGTTTTAACGGCAGCGACGAAAAATTTAGGAGCGATCTTAATTACCGCCCCGGGTTTCGTATTTTTGACTCCAGTTTTCTAATGGAAACCAAAGATGGAAAAGGGAAACTATTCGATTCATTATTGGTAACTACCTCCGGCTGGAGCGCAGACCCCTCGGGTTTTGTCCGTGTAAATGCCGAAAAGAATGGAGCATACAGTTTTAACGCTAATGTCAGGCGCGTCAATCTGATCAATAGAACCAGTAATTTGATTCTTGGGCTCCATCCATCGGATACCAAGCGTCACTTTGGAGATTTTGACGTGACGATTTTTCCGCAAAGTGAAAAATTGAGGCTCCGTTTCGGAACATCATTTTTCATTGGAACTGGAGACCGGGGGGCATCCTATCGAACGAGGGACGTCTTTCCAATTACCGAAAAACTAAATTCCAAAACCTTTGACATGCGAGCCGGGATCGATACAAAACTTGCTGGCTTTAATCTCTCTTTCACGGCGGGCAAACGGAGTTTCGACGATTATGGAAGATTTGTCGTTAATTCGCGACAGGTCGGTGTTGCCGGAAGCTGCTATTTTGGAGTTTGCATCTCGCCAACTGATGTCAACTTCCTCAATCGGCTTGACAGACAAAATCCGAACGGCGGAAGCACCGAATACGGTATCTTCAGCATGCAGCGGACCTTTGCCAAGAAACTGGACATAACGGGACGTTTTATTTATTCGACAACCGATCGGGATTTTAACATTCTCGACAACATTAATTACGACGGACAACTCAGGTATACAAATACCGCGGGGACAAGCGTAACATCGCCGAACCTTTTTGTTGATGCAGACACGTATGAGATCGGCGGCGGCTCGAAACGCCCGCAATCCAGGGGTGATTTCGGTGTTACATATGCTGCGACCGACAGTTTCAGGATCTCCAATACCTTTACTTTTGATCAGTATAACAGTTTTGGCGATTCTAATTACTATCAGAAATTTACTGCCAGGTGTCAGGTCGTAAATGTCGCAGGCGGTTGCCCCGCAATTGGTGCTCCCTTCGTAGCCGGTCTGGCAGGCGCTTCGTTCCTTGATACCAGAACATTGTATTGGTATTCGTATGGCTTCAAACGCTTTACCAATACCATCGAGGGAGATTATCAATTTAATAACA
>DAIRVI010000087.1:9499-10695 GCA_036802885.1 Pyrinomonadaceae bacterium
CGATCTTTGCCGATGGTGAACACGGGCAAGCGGATAACGCTTTTATCAGATTGGGAAATTATGACTATACGAATTTCAGGGTCAGGAGCAATTGGAATTACAAACAACTCACCTTCAATGTCTCAGGTATCATCCGGAATAACGAGAACCCGTCGCAAACCGTCGATCCGCTCACAGGTGTTCCTCTTGGGGCTCCATTTTTTGTGGCAAACGTCCGGAGCCGTGTCTTCTCCGCGTATGCTGATTATGTCCCCGACCCGCGGTGGACGTTGAGCGCAGGCTACACTTATAATTTCCTGACGAGCAAGACTGATATAGACGTGCCTTCCGTCGGGCGGGGATTTAGTGAATTCTATATGAAGGATAACTATTTCTTTGTGGACGTTTCCGCACATCCAGTCAACCGGGTATCGTTTTACGGGAGTTACCGGTATAACAAGGATAACGGTCAAGGGAATCGAGTTTCACCCACCTTGCTAAATATCATCAGCTCCTATCCGTTCCAAATGCATACACCGGAATTCCGGATAGCCATCAAGCTGACCAGGAATATTGATTGGAATGTGGGGTATCAATACAATGATTACAAGGAAAAACTTCAGATAGGTTACTATCTTTATAATGAGTTGACCACAAATGACATTCCGCCAAATGCGGTTTATGCCCCGAATCAAAATTACAGGGCGCATTTACCATATACGTCACTGAGGATCTATTTTGGCGGAGAGCGCTAACCTGACTGCAAACGAACCGCGATACTGGCAACAGATCGCGGTTCATTATTTTATAGAGTTTTCACTTTGGGTATGTTACAAATGGTCTCCGCGCCAGACACGGCAGGCCGAAGACGGTAACTAAATAGGGCAGATCATGCCGATTCGTGATCCATTTTGGAGGGTTACAAGGGATGTTGCAAACGTGATGGACACTCAGCCACCAGTAAATGCCAGCCGCCGAAGATTTCTTGACTATCTTCTAGGTTCGAGCGCCGTCGCAACTCTTGCGGCGATTTTTTATCCAATTTTTAAATTCATGGTTCCACCTGAGGTCGTCGAGGCGCAGCAGAACTCTGTTGTGGCAGCGAAAAACGCCGAGCTCCCGTCAAACACGGGTAAGATATTCAAGTTTGGCAGCAAGCCAGGAATCGTTATTCGAACGGAAACCGGCGAGGTCAAGGCGTTTTCGGCAAGCTGCAC
>DAIRVI010000088.1:0-10683 GCA_036802885.1 Pyrinomonadaceae bacterium
TATCCCGCAGCTGCAGGTAACGCATTGCAAAATATACATCGAGCATCCCGCCCGAGCCGTATTTAATGTCAAATTCCTTGCCACGACGTCTATGAGCATGCTTTTGCTCAAGTGCGAGTCGGACGCGCCGAGTCTGTTGCTTTAATTCAGCCGGATCTACTGTGTTTGCGCGTTCATGAATGATCGAACCGGCGTCACGCTCGACGGACATCGCCAGCTCCGTATCGCCGCCGACCCCACGCATCTTTAAAAACGCGAGCATCTCCCAGATCTCGGCGGTTTCGCGAATGTATTCGAGAAACGCACCGGCCGGCATTGCGCTCAACCCTTTAGAACCATAGGGCCGCAGACGCAGATCTACGCGGTATAGATTACCGTCGCGTGTCATTGCCGAGAGCGTCGTGACAAAAATCTCGACTGCACGGCAATAATATTCGGCGGAAGTCAGGTTCCCCTCCTTACGAAGGAGGGGTAGGGCTTTAGCCGGGGGGTGGTTCTCTGCATCTGGCAGATCAACAATGCTTATGACGTTGGAAGTCGAGAGAACCACCTCGTCAGCCGAAACGGCTGCCACCCCTCCTTCGTAAGGAGGGGAGCTTTTGTCGTCATAAACAATGATCAAATCGAGGTCGGAGGTGTAATCAAGGCTGCACGCGGCCAGTTTGCCGAGTGCGAGGATAGCGATCGGCAAGTCCTCGACCGTTATTGAATATCGTGTCGCTAATTCGCGCTTTACTATTTCTAGGGCGGCAGCGATGCTTGCTTCGGCCAACAGCGTTTGCAGACGCTTGGCGTCAGACACAGTGATCTTAACGAAGATGTCGGCAACGGCAATTTGGAGCAGAAGCCTCCGCCACGTCTGACGCAAAACCGCAAGCTGTCGGCGAAGATCGCTTTCCGCCCGGACGGCGTGGATCAACTCTGCCTTGTAATCAGGTTCGACGAATCCCGCGTCTATGTCCGGAAATGCAATGCCTGTTTGCATACTCGCGTCCAGCATCACGGCGAAATGGGGTGAAATTGCCGCAATATGAGCGTAAACATCGGAGCCGGCTGCCTGTTCGTCCATACCGATCGCAACTCCGCCTTTTATTTTCGACGGTTCCGACGCTGGTGCAGCTTCGCTAAAGACACGCGAGAATATTCGACTAACATTACAGGTATGAGATCTCAAATCGCTTTCAAAATCGCCGCCTGCCGCAAATGTCACTCGGCGTGCCAACAAAGATCGCCTCTCAGGGTCGTCGGGCACGGTATGAGTCTGGAGGCCATTTTCCATCTGCAGGACGTGCTCCGTTCGCCTAAGGAATTCGTACGCCTCGGAGAGTCCCGTTAGCTCGGGCCCGCTGAGATGGCGTCGGTCGGCAAGGCGCGAAAGGCTGATGAGCGTGTGTGGGCTGCGAAGCCAACGGTCGCGACCACCATGCGCTAATTGCAAAGCCTGAGCCAGAAACTCGATCTCACGAATGCCGCCGTGGCCCAGTTTGACGTTGAAACCCCGACGGTTGACGTTCTCGAGGTCGATCTGTTCCTTTGACCGGCGGACGTTTGCAAGGGCGGTTTCAACGGTTTCACTTGTCGAAAATATAAGACCCTCGACCGTGGTGAAAAATTGTCGGAATAGTTCGACATCGCCGGCACAGCCGCGTGAGCGAACCATTACCTGGCGTTCCCAACCGCGGGCCTCGGTCTCGTAATAGCGAACGGCATCATTGACCGACAACGCGATGGGACCGAGTGTGCCGTGCGGCCGCAGGCGAAGATCAACGCGATAGGCTGAGCCTTCGCCGGATGGCTCGCCAACGAGCTTTGTGATAAATTCTGCGAGCTTGACGAAATACTCGAGGTTTGTGACCGAACCGCGGGCACCGGTCCCGGAAGTCGTTCCTTCGGCTGAATATATGTACAACAGGTCGATGTCGGAGGAATAATTGAGCTCGCGTGAACCGAGTTTGCCCAGCGCCGCGATACAAAATCGAGCAGGCAGCGACCGGCCCTTTTCGTCCGTCTCCTGCGGCTGACCAAAGCGATTGTCCATCTCGCGGCGGGCAAGCTTTAGCGCAGATTCGAGGATCGCGTCGGCGAGATTCGATATTTCCTCAGTGACCTCCGCTATCGTAGCCAGCCGGCGGATGTCTCGTAAATAGATACGCAAAAGCTCACGGCGGCGAAACCGTGCGAATATAACCTGCGGCTCAAGCTGTGAATTGGTGAGTGAAAATCGCCCGAGCGATTCGAGTAGGTCCTCTTTGCTCGTAACCCCCGAATCACCGCGTTTACGGCTGAGCCACCAGATATATTCAGGGTTTTGCAGGAGCGTGGCGGCGAGCAGTGGACTAAAGGCGACTAGCGTCAAAATATCAGAAAGCAACGCCGCACTTTTAGTAAGTTTGATATGATCGGCCGGATGTTTTTCGTCAAGCGAATCGAGAAAACGACGCGGGGATTCGGTGTCAGGTAAACCTTCGATGAGTTTTAGAAACGCGTCATCCACGGGTTAAAATTACAACGTACGATGAACAACGGACAAATCACAAAGCTAACTTTCGAGATCGGTATCGCCTCAAACAAGCAAAAGCTTGGCGATTATTTGTTTGAAAGGCTTCGCGAGTTGAGCAAAATGTATCTGCGGGAACTGATAAAAACAGGCAAGTGTGAGGTCAACGGAGCGCTCGAAAACTCTGGCTATCGGCTGCGCGCGAACGATTTTATCGAGATCGAGGCGGATCTGTCGCGCGGCACGGCGATGCGGCCCGAGATCATCGCGCTCGAAATTATTTTCGAGGACGGCGAGTTGATCGTGATCAATAAACCGGCGGGCATGCTGGTACATCCATCGCACAGGGAAAATAGCGGGACACTTCTGAATGCACTTGCATACCATCTTAATCGCGGCTCGGAAAAGCTGATTCGTCCCGGGTTGATACATCGTCTCGACAAGCAGACGTCCGGGCTCATCGTCGTTGCCAAAACCGAACGGGCACATCGCATCGTGTCAGGGCATTTTATGAAGAAGCGCGTCGACAAACGTTATCTGGCCCTGGTCGAAGGTGTTGTCGCGGACAACGAAGGAACGATCGAAGCTCCGATTGGTCGTTACGATGATCTGAAACACTGGAGCGTGAAGGCGGACGGCAAGCATTCCGAATCGCGATTTTGGGTTCGTGAGAGAAATGCGGACACGACGCTGATCGAACTCGAGCCGGTTACAGGCCGCACAAATCAGCTGCGGATCCACTGCGAACTGATCGGCCATCCGATCGTTGGTGACACTCGACGCGGCGGCAGGGAATTCGAGCGATTATGTCTGCATGCGTTTAAGCTCGCGTTTCCGCATCCGGAGACGAACGAACGGATCGGATTCGAGATCGAGGCTCCGACTGATTTTCTTGATTCTTAAGGTTCCAGATGTTTCAATTCTGTTTTCCAGGTCCGAACAGGGCCTGACCCGACATTGCCCCGGTCATCTGTTTGCCGTCAAACACTAGCTGGCCATTAACGATCACGGACGAAATTCCCTCGGCATATTGGTGCGGCTGCTCAAACGTCGCCTTGTCGGTGATGACATTCTCGTCAAAAATTACAAGATCGGCCGCAAAACCCGCGTGGATCAGACCTCGGTCGCTCAGCCCGAAGACCTGTGCGGGAAGCGACGTCATTTTGCGTATCGCGTCTTCGAGCGTGACAATTTTTAATTCGCGAACGTATCGGCCGAGGACACGTGCATTGTTTCCGTATCCGCGCGGGTGCGGCACACCCGAACCGAAAGCCCGTACGCCTGAATCAGACGCGATCATAGTAAAAGGCTGCCGCATAATGTTTTGCACATCTGGCTCGTCCATTGCGCGATAGACCATCTGAGCTCCACCTTTTTCGTACATTTCTATGAACTGCTCGATCTGTGCATCTAGATTGTCCTTGCCGCGGGTTAGTTTAGCGATCTCCTTAATATTCTTACCGTTGTACGCAGGATTAGGCCCGTAGCTGGCGACAAACGCATAACTCAGATCCTTAAACTTCTTTTTTTTAAGATCTGCTTTCACCTCATCGGCAGCTTTTTTTCGAGTCGCAGGATCGGCAAGTCGTTTCTTGCCTTGCTCGCGGCCGCCCGCGATCGCCCAGCTTGGCAGCCGGGAATCCAAAGACGTCGATGACGCTGTGTACGCGTATTCGTCCACCGTGACGCTGAGGCCGCGTTTGCGAGCTGCTTCGACAAGTCCGATCGTCGTTGCGGTTTTACCCCAAAGGGCGCGGCTCGCGATCTTAAAATGCGAGATCTCGACTGGCATATTTGCCTGCTCGCCAATGTTGATAGCCTCTTCGATCGCACTTACGACCTCATTGCCTTCGTCCCGAATATGGCTTGCATAAACGCCGCCGTATTTTGATGCGGCCTTAGCAAGTTCGACAACTTCGTCGGTCTTGGCAAACGTGCCCGGAAGATAGATCAGGCCGGTCGAAAATCCCACCGCGCCGTCTTTCATCGCTTGTTCGACATAAGCATTCATCTGCTCCTGTTCTTCCGGCGTCGGCGCACGGTCGTCGAGGCCAACGACCTTTGCCCTTACCGTATTGTGGCCGATGAGCGAGGCAATATTGGTTGCCAGGGGTTTGGTCTTGATGCGGTCGAGAAAGGCTTTGATATTCAACTCCGAGCCGCCGCAGTTTCCGGTCACGAGCGACGTCACGCCCATCCGGACAAAGTTCTCTGCCTTAGGATTGTTGAAAACGTCCTCGGTATGAGTGTGAACGTCAATAAACCCTGGAGCGACAATCTGATTCTGCGCGTCGATCGTTCTTCTGGCGTTCGAGACATCAAATCGGCCGACCTTTGCGATGCGGCCATCCTTGATCGCGATAGAGCCGCGAAACCACGGGTTACCCGCGCCATCGATAATGCGGGCGTTAATGATTACGAGGTCGAACGGATCTTCGACCTGTGCAAAAGTGAAACCGAACGATGAAAAAAATATCGAAACGACGAGCAGAACTGAAATGTTTGACATAAGTTATCCTACGCGGCGGTACTACTCCGACGCCTTTTTTTCGTCCTCGGTCGAAAAGGGGTTATGCAGGACCACCGGCGGCGCCTTCTTTCGGAGCCTTATGTTTAGCATTTCTACAAACACCGAAAATGCCATGGCAAAATAAACATAACCCTTGGGTATATGGAAATTCAGTCCCTCGGCGATGAGCGTGGTGCCGATGAGCAGTAAAAACGACAACGCGAGCATTTTGATCGTTGGGTGCCGTTGAACGAAAGCGCCTATCTTACCGGCGAATAGCATCATTGCGATGATCGAGACGACGACCGCCGCGATCATTATCCAGAGGTTATCAACCATTCCGACGGCCGTAATTACCGAATCAAGCGAAAAGACAATGTCGAGCAGCGTGATCTGTATTATCACGCTCGCAAACCCGGCATACACTTTTCGCGAAGATTCGCCCACTGTTCCCTCAAGCGAACCGTGTATCTCGTGCGTACTCTTTGCGAGTAAGAAAAGGCCGCCAATCAGCAAGACGAGATCGCGACCCGAGAAGGATTGGCCCAAAATCGTGAAAAGCGGCGCTGTGAGACCGATCACCCATGAAAGTGAAAATAGCAGAAGAACTCGCATTAAAAGTGCCAGCGATAAACCGATAAAGCGGGCCTTCGGCTGGTCTTTTTCGGGAAGCTTTCCTGAAAGTATCGAGATAAAAATTACATTATCGATTCCGAGCACAAGCTCGAGCAACGATAGAGTCAAAAACGCGATCCAAATTTGCGGGTCAAAAATCCATTCCATTCGAAAAATACTCCAAAATTAAAAATGCTGCCTAGTTATCATAATCCAAAAATGAATAATGGTGAATCATCTGATAGATTTGTAAAATCCTGCAATTATTGCGGCGATATATTAACAGAATCAAAACGATAAATGAGCGTTGTGGAATCAGACCAGGAGGTAACAAAGTCGAGTCGGACGAAGAAACGGTTTTTTGCCGTTTTCAGTTTGTTGTTGGGGTTCGCTTTTGGCCTGGTAATCGTCGAGATCGGATTGCGTATCGTCGGGTATTCCACACCGGAATTTTACGCGACGGACGAGTCACTTGGTTACGCGCTTATTCCGGAACTGTCGGGAACATATAGTAAAGAAGGTCGTAGCCACGTTTCGATCAACAGCGACGGGTTTCGGGATGTTGAACATGCGATCGAAAAACAGCCGGGCATTTTTAGGATCGCAGTGATAGGAGATTCATACGTCGAGGCCTTGCAGGTAGAGCAGAGCGAGTCGTTCTCAAACTATATTCGAGATCAACTGGAGACTTGCGAGGCGTTCCACGGAAAATCGATCGAGATGTTGAATTTTGGAGTGTCGGGATACGGCACGGCGCAGGAACTTGTCATATTACGGCAAAAGGTTTGGAAATATTCGCCGGATGTCGTTATTTTGATGATGACGACCAACAACGATATTACTGACAATTCGCGGTATTTCAAGAAGGTCCCGATACCGTATTTTAGAGTTGATGGTGAAAATATTTCGATCGACGACGGCTTTCGGCAAGATAAAGTATTCCTTGCAAGGAATTCGAAAGTAGGACGTCTCGGTGTTTGGCTTAAAAACCACCTGCGTATCGTTCAGGCGTTTGGGGCCGTCTCGACAGGAATCAAATACAAATTTCAATCATGGACGAACCGTAAACCCGACACTGCCCCGCCGTCAACCGCTCCATCGACACCCCGTGAGAATACTCCTGCCGCCGATGTCGGTGTGGACAATCAGGTATATCGCACTCCAATCGACGATGATTGGAAAAACGCCTGGAGTGTTACAGAGGCTATCATTGTGGAAATGAAGAAAGAGGTAGCGGAAAAAGGGGCAAAGTTTGTCGTTGTTACCGCTAGCAATGGCGTACAGGTGCTGCCGGATGTTGCTCATCGAGCCGCGTTTGCAAAATACATAGGCGTTGATGATCTCCTTTATCCTGACCGTCGGATCGCGGAGTTTTGTTCATCGCGATCGATTCCGGTCGTCACGCTCGCACCATTACTTGGGGAATACGCTGCTCGTGAAAATGTCTTCTTACACGGTTTTGACGGCAATATCGGTTACGGGCACTGGAATCAACGAGGGCATAAGGTCGCCGGCGAAACAATCGGCAAGAGACTCTGCGAAGGGATCGTCAACTAACCCTATTTAATGGTCTACATACTCGGAATATCAGCTTTTTATCATGACGCTGCTGCCTGTCTTGTCTGCGACGGGGAGATAATTGCTGCCGCGCAGGAGGAGCGTTTTACGCGGAAAAAGCATGACGAAGCCTATCCCGAAAATGCTGTTCAATTTTGCCTCGACCATGCCGGTATAGAACGCGATCAGATCGATCACGTCGCTTTTTATGACAAGCCGTTGTTGACATTTGAACGGTTGTTGGAAACCTATATCGATTATGCCCCAAGCGGATTTCGTTCTTTCCTTAAGGCTATGCCTGTCTGGATGACAGAAAAGCTGTGGACGCGTGAAACCTTGGCACGTGAAACAGGATTTGAGGGCAAGATACTTTTTACCGAGCATCACGAATCACACGCCGCGTCCGCTTTTTTTCCATCGCCATTTGAGTCGGCGGCAATACTTACGATCGATGGGGTCGGCGAATGGGCGACTTCGAGCGTCGGCGTCGGCAGAGCCAACAAGGTCGAGCTTTTGTCGGAACTGAGATTTCCACACTCGCTAGGCCTATTGTATTCAGCATTTACATACTTTACGGGTTTTAAGGTCAACTCCGGCGAGTACAAGCTCATGGGGTTGGCTCCGTATGGCGAACCTGTTTATACGCAAAAAATTCTCGATGAACTGATCGACCTGAGAGAAGACGGATCGCTACGGCTGAATATGCGGTACTTCAATTTCGCCGCCGGCTTGACGATGACGAATGACGCTTTCGCAGGATTGTTTGGTGGGCCTGCCCGAAAGTCCGAGTCTGAGATCACACAGCGAGAGATGGATCTCGCCCGTTCGGTACAAGAGGTGACTGAGATCGCGATGCTGCGAATGGCAAGCTATGCGCTCCGTGAGACCGGCGAAAAGAACCTATGCCTTGCTGGCGGCGTTGCACTGAATTGTGTCGGCAATGGACGGATCCTACGCGAAGGGCCGGTTGAGAATCTTTGGATACAACCCGCTGCCGGCGATGCTGGCGGTGCAGTAGGAGCGGCACTCTCCGTTTGGCACCAATATCTCGGCAACGAGCGATCGATCGAACATCGTCCCTCGGGCAAAGATGCGATGAACGGGTCGTACCTCGGCCCTTCGTTCACAGACGATGAGATACGCGAGTCGCTGGACGGGGCAGGTGCGGTGTATAAGGCACTGGACGAAGCAGAAATGATCGGACGCACGGCGAACCAATTGTCAGACGGAAAAGTGGTCGGATGGTTTCAGGGGCGCATGGAATTTGGCCCACGAGCCTTGGGTAACCGGAGCATCTTAGGTGACCCGCGTTCACGCGAGATGCAGCGGCAGATGAATCTCAAGATCAAATTTCGCGAATCGTTTCGTCCTTTTGCCCCCGCCGTGATTCGAGAGCGAGTTTCCGACTTCTTCGATTTGGATTGTCCTTCGCCGTACATGCTCCTTGTCGCTCCCGTAAGTGAACAGGTGCGAATTACAGATGAGATCGACGATAGAGTTACCGGATTGGATAAATTAAAGGTTCCGCGTTCGACGATTCCCGCAGTGACGCACGTCGATCTTTCTGCCCGAGTTCAGACGGTTGAGCGTGATGATAATCAGCGGTTTTACGATCTGATCGCACGGTTTGGCGAGATCACGGGCACTCCGGTTTTGATCAATACATCCTTCAACGTTCGCGGCGAACCGATCGTCTGTACGCCGGAGGACGCGTTTCGATGCTTTATGCGGACCGAGATGGATGTGCTCGTTGTCGGCGATTTTATGTTGCTCAAAACCGAGCAGACGGTTGAGGTCGATAGCGGTGATATCAATGAGATATTTCCGATGGATTAGGTAAATGTTAAAGAAAGCCTCGAAAGAAGTCACAAGCGGCGAAGCCCGCAAAACCGCGATGATCGTGGCGGCCGTGCTAGCCGTTGTAACAGGGGTGCTCGCCTATCGCGGACGGACGAATAGTGCCTGGGTGTTGGGCGCAGTGGCAACGGCTCTCATCGTATCCGGATTCTTCGTGCCGCCGCTTGCAAAACTATTTCACCGCATTTGGATGTGGATCGCCGTAAAACTGGGATGGATAAACAGCCGGATATTGCTCACGCTCGTGTATTTTCTGATGTTCGTGCCGTATAGGATCGTTTCAAGAATAGTCGGACGTGATCCGTTAAACGTTCGTCAGCCTGTAGGCGATAGCTATTGGCACAAACGCGAAAAGACACATCAAGAACCAGAGCAGTTTGAAAGATTATTTTGATAGAATGACTACGACGGCCGATGTGAGCCGACCGCTACATGAAACGATTTCAACTTCTATACGAGTTTTGGCTGTTCTTGCGGCAGAACAAAAAATACTGGCTAGTGCCGATGTTACTGGTTTTGGTGTTGATGGGAGCCCTGTTGATCTTTGCCCAGTCATCAGCACTAGCGCCGTTTATTTACTCTATATTCTAAAGCCGCTATTCCTGTGTTTTGCAGGGTTTGGTCGAGGCGGCGTCGGCTGAGATGCGGGCTTCTTTGTTCTGCTTTGCTCCGGGCATGATGATATCGACCACGCAAGACTCGGTCTTGCTGATTTTTGAGATCATAAGGTACGAAGTGTTTTTTGTTGAATCCTCGGCGTCAGCGACCTTAAATCGAGCGATAAGAGCGACTGGGACGCCCTTTTTGGTACGCCATTCGATCTTTTCGCCGATCGCGGAAAATCCGCTGTAAAAGCTCCAAAAGTTAAGCTCAAATCTTTTCTTTGCAGGCGTGATGATATTTATCGTCTGGCGGATGTCACCCTCAAGCAACCGGATCTTATAACCGCCGACGCCTTTGCACTCACCTTCGTAAGATCCGGCTTCGTTAGGATTTGACGTGATCGTCATGCAGGCGCTCGTTTTTGTGCTCGTATAGATGCTCTTGTTTTGGGCAACAGCTGAGGCGGTGAACAGAAAAACAACGATAGCTATCCAAAGTGTCAGTTTCATATTTTCTCCGTTTATTTGTGAATTTTATCTTGTGTAGACGATCTTGCCGCCGACGATGGTTGCAACCGCCGCACCGTGAAATTCCCAGCCGTCGAATGGCGAATTGCGCGACTTTGAACGGGAGTCTGAGTTTTTGTATGTCCAGAAGAGGGTTGGATCTATAATCGTGATATCCGCGACCGAACCGGGCTTGAGTGTTCCGCGATCGGCGAGTCTAAAGATTTTTGCAGGATTCGTCGAGCACATCTCAACCAGCCGCACGAGATCGATGACGCCCTTGTGAACGAGTTCGGTGAACGCCAGGCCCAAGGCCGTTTCGAGCCCTGTAATGCCAAACGGAGCACGGTCGTATTCGAGGGCTTTTTCGTCCGCATGATGCGGAGCATGATCGGTGGCGATCGCGTCGATCGTGCCGTCTTTTATTCCTTCGAGAATTGCTTCGAGATGTTCTTCTGACCGCAGCGGCGGAGCCATTTTGGTATTTGTGTCGTAGCCCTCGACCGCTTTGTCGGTCAGCGTGAAATGATGCGGCGTGA
>DAIRVI010000089.1:0-2434 GCA_036802885.1 Pyrinomonadaceae bacterium
TAGCCAAATTCCCGACGCCAAACTCGTTTATAACATCGACCCAGTTGCTTCCGAGTAATTCGTCAAAGCGAATGGCGTTTAATCTTTCGCTGACCGAACTTGGAACGGGCAATCCGGATTCGCAATCCGAGGTTTATTATTTTATAAATCCAACGCTGAACAACTTAGGCCTTGTAAGCTTTAATCTTTATACCGGTGCAAGTAGACAGTTGGTTACGCCGACCGCTCTCCCGACACCGACGCCGACGCCAACGCCGACGCCAACGCCGACGCCAACGCCGACGCCGACGCCCACTCCGACACCTTCGCCAACGCCGACGGGTTCGCCAACGCCAACACCGACACCGGTGCCTACTCCGACGCCAGTTACACCATCGGCGGTTCTGGGCATTTCGCCGGGTACGCTGGCGATTCTGAACGTTAGAACGGGCCGTTTCAATCCGGTTCCGCGCACGGCTGTGGGATCGATCTCGCGTAGCTTTCAATTGCCTATCGAGTTGAGCGGCGTGACAATGACTATAAATGGGGCCGCTTGTGGCCTAAAGTCCGTAGCCAGGAATGAGATAGTGTTTGTCGTTCCCCCCGCGTTGGGCAGCGTGGCCGCAGGAACGTCCTACAAGGCGGTCGTCAATAATAATGGTTCTGTATTTAGCAAAGATGTGACGATCGTTCCGGCACGGCCCGACATTTTTAGGAAGGATGGCGTAGTCGCTCCGTTTGGCAGGGCAAGACTACTCAATGTAACAAATACGGTTCATACGATGGAGCCTTTCGCCGTCAGAACTATTAGGCGGCGAGGCAACAGGCTGGTACCCAGCGTCATTCGAATGTATCTGACCGGCGTGGCGGATGCCCAAACGGTAAACGTCTCGGTCAGAATCCGCGATGTGATAATTTCCGGAGGTAGTGTGACGACCGCTCCATCACTCGTGGAGCCTGGCGTCTATACGTTCGATTTTCTTTTACCTGCCACATTGCAGGGCGCAGGCGACCAGCCGATCGTGGTAATTGTAACTCTGTCGAACGGCGACACGTTCACCTCGCGCCTCGATGACACATCAGCGCGGGTTTTCATTCTCTAAAAACTAAGAGGTTGATTGCCGACTACTCTCAATAAGTGTTTCTTGCGCGCGTTTGAGCCGTGGGATACAATCGAGTTTGGAAAACAGGCTGACTTTTTTTCGAAAAGCTTGCACCGTTTCGAACTTTATTCTTAATGGTTTTAGATTGTGTATTGCGTAGCCACAACAGCCTGACGCCTGGTATATAACTGGTATATAAATTATGTCTGGAAAAGATGTCAAGACGATGAAGATCTCGCCGAAAGTTTGGAAAAACGGCGAGTTTATTAATTGGGACGACGCCCGCATTCACGTAATGTCGCACGTCGTCAATTACGGTTCGAGCGTTTTTGAGGGCATCCGCTGCTATAACACGACCAAGGGTTCGGCCGTTTTCCGTCTTACGGAACATATGCAGCGTCTGGTTAATTCGGCAAAGATCTACCGGATGGATTCGAAATTTACTCGCGACGATTTTTGCGACGCGACCGTAGAATTGATCAAGCAGAGCGGCCTTGACGAATGCTATGTCCGGCCGCTGATCTTCCGCGGCCTTGATGAAGCAAAACCAGCATTTGGCGTAAATCCTTTCCCGAATCCGATCGATTCTTACGTCGCGGCTTGGGAATGGGGCAAATACCTTGGCGAAGAGGCACTCGAGAGCGGCATAGACGTATGCGTCTCGAGCTGGACGCGGATCACCTCGAATTCGCTGCCCGCGATGGCAAAGGCCGGAGCGAATTATATGAATTCGCAGCTCATCAAGATGGAAGCTCTGCTCGGTGGATTTTCCGAAGGAATCGCGCTCGACGACCGCGGATACGTTTCCGAGGGTTCCGGCGAAAACATCTTTCTTGTCAATAGCGGCAAGCTCATTACGCCGCCGCTCGGCGCCTCGATACTACCGGGTATTACCCGCGACTCGGTTATCCAGATCGCCCGCGAACTTGGTATTGAGATAATCGAGACCAATATCCAGCGTGCCGCTCTTTATCTCGCCGACGAGGTTTTTTTGACCGGAACCGCCGCCGAGATCACTCCGATTCGCTCGGTCGACCGGATCACCATCGGCGCGGGCAAGCGCGGCGATATCACCAAACGCCTTCAGGAAGAATTCTTCGCGGTAATAATGGCCGAGCGACCGGCTCCGTTCGGTAAAGACTGGCTAACTTTCGTAAACGCCGTCGATGAAAAAAAAACAGCAGTCGCCTGAATAACGGCTAACTGTGATCGTTAAATGGTGAATTGTGGGGCGCGGAGTCTTCGACACTCCGCACTCATCGCTCATCACTCACCATTCATCTTTCATCATTCAGAAGCTCCCCGCCTTGATTAGTAGAGGTGAACGCGTCCCGCGGACAGGGTGCTAGATC
>DAIRVI010000089.1:2534-10577 GCA_036802885.1 Pyrinomonadaceae bacterium
GAAAAAGTGCGGTAAGATGCCTACATTCAAGCAGTACTTTCGCGATTTTAGGTGGTTAAGGGAGATCCCGCTTTACTCCTGGACCTTGGCACTTAACTTTTTCGGCTTGAAGCTGAGCAAATCCCGGCTCGATAGCTCCGATTTTCCCGGTTTCCAAAGCTCTTAGATCAAGGGATGGTTTGTAATTTGCAACATGACTCTCGGGCATTAGTGTCGAGCGGAATTTGATGGCTATTATCGGAGAAAAGCGCGCTGATCACAAAGACATCAGACGGCTCCGGTATTTTTTTTCAAAAGAACGAAGGAAGTCTGGAAGGTTCCGCCCCCAAAAGTCATTAACACTATAGAAAGCAAAAAACTCATTCGCTCAGCTGTTTTAGCAACGAGTAAAATCGCTGATTTTTTTAAAACATGAGGCTGTTTATATAGCGGTTTGAAATTAAATAGGAGAACTAAAATGAAAACATTTTGTTTTATTCTTATGCTCAGCATCGCAGTGTTTACTACCGGCTGTCCCAGAACGACACCGGTCAAACCTGCCGTTGTCGCAAAGGTTGCAGAATACGAGCTCAATCAATTGGATACAAATCTAGCTGCATACGATTGTGCAATTTTTGGCAAGACGGTTGAGATAACAGAATCAACCCGAGGCAAAGGACAACAAAACAGAACCATAACTTGCGCGAACGACCAACCTGACTTCGATAAGGCGAAGCGAATTAGGGATGCAACAATCCATCGGCTGATTCGAACAATTGATCACGTTTATTTCCAATTCGAAAACGAACTTTATATCAAGCGGACGTCGGGGAGTTTCTTATCCGACGTCACCGACATAGGAGCCAACTTCGCTGCCACTATCACAAATGGCGAGCGTGCCAAGACGATCATCAATGCCGCGATCATCGGATTTCGAGGCGGAAGAAAATCAGGCAGCATACACTTTTTTCAGGAAAAAACTGCCGAGGCGCTGATCAGCAGCATGCAATCTGCGCGCAACAGAGTCCTCGCAGACATGATTGAACGTTTGCGGAAAGAAGATGTCGAAAAATATTCGCTCGATGAAGCTCTCGGTGATACGATCAAGTATTTTTATGCCGGAACATTACCTCGTGCCTTGCAAGAATTGCAGCAAAATGCAAGCAAAATAGCGGCAGACACAAAAGAACAGGTCAGAGTGGTTAAAGGATTGACACCGGAGAAAGTGGTAACCGCCGCGCAGGCTAAACCTGCTGTCGATGCTTTAGAAGCTTTAAAAAAACTTTTCAACGACGCAACCAAAGGAACGCCGGACTCAGTTAAGACAGATGCACGTGCTAAGGCCGAGAAAATTCTCGAGCAGATCAATGACGACAAAACCCTTGTTGATGAGATCAACAAGGACGAAAAACTGAAGGGAATTTTAGCCAAGCTAAATGACAAAGCACAAACGGACAGCGCCGAGAAGCTTATCCGTGGAATTAACGAACTCAAAACCACTGCTTCTCACGAAGCGTTGCTGAAAGGGCCAAGTCTGGAAAAGATAGACAAATTAATCGTCGACGCGGTTCAAAAAAAGTAGGAGGTTAGTGTAATGGCAAACAACCAAACAACAGTGGTATATCTGGCCAGAGATCTAAATGATCTGGCAGCTTTGCAGTCTTCGTGTAACTTTTATGAGGCACGCAACAATCGAAAGGTAGTCAACATCGAGCTTGCCGCGATGGAGTCGGATGATGGCGACAAAGCAGTTGCAGTGACCTATGAAGATGTTGACCCATTCACATCGGGCGTAAATCTCGGTCAGCTATCTCTAGAAGCTTATAAAAACAGCGCGGAGGCCAATTTGATACGGTCGGAATTTTTATTGGAGCAAGCGACGCCGGTTTTGCCGGGCGATGCACCCGATCCGGATACATCGGTGGCGAAAGCTTTTATTAAAGACGAGACGGTAAAGTTCGTTATTTTTCGAGATAAAGCCGCATGATGTCTGTCAGTCGGGATGACATTCATGTCCATTCCGATTCTCCAGGGGAGCGGGCTTCGGATTTTAGTTGCTTCTTGGGTTCGAAGCCCGATCCTTTTAACGGTTATAGATATTTCAAACGATATAGATCAAGAACGTTAAAACGCCCTTAGATCGATAAGTTTGGGGGTACCCGCGGCGTGCACAAGTAATTTTATTCGATTTTTGGGCAACTATCGCTTTTAACGGATGCGGCGATAGAAAAATGTCCGATTGAATTATCCGCCAAAACGTAGGAGATATTTTATGCCACCACCAGAAAACAATGATGTTCCCGTTAACCCGGCACCGGTTAATCCGGTTGTTCCGGTCAGTCCCGCACCGGCAAATGCAGCGGTTAACGCCACTCCGCCTGCTGGCGGCGGTCAAGTTGGGGTTTTTGTCACAACACAGTCGTTAGTAACCTTTCCGGTTGCAACGGCTGTAGTGACTACTATTTGGAAGGTGCTTGTAAATCTCAAACTATCTTCGGATACCGATCCGATGGCCCCGATCATCATCTCCTTAGTAGTCGGGCTTCTCATTTATCTGGCAACCGTCAGTCATGGCACGGGCATTAGACAGAAAATCGTTGAGGCCGGGGTTGCCCTTATTAACACCTTTACCATCGCCGCCGCGGCCATCGGTATCGGAAAGTAATAAATACAACGGCACAAAAATGGAGGTATAAATGGCGACTAAAAAAACTGTCAAAGCTTCGGTAGCCAAGAATATAAAGGTTACCGCAAATAAAGCAAGTATCAAATCACCGCCTAAAAAGGCAAAAGCAACCGCGACAAAACCGGACCGGACATCCGCTCGACGCAAATCTGCCGTCACAAAGATGGTTATGTCTCTGGCCGCCGGACTGTCCGACCCGACGCAGGGCAATTTGGCAAAATTTGACCACCTCGTCGTGCTGATGCTTGAGAACCGCTCATTTGACCACATGCTCGGCTATCTGTCGCTAACCGGCGGCCGCAATGACATCGATGGTTTAACAGCCGGAATGTCCAATCCCGACAATCATAATGTGCCGCTGCCCGTTTTCCACCTCGACAGAACCAGATTTACAAAAGACGAAGACCCGTGTCATGAGGGACACTGCGTCACTGACCAGCTTAAAAATAACAACAGCGGTTTTCTAAAAAACTATCTTTCCGAAAGACCCGGAACGCCCGTTCCGCCTGTTGTGATGGGACATTACGACGCAAATGATCTGCCCGTTTTCGACCATCTGGCCAAAGAATTTACGGTTTGCGACCGGTGGTTTTGCTCGGTTGACGGTGCGACGTGGCCAAATCGCCTCTATTCCATAACCGGACGGGCGGATAAAAACGACTTCAAAAAAGAAAACAAAAAAGTGCCGCTGTATGACAATCCCTCCTTTGTCCGCCATCTGGATTCTAACGGAGTTTCGTGGCGGTGGTACTGTCAAAATTTCCCTCCGACGCTCAGACTTGTTGATGGAAATTATCGTTTCGGCAGTTTCTCGCATTTCGCATCTATCGACTCTACATTCTCCATCGATTCCAGCTTTCTCGATGACGCACGGAAAGGAAATCTTGCTGACGTGTCTTGGATCGACCCCGGGTTTGTGAATAGCCCGTTGGGCAGTGCCGATACCTCAAACGACGACCATCCGCCTTCGGATGTGCGTAATGGACAGGAGTTGGTACTAAGGGTGTACGACGCGGTAGTTAACGGACCTAAGTGGGAAAGGACTCTGCTGTTGGTTACTTACGACGAGCACGGTGGTTTCTTTGACCACGTACCGGTACCAGCGGCGAACGACGATAGGCCGACATTCCAGAGTTACGGCGTCAGGGTTCCAGCTTTTATCATTTCACCGTTTGTAGAAAAAATGAGTGTTTCTCATACGCTTTTTGACCACACGTCCATTATCAAGACGATTCTGATGAAATATTGTTCGGACGGCGCGAGCATTCCCGATATGGGTAAACGTGTGACTAGTGCTAATCATCTAGGTTCCGTCTTGACGCGAGATACTCCGAGAACACCGCCGGTATACACGAAAGCAAAAAATGCGATCATCGCGTGGAAAACAGAAGCGTTTAAGGCGAGTCTGAATGTCGGGGCCGCCGTTGTGGTGCCACCTACCGAACCTAACGATCTCCAGAAAGGAATGATCGCGGCACGTAAGCGGCTTAAAGCTGAGGGCTTTCCAGAAGGTCAATTGTAGTCGTTTCGCGTTCGCATTAACTACGGAAACCGCTAAACGCTAACAAGTTAAACAACAGGAGGAAAAACATGTCCATGCAAATATCACAAGAAATGCAGGCTACAGGGGTAGCACAGGTATTAGTATTTTTGAAGCCGGATGCCGGTGCAACCCCTTCATCAGTCAGAGCTAGTCTCAGCGACCACTTCACGAAATCCGAATTTAGCATTTCGAGCGCCGTTGCCGAAGCCACGGACGGTTTGTCACAAAGAAATGTTACCAAGATGCAATACTACCCGAATCTTGGTGTATGTCTCGGAACGGTCGACCGCGACGGACTGGCTGCTCTTCGAGCTGACAAAGACAATGTGGAAAGGGTTGCTGGAACGCCACCGATAGGGCTGATAAAGCCAAAAGGTCTTACGGTTACAACCGAGCTATCCCAAGAGTACTCGTGGGGACTGAAGAAACTTGGCATAAAAGAAATGTGGGATCAGGGCCTCGATGGAAAGGATGTGCTAGTCGGACATCTCGACACTGGAGTTGACGGCAAACATCCAGCTTTCAAAAAAGAGGCGTTGTTCGATTTTACGGAATTTGATCCACTTGGAAAGGAAATCACGCCAAAGCCAGCGCCCTATGATAGCGGTGATCACGGAACGCACACGGCTGCCACAATCGTAGGCCGGTCCGTAGGCGGAAATTATATCGGCGTTGCTCCGAAAGCCAAACTCGCAAGCGCAATGGTAATTGAGGGGGGCAATGTAGTTTCAAGGGTAATCGGCGGGATGGACTGGGCTGTTGGAAAAGGCGTGCGGATTCTAAATATGTCGCTCGGCTTTCCGGGCTGGTGGACGGATTTCTTGGGTCTGACCAAAATTCTGCGGGCAAGGGGCGTTTTGCCGGTTTTTGCCATAGGCAACGAATACGCCGGAAAAAGCCGTTCGCCAGGAAACTACTGGCAAGCGTTGTCGGTCGGTGCATGTAACGAAAATCTTGAGGTCTGCGACTTTTCATCGAGCCAGCTTTTCAAGCGAAAGAGAGATCCGATCGTTCCTGACGTCGTCGCCCCGGGTGAGAACATTATTTCGGCAAAACCCGGGGGAGGTTTTCAGTCAATGAACGGAACGTCCATGGCTACGCCTCATATTGCGGGACTTGCAGCACTGCTTTGGCAGGCAAAACCTCACGCGACCGCTAATCAAATTGAAAAGGCTATTTGTGGTTCGTGCGAACTCTCGCCACAGATGACTTTGATGCGAGCGAATCGGGGGCTGCCAAACGGACCGAAAGCGTTGAGTTTGTTAATGGGGTCGTAGGTTTGATAGGTTAGTAATGTGGTGCGTAATAGAAAGACGAAGATTGACCCGGTGCTTCAGAGGCAAATTGATTCGGTCGGAGCTAAAAGTGACCAGATCGAGGCCGTCTTCTCACTCGATTTACCGATGAAACAACTACTTGATCCGACGGTTGTTGAGGAAACGACTCATCAAGTGCTGAAAAGAGCCGAGAAGACGGCTGGTTCAAAACCGAAAGGCGTCAACGTATTCAAAAATCTTGGGTCTTTTGTCGTCTCCGCCGACGCATCATTCATCCGAGAGGTAATTGATGATCCCCAGGTGTCTCGGGCAGTTGCAAACCGACAACCGAAACAAACATCTGATAAACCCCCTAATTCGTCGGACTCCAACCTATGAGGTTGCGTCGCGTTTCAATTTTGCTTCGCGTTCGTTGAGGATTCTTATCGAAGTCCCTGCCCGAACTGCTCGGTGCCGACGGTGCCGATGCCGTTTAGGCGGAAGGAGAAGTTGAAGCGGTTTTTTTTCGGAGGCCGACGTTGAATTGGTAGTATTGGATGGCGAGGGAGCAGCAATCGTAGGCGTAGCCGACGGTGTAGAGTGAGCTGATGAGCGGTTAGGAGCCGGCAGCTCGGCAAGTTTCGAATTCGTGATTTAGTTGATAATCTTGTATCAAAAAAGCCTAGGACTACGGCCGCCTTTCTTTTGCGAATTTGCTGCCGGAACTCATTACTGGGGACGTAATTTGTGAGACAACGAAAAACAAGTAATGGATTAACGGTCAATGCGATTGCCGGAACGAGCGTGGTGATGCTTGGGCTGGACTTAACGGATGCGGCGAGGGCGGGGTGTCTTGGGTTTGCGATCAGGCGTGAGCGGCTCGATACGGGTGAGATCGAGTGGCTGCGCGGGATGAAATGTTTTGAGGCGACGCAGGACGACGGTGGTGATGGCGACGGATTTCGCAGCAACAAGCACCCTTTTCAATCTTTTCAGTGGGCCGATTATGCGGCCAGGCCCGACACGGAATACACGTTTAAGGTAATCTCTCTTTACGGCGATCCGTTAAACCTGACGGAAGGTGCAAGCGTGAGTGTGACGATAAGGACCGAGCCGGAGTTGGGTACGAAGCACTCTGTATTTTTCAACCGCGGGGCGGCGGCTTCGCAGGCTTATGCCCGACGCTTTAACAACAAATATCCCCACGATCCAGCCAATGGGCCGGGTTATAATGCGGCGTACAAGTGGCTTTCACGCGGGCTTTTTGAATCGCTCACAAATTTCCTGGCACGCGCCGCTGACAATACATTTGCGCTCAACGGTGCGGTTTATGAGTTTGAGTGGCCCGGCACATTGGAGGCCGTGAAGGCCGCGTCTCTGCGCGGAGCGACTGTGAAGGTGATCTATGACGCCACCGATGCTCCGCCAGCCCCACCCAAGCACAACACTACAACTGAAAACCGTCGTGCGGTTGCCGATGCGGGCATCCAAAATCTATGTCTTGAGCGGACGCAAGGCACGATAATGCACAATAAGTTTTTTGTGCTGTCGCAGAACGGACAGCCCGTTGCGGTCTGGACGGGCTCAACCAATCAGACCGAGAACGGCATTTTCGGCCACTCGAATGTCGGCCACATAATCGAGGATGCGGCCATCGCGGGCAAGTATCTCGAATACTGGAAGGAACTCATCAAGGACAACCCCGACATAGACGATTGGGCAGAGACAAATAATCCGGTTCCTTCGTTTCCGCTCACGTCCGATCTGTCCGTAATTTTCTCGCCACATAAAGGTCTCGCCGCACTCGATCTGTATGCCGAGATCGCCGACGACGCTCGTAAGGGCTTGTTCATGACTTTTCCATTCGGCATGCATAAAAAATTTCAGGCGGTGTATGAAAAAGAAGCCACTGTCCCGGGGCCGCAGCGTAAAATTCTAAATCTGGCGCTGATGGAAAAAGAAGGCAATGGTTCCGGCCTTGCCCAGGGGAAAATTGACGTCGCCCGCATCCGAAAGCTGTCAAATGTCATCGTCGCGCTCGGAAACAGTATTAAGATGAACATTTTCGACCGCTGGGTAAAAGAAATGCCAAAGCCAACGCGAAACGCCGGCGTTCTTTGGGTTCATACAAAATATATGCTCGTCGATCCGCTCAGTGATAATCCGATCGTTGTCAGCGGTTCGGCAAACTTTAGCAAGGCGAGCACCGACGATAACCACGAAAACATGCTCATAATTCAGGGCGACAAGCGCGCGGCAGACATCTATCTCGGTGAATTCATGCGTCTCCACTCGCATTACGCCTTCCGTGAAGTAGTCGCAAAAAATTGGAACAACAACCAGATCTGGAAACCTCAGTTTTTGGCGCCGTACGCGACATGGCAGGATCTGGGATACTTCCAACCCGGGATGGAGCGCTATATGAAACGCAAGTACTTCGCCGGTCGAAAAACTGATGTTAATTAAATAATTCGCGGTCGCGAAATAATAATTCCCGCTCTCTTAACGTAATCCCTGCCCGAATTGCTCGGTGCCGAAGGTGCCGATGCCGTTGAGGCGGAAGCTGAAGACGACCTTGT
>DAIRVI010000090.1:0-10521 GCA_036802885.1 Pyrinomonadaceae bacterium
CATCACGGCAGCCGGACTTCGTCTATGCAGCAATTTATCGACGCAACCGGGGCCAAATACGCCGTCATATCCGTCGGCCGCTCATCGCCCTTCGGCCACCCGCACGTCGAAGTCGTCGAGCGCTGGCAAGCCGCCGGAACAGAGGTTTTTACGACAGGACAAAACGGAATGATCTCGGTCTCGACGGACGGCAAAGACCTGAAAATAGATCAATTCCATTAGTGAAAGGGTGTTGTTGATAACACGCCGCGATTTGCCGTACTATGATCGGTGCGGGTGATAGTAAGTCGGTGCACGACTATCTCTGAATGACGCGAGTGTAACTATGAGTGGATCGAAAGTTAAAACGAAGACTAAGCCACCGGAGCTAAAAATTGTATTCGACACAAATGTACTTTGGAATACCTCCGAATCTAACCTTCTTGTACAAGAAGTCGTGGAATTAATACGAGCCAATTCTAGCCACCCTGACCTCACAATTACTTGGTACCTACCAGAAGTAGTCCGGCACGAAAGGCAGTATCAAATGCTAAGCCGGGCATTTGAGTTATTGCCTTCAATAGCAAAGCTTGAGAAATTATTAGGTCATAACCTAAACATTACCGAGCAAATAATTGAACAGAGGGTTCAAGATGCTATTGAGAGGCAAATTCAGGACATTGGACTTCAAATCCTCCCTGTAAATTCATCAGATGTAGACTGGTCTCAAATGATGCTTAACGCTGCTTACCGGCGTCCGCCATTTTCAAGAGGTGAAAAAGAGAAAGGTTTTCGTGATGCGATAGTCTCGGAAGTATTTTTGCAGTTAGTATCCGCTTCTCCTGCAACGCCTAGAGTCTGCCGTGTTGCTTTAGTATCGAAGGACGGTGATTTAAAAGAAGCGGTCAAGGCTCGCACTAATCAATCAAAGAATGTTCGTGTCTTGCAATCAATAGAGGACTTGAAAGGTTTAATTAATACTCTTGTCGCGGAGATCAGCGAAGAGTTTGTGTCAACAATTCAAGAAAAGGCACTACCCTACTTTTTTGAGGTTGAACGGAACGACACACTCTATTACAAAGAGAATATTAGAAATAAAATCCGAGAAAACTTTCAACGCGAATTATCTGAGACGCATGGAACTATTGGGTATAGAGAAAACGGGGCTTGGAGAATAGGTCAATCCCTTTTTATAAAGAAACAACGCCAGCGGGTGTTTTGGGTAAATCGAATTAGTGTTGACGCTGAAACTTATAGAGATATAGCTACTTCGAATTATAAGTTTGCTCCTTTAGAGCCTGTAGAGCCTGTAAGTTTTTGGCCTGGAAAGGACACCAATGCAATCGTCTATCCAACTCCTGCGTCGACTCAATATTTTTCTGCGTATCCCCCTTTGCGTCTTAGCTCATTTGCGACACAAGAGAATGAATCCATAACTTTGCGTCAACCTGATTATGACGCTTCACATACGACATTAACGGATTCGAAAGAAAAGGTTCTGGTAAAAAAGGGCAAAACCATATTCGAGGTTACATGGAGTGTGGCAGTTACGACCAACGGGCGCCTTAGCGCTCCGAGAATTGAATCTATAGATTTCATAGAGACGATTTGGGAGTGACCATTAAATAAATTGAACGACAGTGCCGGTGTTAATAAGTAGTTCTGCGTTTTCGATATGACCTATGAAGTTCGATTATGAAACAGCATCCTTTGACGACCTCGACGAGAGAACTGTCCAGCTGCTAATTTTTGACGACAATGAAGTCTTTCCTATTCTCAAAGGTCACCTAATAATTGAGCGTATCCTAGACACAATCATTGATCGAAACTTGAAACATCCCGAGCGGCTTCGCACGAATCGTCGCTTGACCTTTGAATTCAAACTTGATTTGGCTCGGGCGTTAGGAGCAATACCCGAATACTATGTATCCCCAATTACGGCTCTAAACAAAATGCGAAATGACATCGCTCACGTTGAAGGCCATGAGATAGAGATTTCAGAACTAAAACGACTCAGACTGAAATGGGAAACCAATCAACAAGGGGCTTTCGATGCATCTCTTACAAAAGGCATTGGCGAAGCCGCTAAAATCGCGACGTTGTTCTTAGTGTGGAAATGCCTTTACTTAATTGCGTCGACGACGGATTAACGTGGCAACGCCGAACAAGCTGTTATGACCGAGTCGCCTTAACATTTGTTCCACGAACGTTAGCATGAAAAAGCCGGAGCGTGTTGCCCCGGCCTTTTTGGTTAGACTCGTTGATACCGCATTTATCCCGGGATGTCCGTGTAAAACGCATTCTTCCAGGCACCGCCTTCTTTTTGGCTGAAGGACGCGACCCAGAAGCCCGCGGGCATGGCGACGCCGTCGCATTTGCCTTTGGTGGCGGCGTGGTAGGTGACGAGTGCGACATCCGCCGAGAGCGAGATGGACGCCGGATCGTGGAACGTGTACGCGAGGCCCTCGCACTTAGGATCGGCCCAGTTCTTGATGGCGGCTGCACGATCCAAGGGGCCCTTGCCCGAGACGTACATAAAGTCCTTGCCCATTATCGACTCTATCCCTTTTGCGTCGCGTGCGACCCAGGCATCCCAGCCGGCCTTCTCGACCGCCATTAGTGCGTCGGTTAGAGCGTCAGGCTTGGCGTCGGCGGGTTTAGCTTCTTCTTTCTTAGCCGCGGTGGCAGGAGGTGCGGGTGGGCCGGGTTTGGCGTTGGGATCGACAACCGGATTTTCCATGTAGATCAGAGCTTTCCATTTGTCGCCTTCGCGAATGTAAACGCTCGAAGCCCACACGGCAGCGGGGACCTTTTTGCCGTCGCACGTTCCGTCTTGTGTTCCCTTGAACGTCAGGACCGCGACGTCGGGGCCGATCATACGCATATTGTCATCCGACAGCGAGTAGCTCTTGATGTCGCACTTCGCATCCGCCATCGCCTTGATCATAGCGGCCTTGTCTTGGCGGCCTGTGGATGAAAACCCGACGCCCTTGGCCGAGTAATTTTCCTCGGACCACTTGGTATCACGATTCTTCCAGGCCTCCCAGCCGCCTTTCTCAAGCGTCATAAGTGCTTCTTTCGTCGGAGCGGCCGCTGCGGGTTTGGCGGCGGCATTCGCGGGTGCGGTTTTTGAGTTGTTTGCCGCCGGAGCGTTACCGGCGGGTGCTCCGCAGGCGGCAAATAGAGCGGCCGCGGTAAGCGTAAATGTGATCAAACCTATTCGTTTCATAATGTTTCTCCTATTGAGTTCATCAATTTCTAATAAGACGACCATGGGCTTTTTGAAAAAAGACGATGGTGCATTTCAAATGTCGTTCTAATTTACTACTTGGGAAACACCACTACTATACACCCTAATCGGTTATTACATAGGCAGGATTTGGCTTTTTTTTGCGAGAAAAAAGCCGCGACCTAAAATGTAGATCGCGGCTGTAATTACGAATAGAACGGGCTGGTTTACATTCCGGGCATCGGCATCGTTTCGAACATAAATGCCAGTTTCCAGGCATCGCCTTCTTTTACGTAGACGGCGGTCTGCCACAGATCACCATTATTTTGACCATCGCAGGTGCCGTCGGACGTGCCTTTGGCCGTCAGTATTTCAACCGTCGGCGAGATCGCGTTCGAAAAACCGTCGCTTACGGCGGTCTTTGTGATGCCCTCGCACTTCATCGTCTCGGTCCAGGTTTTGACCGCCTCGGCCTTTGTACCAATGTATCCACCCATGGGGGTTACGAATGCAAAGGCAGAGGTGAGGTTTGTCTCAAAATATTTTGCGTCTTTGTTCCTAAACGCCTCCCAACCGGCGGCTTGAGCTTTTACAAGAGCGTCGGTGTTTGCCGATGGTTTCGGCGGCTCAGGCTTAGCGTCGGCAGCAGCGGTCTTGTCGCCGGCCTTTGCTTCGTCTTTCTTAGGCTCTTCCTTTTTGGGTTCTTCCTTTTTGGCTTCAGGAGTAACTGCCTTTTCATCTTTTTTATCGGCAGCGGGAACCGGCATTATCGGTGTCTCGCTGTGCCAAGCGGCTTGCCATTTTTCGCCGCTGCGGACATAAACCGTCGATGCGCGCATCGGCACAAGATCCTGCATTTTACCGTCAGGGCCCTCGCCGCACTGGCCGACGGTGTCATTTTTATAGGTGAACGCATAAGTGTCATTATCGATCTTGGACATCTGCGGTTCACTGAGCTTGACTTCACCCTTAAGCTCACATTTCGTCGTGCCCATCATCTTAACGATGTCGGCCTTGGTCATGTGGTTTTTGCCCATGCTCATTACGGCCTTTTCGGATAGTAAAGTCTGGAAGTATGCGCTGTCGCCCTTAGCGTACGCCTCGTTTGCCTTTTTCTCGAGGTCCAGAAAGACGTCGGCAGTTGGTGCCGCGGCCGCAGGTTTGGCGGCGTTAGCGGTGGCGTTTGTGGTGTTCGTGTTTGTCGCCGGCGCTCCGCAGGCGGCGATAAATGCTGCAACCGCAACCAGCGCGGTCATAAGTAGAAAATTCTTCATAACAGTTCTCCTAAAAACTTTATGGTCTTAAAAACACAGAAAGCCGAGTGGAATATTTTCACTTTCCGAAAATCCCCTCGAGCGTTCCTTCTAGTCGTCCTAATTGGGTATAGTTTTAACACTACCACCAGATGTTGTCAAGCATTTAATTTAGCACCTAGTGTTTGAAGTGGCGAATGCCGGTGAATGCCATCGCGATGCCGTGCTCGTTTGCAGCCGCGATCGATTCGTCGTCCTTGATCGACCCGCCGGGTTGGATGATCGCGGTCACTCCAAAGCCTGCGGCTTCGTCAACATTGTCGCGAAAAGGGAAGAACGCATCCGAAGCGAGCACGGAACCCTTTAGCGGCAGATCAAACCTTTCGGCACGCATCGCCGCGATACGGACGGAATCGACGCGGTTCATCTGTCCGGCCCCGACGCCAAGCGTCTGATGTCCGTTGGCAAATACGATGGCGTTCGATTTGACGTGCTTACAGACCGTCCAGGCAAGCTCCATCGCACGCAATTCGGCGTCAGTTGGTTTGCGGTCGGTGACAAATTTGAGACCGGCGATGGCAAGGCGGTGACTATCGTGCTCCTGGACTAAAAAGCCGCCGGAGATCTGTTTGTATTCGAGCGACAGGGCACACTCCTTACCGGTCGTGTTTTCGCCTGTCATCTTTAGAATTCGTAGGTTCTTCTTGGACTCTAATATTTCTAACGCTGCGTTGTCATAATCGGGGGCGACGATGATTTCGGAAAAGACTTCGATGACGGAGCTCGCAACTTCTGCATCGACTTTGTGATTGAACGCGACGATGCCGCCAAAGGCGGAGACAGGATCGGTCGAAAGTGCGCGGCGGTAAGCTTCTTCATTGGTCGCACCGCTGCCGACACCGGACGGATTTGTGTGCTTGATTATCGCGACGGCGAGGCTGTCGAAATCTTGGACGAGGTTCCACGCGGCTTCGGCGTCAACGTAGTTATTGAACGACATCTCTTTGCCGTGAAGCTGCTCGGCGTTGGCAATGCCGCCGCCGTCGGTCGAGTACAGAGCGGCTTTTTGATGCGGATTTTCGCCATAACGGAGATCGTGGACCTTGGCGAGTTCGATGAGTTTGTATTCGGACAGTTCGCTTTCTGCCGAGGCCGAGCCAGTCGCTATCGCTCCCGGTTCTGACTCGTCATCGAGTTCGACAAAGGCGAGATGACCAAGCGGGTTGAGCGGTTCTAGGCGTTCGAGATCGTCGTTTGAGAGTTGTTTGGCAAGGTATGACGAGATCGCAATGTCGTAGCTGGCCGTCCGCGTGTAGGCGAGTGTCGCGAGCCGCTGACGTGTTTCCAGCGAGAGCGAGCCGTCATTGGCATTTAGCTCTTCGAAGATCTCCTCGTAAAGACGCGGATCGGTAACGACCGCAACATCGCGCCAATTCTTCGCCGCCGAACGTATCATCGCCGGGCCGCCGATGTCGATATTTTCGACTGCCTCTTCGAGCGCGACTCCGTCTTTTGCAATGGTTTGTTCAAACGGATAAAGGTTAACGACGACGAGGTCGAGCGGTTCGATGCCGTGTTCGTTCATTGATGCGACGTGTTCAGGGTTGTCGCGAAGAGCAAGGAATGCGCCGTGTATCTTTGGATGCAGTGTCTTTACACGGCCATCCATCATCTCTGGAAAGCCCGTGACTTCGGATACGTCCGTAACAGACAGTCCATGATCGCGAAGCGCCTTCGCCGTGCCGCCAGTCGAGATTATCTCCACGCCCAGGCCGGCCAGAACAGTAGCAAATTCCTCGATTCCCGATTTGTCGGAAACACTTATCAAGGCCCTTTTTATCTTCTTTAATCCACTCATGAAACGAAAAAGCGGCCGAGGTGACCGCTTTCCTAACAAACATCATTCAAATGTACCCGCGGGACTGTGTTCTCCCGCACATAAGTTCAAATCAGATCCGTGCCCGGCCACGCTTAGAAAAAGAAGCGGCCCAAGAACAAAAGGCTTAACAGAAAGATCATTGCGTAAATTATTATTTTGATAAGACTCATCAAATCCTCTATTCTTAGTGAAAGCCGTACGTTCGCTTGCAAAAAGCTATTTTATTCCCGTTCGACCGTCGATGTCAAAAAGTTTTCGATATTTTTCCTATGTTTTTGCCGCCTCGGTTCTGATTTTACAATTATTTAACAATTCGAACGCTCAGGAGTTCGAGGCGACGATAAAGATCGACTCCGCTAACTTTCCGTCTGCCCGCGTTGAGGGAAGATTTGTGACCGGAGGCAAGGCTCGTAATCTGTCGTTTCTGATGTCTTTTTCGGGTATTGACGGACTCGGCGAGCGTGTTTCGGAGGTGAATTTAGCTGACAATCGCGGCAATGCGGTTAGTTATAGAAAGTTCGTCGCGGGTGAGTATGTGGCCGACGCCGACTTTACTTCGTGGAGCTACAGATTAGATCTCACGCCGCCCAAAAATCGCACGGCAGCCGCACACGTGTCGTGGTTGACCAGCGAAAATGGCCTCCTTATGCTGGGCGATGTGTTGCCCATCTTCGGCAAAGACGCGAAAGCTACAGTGGCAAAGGTGACGATCGTGTTGCCAGACGGCTGGCGACAGATGGAGAATCGCATCGATGGCACCGTCGAGACTAAAGATGTGCAGTCTGAAGTTGTCGCAATTGGTAAAGATATTCGGTTTCGCACCGTGCATATCGATGGCACCGCGATAACTATTTGCATTGACGGCGAATGGCTTTTCAATGGCGATGATATCACAAGCGTCGCCCAAGAGAATTACTCGAATTTGAAAGGAATATTTGGCGCGGACGCTTCAAACCGCCTGTTTATCAACATCTTTAGGTTTCCGCAGGAAACATCCGTCGGTCAATGGCAGGCGGACACTCGTGGACGAAACATCACGATCACATCGTCCGATATGCCGTTCAAGTCGCAGTCTATACAACGGCTGCACGAGCAGCTGCGGCATGAGATATTTCATCTCTGGATACCAAATGGTGTGAATCTGAGCGGCGATTACGATTGGTTTTACGAGGGTTTTGCCTTGTACGAGTCTCTCAAACTGGGTGTTTCGGTTAATCGACTCAGATTTGACGACTTTCTGGACACGCTTTCTCGAGCTTATGACATCGATGCGATGCAGTCACGAAAGACGTCGCTGATTGACGCGTCAAAAAATCGTTGGAATGGCTCGAATACACAGGTATACGCTCGCGGGATGCTTGTTGCATTTCTGTGTGATCTTGCATTGCTCGACAAATCGAAAGGGAAGCGTTCGGTAGCCGATCTGTTGCGCACGATATATGACAAGCACCGGCCGCCGAGCCCGGAGCGAGATGGCAACGCCGTCGTGCTTGCTTTACTGCGATCTAATAGCGAGCTTATTCCGATCGTTGACCGTTACATTGAGGGCAATGCGAACCTGGATTGGAACGCTTTGATCAAAGCCGCAGGCCTCGAAACCGAGAGCAAAGATCAGCTCACGAAACTCAAAGTAGCGACAAAACCAAACGGCCGCCAAAAGGACTTATTGAACAAGTTGGGTTATAATAACTGGCGGAAACTGGCCGTGCGACGATAGCTATAATGCGTATTTTATTACTTATTGGACTTATTTTTGGCGGACTTGCTCAGGCGGGCTGCAATATTTTCGATACCGGTGTTTTCGGAGCCGGTGACACAGCGACGGTCATCGCGAAAACGGCGCAGATCCGCACGTCCTACGCTGTGGTTGCGGCCGATCTGCTCGAAGTGAAGCGCGGCGACAGACTCGACGTCCTCGATCAGATGGAATTTGAGAAAGTTCCGTGGTTTCGTGTCCGGGCTCATGACGATGCCGAAACCGAGGGTTGGATCGAGGCACAGAATGTTATCACAAGCGATACGCTCGCCAGATCTAAAAAGCTCGCTGAGGAATTTAAGGATCAGACTCCTCAGGCCGCCGGAATTATTCGTTCCGCCTCAAACCTGCGGGCGGCGCCGGATATGAATCCGGAAAATGTATTGTTTAAGCTCGCAAATGCCTCAAATTTTGAGATCGTTATGTGGAAATTCGTGCCCAAGCAGGAAGTTCCGGATGTTGACGACGCTCCTAAAGGCCAGCAAAAGACCGGCAAGCGAACAAAAAATGCCGAGATCGAGGCCGCAAAGGAAGAAGGCGAGCCCGACAAACTCGAAGATAAATACGATATCTGGTACCTCGTGCGACTCGATCCGTCAGTTTCGCCGGCGCCGGCGGGCTGGCTATTCGGCCGGCAGGTCGAACTTCAGGTCCCGAGCGATATTGTTTTCTTCCAGCAAAACAACCGCAAATTTGTGACGTGGCAACGTCTCGATGCCGATTCAGCTAATAAGGTCGGTGTCGGTGATAAGTCGCTCGCGCCCGGTAACTGGGTGGTGTTGTCGCGTAACAGTTTTTCGAAACCGATCGACGGTGTCGAACCAGATTTTGACAGTATTGTCGTCCTCGCCTTCGATAAATTTGATCAGAGCTATTACACCGTCTGGCGGACGACACCAAAAACCGAGGTTTGGGGTTTACTTCCGCTCAAGGTCGACGGAAAGGGCGATAATAAGACATTTACCGTGAGCCTCCGCAATCCATCCGGTCAAATGGATGAGAAAAGATTTGTCGTTTTCAGGGACAAGAATCATCTGAAGGTGACGCCGCCAGAGGACATAGCCCAGTACGAAACGGTGATCAAATAACAACTGTGTCCGAACCCGAACCCGACCCATTCCCTGAAACCGTAGATATAGAGATCACGGACGTCCTCGATCTCCATTCATTCAGGCCGAGTGATATTCGCGCCGTTGTGGAGGCGTATCTGGCCGAAGCTCATAAAAAAGGCTTTGCAATTGTAAGGATCGTCCACGGTAAAGGCGTCGGAGTTCAGCGTGAGATCGTACGAAAAGTTTTGTCTGAGACGGACTTTGTAAAGTCGTTTAAGAACGCGCCAGAGTTTTCCGGCAGTTGGGGAGCCACGATCGCTGTTCTAGACGTCTAACGCTCCTCGATGACCTCGGCCCACGCGTCGTCTTCTTTACCTGCCGGCAGATGAGGCGCTTCCAGCCGTGCGTTTTGTTCCGCAATAAGATGCTCAGCGATATCAAGTCTTCTCGTTACATCGGCATGCTTCTGTTCGAGAGTCTGCAGATACTTCTTTCGTTCTTGATAAAGCTTGTCAGCATAAAAAAGATACGTGAACTGAAGGCCGACGATGCCGACCAGTACGAGGGAGAGTCCTATGAGTGCATACATAAGCATAGATCTAAGATCTCACAAGCCAGATTAATTCTCGAATTATAACCTTGACCTGGGCCAAAGGAAAAGTTAAATCTAATCAAAGCCATTTCATAAGGGAGATTGCAATGCGTCAAGACATAGTTAATTCAATTCCGACCGCGCCGATCCTCGACCGCCGCGAATTTTTCGTCACGTCGATCTTTGCCGCGGGCGTTTATGCGGCGGCGGTTTCACCGATTCAGGCACAAACTAAAATTACGACCGATGACCAGGGCCTAATTGTCGGCGAAGTGAAGATCCCGGTCTCGGACGGCGTGATACCCGCATATCGCGCGATGCCGGACCGAAAGGGCACGTTTCCGGTGGTGATGGTCATACACGAGATATTTGGCGTGCACGAATGGATACAGGATGTGTGCCGTCGCTTTGCAAAGGTTGGCTATCTGGCGATCGCACCGGCTTTATATGCTCGTCAGGGCGAGATCAAGGATCTGAAAGATTCGCGCGAGATCAACCGCCAGATCTATTCGAAAATCCCTGATACACAGTCAATGACCGATCTTGACGCCGTTGTCGCGTGGGCCGCGACGAACAGAGGTAACACTAAGAAACTCTCGATCACAGGATTCTGCTGGGGCGGCCGCATTACCTGGCTCTATGCCGCGCATAATCCAAAGGTAAAAGCAGGCGCTGCCTGGTACGGACGCCTCGTGCCGACGGCGAATTCGCCCGTGAATACTCTACAACCAACGACGCCGATCGATCATGTTAGTAAGTTAAAGGTTCCGGTCATCGGCCT
>DAIRVI010000091.1:0-10490 GCA_036802885.1 Pyrinomonadaceae bacterium
TCGACGGTCATGAATTTTCAAACGCTGCGATTTGCCGACAATAACGATCTGCCGTTAGTGCTGATCTTGCCGAGCTACGCCGTTACCGCGTGGTATCACAAACGGCTTTCGCCGGCGATGCAGGGCAAATCAGTCGATCAGGTCGCGCAGGACGCGCGGAGCTTTGCAGCAAACGAATACATGCCCGCGATGCTGCGGATCGACCGCCTCACGCCAGGCGAGCGTGCGTCGCTAGCTGCGAAGTTCGCATCGTTCACGGGGTTATCGACGGACTTTGTCGAGCGGAACAACTTCCGGGTTGAGCTTGGCGAGTTTAACAAAGAGCTTCTGCGGAGCGAGCGTCGTACGACCGGCCGTCTTGACAGCCGGTTCAAGGGCATCGACCGCGACGCCGCCGGCGACGGGCCCGACAGCGACCCGTCGATGAACGCCATTCGCCCGCCCTACACAGCGGCGTTCAATGCGTATGTCCGCGGCGAGCTCGGTTTCAAATCCGACGTCGAGTACTACATTCTCGGCGGCGGCATCACGAGCCCTTGGAATTTCGGCCAGACAAACGGCTACGCCGATACCAGCAACGCGATGAAGTCCGCGATGGCGAAAAATCCGTATATGAAAGTGATGCTCGCCCAGGGTTACTACGATCTGGCGACGCCGTTTTACGCCGCTGAATATACCATCTCTGCGCTCAATCTCGATCCTTCCTTACGCAAAAACGTCAGCTTTGAATACTACGAGGCCGGACACATGATGTATATCGAAGTCGGCAGCCTGCGTAAGTTTCACGCGGATATAACCACCTTTATCGCAAGCGCTGTGAAAAAGTAATTTACTTCGAAAACATGGTGCAGGCACCGGCGTCGATGCGGGTGATGTACTCGAGGGCGAAGCGATAGCCGACCCTGACACTGCCGGGAATTACGTTTTCGAGCTTGTCGTTCGACGAGTGCATATACATTGGCCAATCAGCCGAAAGCGCGCTCAGCGTGATCGCGGGAATTCCCCGATCCTTGAACGAACTCGAGTCGGAGTTAGCACCCGGAATATTTAGCGGCGTGACCTGCACCTTGAGCTCCTTGCCAAGCTCCTGCGCCAGCTTGGTCATATTAGAACTCGAGGCATTATCCAAAACAACCGGATAACCGAGGCCAAAACTGTCGAGATTGACCATCGAGCAATACGTTGAAAGGCCATCTTTAGGTATCGCTTTCGCCATCACCTTCGATCCTTTTAACCCTTCTTCTTCGCGGTCGAACGCCGCGAAAACGTACGTTTTCTGCGTTTCGGCACTGCTTATGGTTCTCATAAGATGGGCGAGAATGACGATACCCGACCAATTGTCGATGATGCCGCAGCCGCTGCTGACCTTGTCAAAATGGCCTCCGATAATTACCGTTTCGTTCGTCTTGCCTTTCTTTGTAAAAACAACGTTCTGAACATCATTCGTCTTCTCGGCCTTGATCTCTGATTCGGTAGCGCCCATCTTAACAAAAAGCTTTTTGACAGCGTCGAGACGCTCATTGTTTTTGCACGGGCCGTTTAGATCTTCTTTAAGCTCGGCTTCGGTCGAGATTCGCGGGCCCGTCGGCTGAGCGGCCGGGGCCGGCTGACCGACAACGTTGTCGACTAAAAGAGCTGCGAACAGCAATCTTAGAATCGCATAAGACTTAATCTTCATGTTTTGTTTCTCCGTTAACTAATTGAATCGCGTGAACTAATACCGGACGGATGACCTCGAAACATTCCTCAACACCTTTTGGCGAGCCGGGCAGGTTGATTATAAGTGTCGTTCCGCGGATCCCGCAAATGCCACGTGAGAGCATTGCCATTGGTGTTTTGGCGGCAGTTTCACGTCGCATCGCTTCGGCCAGGCCGGGAGCTTCGCGTTCGATGACGCCGCGCGTCGCTTCGGGTGTGTTGTCACGTGGCCCAAATCCGGTACCGCCGGTTGTAACGATCAAGTTGATGTCTTCGCGTTCCGTCAGCGTATAGATCGTATCGCGGAGGTGTTCGAGGTCGTCGGCAACGATCGACATCTCGACGACCTCGGCGCCAACCGACAGCAGCAGTTCAGCAAGCCGTTTGCCCGACAGATCATTATCCCTACGACGCGTGTCGCTGACGGTTATGATTGCTGACCTGATCTTGATTGACATACGTTCGATAAGTTGCCACTAGCTTTAGCTAGTGGAAAACGTAAACCTACACAATCGGCTTTAGCCGAAATTCCTCTGCAACATTCCCAATCAGCTTTAGCTCAAGGTACATTATCGCGGAATTTGTCGAAACCAGCTCGAACCAAGAATTCGTCAAACTCGGTTTTGAAATTGGTGTTTCGATGATGAGCCTCCTGATTCGCGATGTACCTCCGCACACTATCCAATCCGGTGGGATTTACAGATACTGCAAAATATTCTTTTTGCCATCCAAATTTAGTCGAGGTGAGCCTGTGTTGATTAATCCAAAACGAAGACTCGCCTTTGATCAATTGCATAATCTTTTCAAGTGTCTGATCGGCACCTAAAGAAACGAGACAATGAACATGATCGACGTAGCCGTTAATCAGGTCGATATAGATTCCCTTAAGTTTTGCATTTTCACGAATATGCATGAAAACCTTCGTGCGAATGCTATCTGCCAGGAATGGCTCATGGTTCTGCGTGGACCAGACAAAATGTATCCAAACTTTTATCCAAGGCATCTTTTTTGCTAAAGGACTAAGCAAGAGTCCTTTTTAGACATTCGGCTAAAGCCTTAAGTATTTGCAATCTTATCCACTAGCTAAAGCTAGTGGCAACTTATGCGAATAATTATTTTTCACGTGGCGGTGACGTCCAACGCATCGAGTCTACTTCTTCGCCGGCCATACATCACGCTAAGCAGCACACCAAGAACTACGAGCAGCATTCCCGCGATCGCAAACGAGCTTTGTGCCTCGCCGAACACAAACCAGCCGACAGTCAGTGCATATATCAGCCCGGTGTAATTGATGATCGCGACGCCGGCAATGCGCTCCCTTTGCAACGCATTCGTCAAAAACATTTGTCCAAGCTGTGAAAAAACGCCTACGAGAAACAGATAAAACCAGTCCCAACCCTTTGGCGTCGCCCATTGAAAAAACAGGCTGATAAATCCTACAACTGCCCCAACGAGCTGAAAATGCAGCACGACCGTTAGCGGATGCTCACGCCCGCGCAAGCTGCGAACGAGATTATACGCAACACCCGAACAAAAAGCCGACACGATGCCGAGGGCCAGATAAAACGGCGAGATACGGTCGTCAAACCGCTCGATCACTAATACGCCGCTAAAAGCGATCGCGTAGAACATCCACTGCGCGGGTTTCACCTTTTCGCTGAGGATAAAGATCGCCAGTGTCGCCGTAAATATGGGCGAAAGGTACTGGATCGTTTGAGCCGACGCAAGCGGCATCTGTTGTAGGGTAAGAAAAAAGCAAAACAGCGCGGTCGTACCAAAAACACCTCGAAGCAGGAGCATCAGGTGATTTGAGCCGATCAGGCTCGCATTCGCCCGCTGCAACCCGATAACACAAAATACGGTGGCCACAATGCAGCGAAAAAACACGGTCTCCATCGCCGGAATATGGGCGACTTGCTTCACGCAGATGTTGGCCAAAAAAAATGCGAACGTCGATAAAAACATCGAACGCACGCCTTTTGTGAAAAATGTCGGTTTCTCGCTCAAACTACGAGAGTAATTTCTTCGACTCGCCGTTGCAACCGCAATCGTCACCGCAGTCCTTTTTCAACGAGAACGAGCGCGACTTTCTCCGTAGCTGCAACCCAGTGTAAATGCATGCGGCGAATATTATTGCGATCACGATTATTGCTTGGACATTCATACACTAGAATCCCATGGCCTTGCCACCCTGATATGTAATAAACGCGCCGAGATAAGCGAGCGCCGTCATATAACCTATCATAAACAGAGGCCACGACCACGAGTTTGTCTCGCGACGAACGACCGCAACCGTCGACATACACTGCATTGCCAACACAAAGAAAACCATTAGCGTGAGCGCCGTCAGCGGTGTCCACGCCGGGCGTCCGTCGTCAGTCTTGGCGTCTCGAACGGCTGAGATAAGCGTTTCGGACTGCTCATTCTCGTCCTTTCCGACATTGTAGATAATGCTCAATGTCGAAACCAATACCTCGCGTGCGGCAAAACTCGCGATCAAGGCAACGCCGATCTTCCAATCAAAACCGAGCGGGGCAATGACCGGCTCGATCACGTGCCCGAGCCTACCGGCAAAGCTGTTTTTGAGCTGCTCGGACTCCGGCAGGACAACTTGTTGGCTTGTCGGCTGACCGCTGACTGCTGCCTGCTGACTGCTTCTCGGAAAATACATCAACGCCCAAAGTATTATCGAGATCGCTAGTATCACGGTTCCCGCCCGTTTCAAAAACAGAAACGCCCGTGTCAACATATTCTGAAAAACTGTGCGCAAGTTTGGCAAACGATACGGCGGCAGTTCCATCAAAAACGGCGGTGGCGGAGCTTTGAGAACCGTGCGTTTTAGGACGAATGCGACGGCGATCGCCACGATTATCCCGAGTGCATACATTGCCAGCATCAGAACGGCCCCAAGCGAAATAAATCCGAGCACGGTTTGTCCCGCAAAAAAAGTGGCGATCATTAATGTGTAAACCGGCAAACGAGCTGAGCACGACATAAACGGGGCGATCATGATGGTGGCAAAACGGTCGCGTCGGCTTTCGATCGTGCGGGTCGCCATGATGCCCGGAATTGCACAGGCGAAGCTGCTGATTAGCGGCAAAAACGCTTTACCGTGAAGCCCGACACGCGACATCAGTTTGTCGAGCAAAAAGGCCGCTCGCGACATATAGCCGCTGTCTTCGAGCAGCGAAATAAACAGGAAGAGCAGCAAGATCTGCGGCAAAAACACGACGACACCGCCAACGCCCGCGATTATTCCGTCGGCGAGCAGGTCGCTGAGAATGCCGGGCGGCATCTCGGCGCGGACAAAATCGCCGAAAGCACCGAATCCCTTTTCGAGCAGATCCATAGGCAGGCTTGCCCACGAAAATATCGTCTGAAACACCAATAGCAATATCGCAACCAAAATGACGAGGCCAAAAAACTTGTGGGTTAGGATACGATCGATCTTGTCCGAGAGGCGATGGCTCTTTTGATCGCTGTGCCAAACCGATTCCTGTACGACCTGCGAAATAAAATTGTAACGCGCAAATATCCTACCGTGCGGCCCAGCCTCATCTTCCTTCTCGTCGTAAACATATGGCACGGTCGGCGTCGTATGTAGAACCTCGTTGACTTTTGCCGCCAATTCGGTCCTGCCGCGACCAGTTTTAGCGTTAAAAGCAACGACCGGCGTTTTTAATAGGGTCGCGAGCATCTCGACATCGATCTCGTGTTTTTGCTTTTCGAAAACATCGATCATCGTCAAAGCAATTACCACCGGAACGCCGAATTCAAACATCTGCATTACGAGATACAGGTTGCGTTCGAGATTCGTGGCATCTACTACGGCAACGATAGCGTCGGGTCGCGGCACACCGGCCTGTTCGCCCGTGATCAAGTCTCGGGCAATATGCTCGTCAAGAGACGTCGCGTCAAGGCTGTAAAGGCCGGGCAAGTCGATCACGTTCGCCGTCTTGCCGTTTATCGTCCAAGGCCCCTCTTTGCGCTCGACGGTAACGCCCGGATAATTTGCGACCTTTTGCTTGAGACCGGTTAGCGAATTGAAGAGGGTCGTCTTGCCTGCGTTTGGATTGCCGGCAAGAGCTATTGTGATTTGTGATTTATGTCCGTTGTCCTTCATTCATCGGCACGCCGCTGCACATTGCTAAACGCTCACTTCGATCGCGTCGGCCTCGCTCCTACGCATCGCAAGGCTATACCCGCGGACGCGAACCTCGATCGGATCGCCAAACGGTGCCATCTTGACCACTTGCACCAAAACGCCTGGAATTACGCCCATTTCCATCAATCGCCGTGTCACACGGCCCGTGCCATTAACCGCCGTAACGCGTGCGTCCTTGCCGATAGGCAACTTCGTTAATGTCATTTTAGCCGTTTCGCTAATCTTTTCCTTCATACGAAATTCCTTCCAGATTAGAGTCTACGCTAATTGAAAATCATTTTCAATTGCATTTGAACGGTTACTCGCGAATACCACACTAATTTTTTTGATCTATTTATTGAGATTCGAAGTTTGAGAAAGAAGGTCCGCTTGAAAGGCGCCGAACGAGAGTCGAAGCGGCACACGCCCCTCTGTACTTAGCCAAACTTTCAAGGCAAGCGCGTCGAGCTCCGGATTGCCGGTAGTGATCGTTATCAACTGGGCGGATGTCTTTTCGCCATTCGAAATAAACTCTTCGGGGTTTGACGGCCGCAGCGTGAAGACATAAGCCTTTGATTCCCAAAACACGGCGACGCGTGTGTCATTTACAGGATTGCCCGGGTCCTTACTGGGTCTCAAATTAAACGAACGCATTGCATAGATCAGGGAAATAATGGTGTGCGTACCGATCGGAGCGTCGACAGGCTGTGGCCCGCCAAACGAGATCGCGCCCGTCCGTTTGTCAAAGGTCACGGTCTGATTAAGCCCGGACATCGCCGATGCGAATACTGTCTCACACCACCTCGGCGTCAGTGTCTCGGGATCGACCTGTACCTTTGCCGATTCGCCGAGCCTAAGCAGGTTGCTTCCCTGTTCAATACCCGTAATTGTCGCCGTCAGAAGTAAACTGTCGTCTTTCTGAAACTGCTTTCGCTCCCTCGCATTGAGCGTGACAATACCAACAGGCCTGCCTCCGGTCGCGACTCGGAATTCAAGCGATTCGCCTAGTTCAAAACCCAATTCCGGAGCGAGCGGCCGGTTTTCAACGTAGGCCTCGGGCGTCGGGATCGGCGTTGCAACGGGTAGCGGCGTCGGAACCCTTGTCGGGGTCGGCGATGGTGGAGCGACTTCGGGTTCGGGTAATGAAATGCTTGACAGAAGTGCCCTGAATTCTCCCTTCGAAGTTTTGAGCCGGATCAAGACAGGTACGCGAAATTCGTCAGTCGAAAGGTTGATCCTTAGGTCTTTGATCCCGTTTGCAGTAAGGAATTCGCTCTGCACGGTAGAAACAATCGTGTCGAATTCGCCGGCGTCGGTCTTAACCCTCTCCGCTCCAGACGCCAGAAAGCTTGCGGTGTAAAGTTGATCATTCTCAAACAAAGAAAATGTCCCCGTGCCGCCCATCTCTCTTGCCTTGAAAATTAATGTGAGGACGTCGAAATTTGCGGTTGGCTGAGTGAGATAATTGCTTATAGCCTCTTTTTGCAGCGCGCTGTCATGGTTGTTTTTGACGGAATAAAGCGGAAAACCAGTCTCGGTCGCGGCGTAAACCGTCCGGCTCTCGTCGAACAGAAAAAAAGCGGCGCTTACGAGATCGAGCGTCTTCACCTTTCCCCGGAGCTCAACGGCATCTTTACCGCCGATCTTGCCGCGCGAGACAACGTAGGTCTCAGCGTAACCGGCGTCAGCGAATTTGCCGAACGAAATATTGTAAGTTAGCTTTTCTCCAATTCGGAAAATAGAGGGCGACATCGAAACGGTTGTTTGAGCCGCCGCCTGGTTTGAGCCAGCTGCGCTCCAACCAATGATGAGCAACACGAGCATTCCCGTGATTGGGACGATATCGACCAACCGAGGTCGGGAAAAAACTGATGAATGTCTCTTGATGCTCATGAAAACTCGATTCAAACTTCTGCGACGATCTGGTCCAGGGCCGCGAGTCGATCTTTTGCTTGAACGATCGGGCGTCCTATGACGACGTAATCCGAGCCGCCCGCAATGGCGCACCCAAACGTAGTTACACGCTTTTGGTCGTCATCTGTTGCAAAAGCAGGTCTTATTCCCGGCGTTACGATCAAAAAGCCGGAATCTGGCACCGCGTTTCTCACAGCTCCGACCTCTCGCGGCGACGCGACCACACCATCAAGACCGCAGCTTGCGGCAAGCTGTGCGAGTTTTACAACCTGAGATGCCACATCGCCCGTTACGCCAATCTCTTGCATCGCCTCGTTATTCGCACTCGTCAAGACGGTCACGCCGATGATAAGCGGCCTATTTATTTCCTCACGCTCACAATCCTCATTAACTTCTCTTACGGTTTGCAGCATCATTTCAGTGCCGCCCGCCGCATGAATGTTGAACATCCAAACCCCGAGCCTCGCGGCCTCGACAGACGCTTTCGCAACCGTATTTGGAATGTCGTGGAACTTGAGATCGAGAAACACTTTGTTACCCGCATTCACGACCTTCCGCACAAATTCTGGTCCTGCTGCCGTAAATAACTGAAGGCCGATCTTGAAAGCACCGACATGGCCGTGCAATTCCCCCATAACCTCTCTCGCCTCGTCCGCCGAATCGACATCGAGGGCGACAATTATCCGTTCTCTTACGTTACGAATCCGAGAAACAGCTTCGATGGGCGTGGTCATTATTAGTCGAGATCGAGAGGGTTTCTGTAGGGCGTGTCTGAATCTGTGTCGGCGCGTTTTAACGCCTCTTTGAATTTCTCCTCCAAAAGCCGTTCGCGGTCCTTTACGGAAGACATTTCCTGAGCAAATATCTGTTCGCGATGCTCCTTTTGTTTGCTCATTTCGCCCTTCAGATCTTCGAAAGAGCCGAGAACTTTCTTCTTAGCTTCGTGGGCAAGGAGCGCTCCGGTATTTGCATCGATCGTTAGAACGGCTTCGCAGCAAGGACAGGTTATCGAGTACTTATCCATAGACAAAACAGATTATACAATATCCTAAATTCAATGCACGGGCTTTTTCTTATCAGTTGGTTTCGAACTCAATCGGGCACTACGCGGTTCGGTCACTTTGATACCGGCTATCTCGCGAAGTGTTACGATCGAAACCGAATCTATTGCCTCAAAACGATCGGCTGGGACGTTAACGAACCACCCCTTTTCTAAGATAAAGCTTGCCCGATCTTTTGCTTTATAGTCGTTAATACAAAAAGTCAGCTACCGGTAGCGTATTCCGGTACCTGACCATTATTTAACATTCTCGATTCTCAAATGTCGTAATACATCGCGAATTCGAGTGGGTGCGGACGCAGCCGAAGCGGCGTGATCTCGTTGTCGCGCTTGTACGTGATCCAACGTTCGATGAGCTGAGTCGAAAAAACATCGCCCTTAAGCAGGAAGTCGTGATCGTTCTCGAGCGCAACCAACGCTTCGTCAAGCGAACCAGGCAGTGACGGCACGTTCGCCAATTCCTCGGGCGGCAGGTCGTAAATATCTTTGTCGAGCGGCGCACCTGGATCGATCCGGTTTTGCACGCCGTCGAGACCCGCCATTAAGAGTGCAGCGAAGGTCAGATACGGATTGCAAGACGGATCGGGCGGACGGAATTCGAGCCGTTTGGCTTTTGGCGACGTCGAAAACATCGGAATTCGCACGGCGGCCGAGCGGTTGCGTGCCGAGTAGGCAAGATTCACCGGGGCTTCAAATCCCGGCACAAGCCGTTTGTAGCTATTCGTCGTCGGTGCAGCAAAACCAACCAGCGCCGGAGCATGTTTCAAAAGCCCGCCGATATAGAATTTTGCCATTTCCGAAAGGCCCGCATACTGATCGCCGGCGAACAACGGCTGGCCGTCTTTCCAAAGCGATTGGTGGCAGTGCATGCCCGACCCGTTGTCGCCATAAAGCGGCTTGGGCATAAAGGTCGCGGTCTTACCTGCGGCGTGCGCGGTGTTTTTGACTACGTATTTGAAGAGCATTACGTTGTCCGCCGTGTGCAGCAGGTTTGAGAACCTGAAATCGATCTCGCATTGTCCGGCCGTGGCGACTTCGTGGTGGTGACACTCAACGTTTATACCGACCTCGCCGAGGATCGATGAGATTGTATTACGGATGTCAACCAGCGAATCGAGCGGCGAAACGGGCACATATCCCTCTTTTGGACGAATGTGAAAGCCGTAATTCGGGTTGGTCTCATCGCCCACGCGGCCCGAATTCCAATGCCCTTCCTCAGAGTTGAAGAAATATCCTGCCGAATTCTGATTGTTGTGAAAGCGTGCCTCGTCAAAAATAAAAAATTCCGCTTCCGGCCCGACATTGATCGTGTCAGCGATGCCCGTAAATTTCAGATAGCTCTCGGCGCGGCTGGCGACCGAACGCGGATCGAGCCAGTATCCCTCTTTCGTGATCGGATCGACGGCGTTGGCGATCAGGCACAGCGTCGTTTCCTCGGTAAATGGATCGACCCAGAACCGCGACGGGTCGGGCACGAGCAGCATATCAGATTCGTGGATCGCGGCCCATCCTCTGAGCGAGGACGCATCAAATCCGAATCCGTCCTCAAAACTGTCCGTAGTCAATTGGTCGATGGGAAACGTGAGGTGATGCCACGAACCGATCAAATCGGTAAACCGCACAGAGACAAATCTCGCTTCCTGGTCGGCAGCGAAGGTCAAAACATTCTTGGCG
>DAIRVI010000092.1:0-10210 GCA_036802885.1 Pyrinomonadaceae bacterium
AGCCCGTGCTTTATGATCGATTCCGCAAATGCGACGCACGATCGCGAAAGGTCGTCCACGTGCAGCAAGTCGCGGATCGGACTGCCGTTTGACGAGAGCTTGATTGGCTCACCTTTGTTGATAGCGTTTACATAATGGCCGACAAAATTTGGCGTGTTACCCTCGTTGGCTCTCGCATAAACGGTTGAAAGGCGGAAAATGCAGGAGCGGAAATTTCTTGCGTTTGCGTAATATTCGACATATCTTTCAGCGATCAGTTTCGACCATTCAAGCGCCGATTGACCAGCATACAAGGTTGGGCACGATTCCGGTACTGTAGCAAAATTGTCTGCAAACCGCCCATACACATCCTTTGTCGATGCAAAAATGAAAACCGAATTTTCGTTCATTTCCCGTAAGAGATTGACCGTGCCGTCAACGTTGGTACGAAAAACCTGTTCTGCGCCTTCGGGGGACTTATCCAAAATTGCGGCGAGATGTATTACGACGTCATATTCGCGAACCAATGCGGCGTCTTGATGATTCAATATATCGTGTCCAGACCGCCTCGACAGGTCGTCTGCATTGAGGAAACGCCGGACATGCGTACCAAGGAAACCACTGCCGCCGGTAACGAGAATCTTCATTTCCTGTTTGTTTCTACCAAATGGCGAACCGACTCTGCCTTGCCAATGACGATCAGCAGATCACCGGCATTGACAATTGTCTCGCCGTTCGGATGGAACGCAAGCTCACCGTCCTTTCGCCGAATCGCCACCACGATCATACTCAACTCGCTCATCAGATTCGTGTCTTTGAGGCATTTGTTGGCGTAAGGTGAGGTCGAATCGACCGCTATCTCTTCAAAAACAAGGTCGAGCGTCTCCGCTACGATCGAATCCATAAAATCTGCGATCGCGGGCTTTAACAGTGCCCTTGCCATCGATTGGCTGCCGATGATCGTTGGAGCAACGACGCGGCTGGCACCGGCCCTTATGAGCTTGGGTTCGGCTTGTTCCTCGACCGCACGGGCGACGATATGGAGGTCCGGGTTGAGTCCGCGGGCTGTCAATACGACATAAACGTTTGCCGCATCGTCCGGCAAACAAGTCGCCAACCCTCGCGCTTGTTTTACACCTGCCTTGATCAGATTCTCCTCGGATGTCGCATCGCCGACGATGATGTGTATGCTATTCGGGTCGAGCTCTGAAAGCCGGCTCTCGTTTCTTTCAATGATGACGTGCGGCAGCTTTTGCCTTTCAAGGTTGCGAATTATGCGACGGCCAACGCGACCGGCACCGCAGACGATATAGTGACCTTCTAGTTTTTCCATTTCTTTAAGTTTGCGGCGTTGGCTGAGGGCCTCGACCATTTCGGACTGAATCACGGCCTGTGCGAGCACAGTCAGTCCGAAGAGTACCGTGCCGACTCCGGTCAACATCAACAGAATAGCGAAAATCCGACCCGGAACCGTAACAGGAGCGAGATCGCCGTAACCCACCGTCGTAACAGTCTGTGCCGAAGTATAAAAGCTGTCGAGCCATGAGAGTTGCTCAAAAAATCTGAAGCCGACGGCCCCGATCGCTATCATTACGCAGACGGTCGCTGCCGCAAAGGTCAACTTTCGGCGAGTGATCTGAGTAAAAGTGGAGAAGATGCCGACAGTCATAACACCAGAATTAGTTCGACATTGCGGGGCAAAACTCGCTAATATATTGATGGCACCCGCCAAAGTGATAATCTCACTTCGCCGTTGTATTTCCAACCCTTAGATGCAGGATAACTTACCGGTAAAAATCTCTCGATCAAAGATGCCGCCCAAGGGATGGGTAAAGGCACGGCGAGGTGCGGCATTTCAGGCTCCGCCGCCATCCAGATTTCGCAGAACCCTGCGTTTAATATTCAACGGATGGACGATTTCAGCCGCGCTGTTCCTGTTGTTAGGCGCGTTTTTGACCCTGACGTATTTTTGGTTTGAGTTTTCTGACCGCATCGACCGTAAGTTACTGAGCGGCGAGGTATTCACGGCATCGGCGGGCATTTATTCCGCACCTAAGACGCTGAAAACGGGCGAAGCGATCTCGATTCCCGAACTCGTGGATTATCTGAAATCCGCCGGATATATTGAGCGGAACAATCAGGCTGACGCCTCGCGAAGTCGTTATTCGGTCGAGGGCGATGTGGTCGGCATCGAGCCCGGAATGACCGGATCTATCGATGGTAAGAAAGTGTTTCCTGCCCTGACAGTTAAGTTTTCAAAGGACCTGAAATCGATCGCCGCCATCGGTAATCGAGACTCGGGTAGTTCGGTCGATGAGACTAAACTCGAACCCAAAATATTGAGTTCGATCGCCGCTGAGGGCGACGGCCGGCGTAAAACGGTGAGCTTTAACGACCTGCCTCCACATCTTATCAAGGCTATAACCGTTACCGAGGATCGCGCCTTTTTCGAGCACTACGGCGTAAATTTTCGCGGAATTGCACGTGCCCTTTGGCGTCGATATGATGGTGACGATCAAGGACCGCTTGCGAATCAGGGCGGCTCGTCTATAACGCAGCAACTTGTCAAAAATCTGCTGCTCAACCGCGATCAGACGCTTGAGAGAAAGGTCACTGAGGCGTATATGTCGCTCATACTCGAGACGCGTCTGTCTAAGCAAGAGATCTTTACGCTCTACGCCAATCAGATTTACCTTGGCCAGCAATCCGGCGTGTCGATCTACGGCGTCGGTGAGGCGTCGAACGCATATTTCGGCAAGGACGTGTCACAGCTCAGCCTGCCGGAAGCCGCATTTATCGCCGGTATAATTCGAAGCCCAAACCGTTATAATCCCTTCAAAAATTCCGACCGCGTTCGGGAACGCCGAAATCAGGTACTCGACTCAATGCTCGAAGCCGGAGAGGTAACGCCGCAGCAATTGACCGAGAGTCGAAATACAGCCCTTGAACTAAAGCAGATATCAAACACCAGGGATCTGCAGGGAATGCCGTATTTTTCGCAATATGCGATCGAGGAATTGCCAAAACTGGTTGCTGACCCCGAGGCATTGCAGCATCTGCGAGTTTATACATCGATCGATCCCGACCTGCAGCGAATAGCGTACGATATCGTGAATAAGAGACTCGCCGCGCTGGATAAGCATTTTCCAAAAAAGGAAAAGGGAAGCCTGAATGCTGCGCTTATCGCAATAAGACCAAAGACGGGCGAGATAGTTGCGATGGTCGGCGGCCGTGATTATATGGCTAACCAGTTTAACCGTGCGACCGATGCGATGCGTCAGCCCGGATCCGTTTTCAAGCCATTTGTATACGCTGCGGCGATTAATTCTGCTTATGATTCGAGTTCAAGGCAATTGACGGCGGCGAGCGTGTTTAAGGACGAGAAAAAGACCTTTACCTTTAATCAGGACAGCTACGCGCCGGGCAATTTCGGCGACTTTTTCTCGAATAAAGAGACGACTCTTCGTGACGCACTGGTTAAGAGCAAGAATGTGATCACGGTGGACGTTGCTATGCAGGTAAATATTGGCAAGGTGATGAATCTTGCCAGCAAAGCCGGCTTCCCAAAAGTCGAACGGGCTTATCCGTCGATGGCGCTGGGTACGGCCGAGGCCACACCACTCCAGGTTGCGACCGCGTACACCACGTTTGCCAATTTGGGCGACCGCGTTCTGCCGACGCCCATCACTCGCGTAACCAGCGGCGAAGGGCGTACGACCATTCAGCCTATGCCTGACCGAAAAAGTGTGGTCCGTCCGGACGTTGCGTACGTAATGGACGACATTCTAAAGGATGTTGTGAATCGCGGTACTGCGGCGCAGGTGCAAGGCTGGGGCTTTCGCAACGTGGCGGGCAAGACGGCATTTGCAGGTAAAACCGGAACGTCACGTGATGGTTGGTTCGCCGGCTTTACGCCCGAACTTGTTTGCGTGGTATATGTTGGTTTCGACAACGGTGACGATCTCGGTATGAAGGGATCCGATTCGGCGATGCCTGTATGGGCTGATTTTATGAAAGAAGCACTTGCAATGCATCCGGATTGGAACGGTGATTGGGCAATGCCGGCAAATATTCGCAAGGCCGAGATCGACATACGCAATGGCGCCTTGATTCGCGAACTCGACCCAATGGCCGACGCTTCGCCAACGCCAACGCCGATTCCGACACCGGTTCGGCCAAAGGATGCTAACCTTGAACAGTATTACGACGAGCCGCCGCCCGAGCCGAAAGAGATATTTGTGACGGATGTGCCGGCTGAATTTCGACGTGTTGAGCTTTTTATCGCGGGCACGGTGCCAAATCGCTCGATACTTGCCATTCCCGAAGAAACTCCATACGACGAGGAAACCCAAGCTGCTCCGACGCCATCTCCATCGCCGCTGTCGGAAACCTGGCAGGACGGCACCGAACCGCCGGGCGGCTGGTCTCCGCCGGGGCAGGCTCGAGCTCCCGCGGCCCAAACCGAACGAGTGGTGACGATAATGATATGCCCTGTCACGGGGCTACGCGGAACTGTAAATTGTCCGGATAAGCAGTCGCGGACTTTCCGGGCGGGCGAAGAACCCAAGGAATTCTGCACATTCCACCGGTAAACTTCCGTTACTGCATTCCGAGGTTTTTTATCAAGAATCCATAAATATCAGCGACTTCCTCTATCTGCTTTGAGGTTGGTTTGCCGGCCCCGTGTCCCGCTTTTGTTTCTATTCTGATCAATACCGGCGAATTGCCCGCCTGTGCATTCTGCATCGCTGCGGCATATTTAAAACTGTGCGCGGGGAAGACACGGTCGTCGTGGTCGGCGGTGGTAATAAGCGTCGCGGGGTATTTCGTTCCGGGCTTTGCGTTGTGGTACGGCGAATACGCGTACATTGCCTTAAAATCTGCCGCATTGGTCGGATCGCCGTAATCCGATTTCCACGCCCAGCCGATCGTGAACTTATCAAAACGCAGCATATCCATAACACCGACCTGCGGAACCGCCGCACCAAAAAGCCCAGGGTTTTGGTTGAGAACGGCGCCGACAAGCAAACCGCCGTTCGAGCCGCCGTTGATGGCGAGTTTCGGCGTCGAGGTGTATTTGTTTGCGATCAGCCATTTGGCGGCCCACGCAAAATCGTCAAAGACGTTTTGTTTTTTGAGCCGGGAACCGCCTTCCCACCAGGTTTTGCCGTATTCGCTCCCGCCGCGCAGGCAGGCGACCGCATAAACGCCGCCCATTTCCAGCCATGCGACTCGTGCAATCGAAAAGCCCGGCGTTATTGGGACGTTAAAACCGCCGTAACCGTATAGGATGGTCGGGTTTTTACCGTCGAGCTTTATTCCTTTCTTGTACGTGATGAACATCGGCACCTTTGTCCCATCTTTACTCGTGTAAAAAACCTGCTTCACCTCAAACTGAGACGGGTCGAACTTGACGTTAGCCTTTCGATAAAGCGTGCTTTTGCCTGTTTTTAGATCGTAGTGATAGATCGTCGGCGGAGCGTTGTAGCTGGAATAACTGTAAAACGTCTCAGTGTCCTTTCGTTTGCCGCCAAAACCATTGGCAGTGCCGATGCCCGGGAGCTCAACTTCGCGGACGAAATCACCGCTCGTCTCATAGATCTTGATCTTTGTGCGAGCGTCGCTTAGATAGTTCAGGACGAACTGGTTGTTGACGAAATCGACACCATCCAATGTATCCGCAGATTCTGGAATAACATCTTCCCATTTCGGAATACGTGGTTGAACGTTGACCTTAACGACCTTGCCGCGCGGAGCGTCGCGATCGGTAAGAAAATAAAACACGTCGTCGTCGTTGCCGATAAACGAATAACTGTTTTTCAGATCGGTGATCAGCGGCATTATCGGCGCGCGGTCGGCCTGCAGACGTTTGAAGTAGACCATATTCATCTGCTCAGTGCCCTTGCCGACATTGATCATGAGGTATTGACCATCCTCGGTGACACGGGCGCCAATAAAATACTCCTTGTTGTCGGGTCGGTCATACACGACATCGTCATCAGACTGCGGCGTTCCGAGTTTGTGGAAGTAGAGCCGTTGAAAAAAGGTGTTACTTTTTAACTCGCTTCCCTTTGGAACGGGCGGATAGCCGCTGTAGAAAAAGCCGGAATTGTCCTTTAGCCAGGACACTCCGCCCTGCCGGTTTGGCGATAGAGTGTCTGGAAGCAATTTGCCTGTGGCGACGTCCATAATGTGCCATTCCGTGCGATCCGAACCCGCGACCGCCACGCCATACGCCCACAACTTGCCGTCATCGGTAAAAGACGAACCGCTCAGCGCTGCCGTGCCGTCGGCGCTCAGTTTGTTTGGGTCAAAAAAAACACTCCCCGGATCGCTCGTTGATGTTGCTTTATAAAGAACGCTCTGGTTCTGCAGGCCGTCGTTCTTTGAATAAATGTAGAAATTGTCTGCTATTTTCGACGGCGCTGAGTATCTCTCGTAATTCCAGATTTCCGTCAGGCGGTTCTTTAGTTTCTCCCGCTGTGGAATAGTCGAGAGGTATGTGTTGGTAAGCTTATTCTCCGCGTCGATCCACGCTCGTGTCTCAGATGATTCGGTATCTTCCATCCAACGATACGGGTCCGAGACCTTAGTGCCGTGATATTCATCGACCTGATTCCCGCGGCGGGGCTTGGGATATTGTAGCTTAGATTGTGCGGCGGCCGTCGAGGCCAGAAAAGTGCATATGATGACAAAGGCAAGGGTTCTCTTAAACATTTCGCGTTCTATCTCCTATTCGAAATTGATTTCGATTAGTATAGAGCGCGAGGGGGTTAAAACAAAATTACGCTTGGTCCACCGAAATAAAATTTAAAAAACGGGGAGGTTTTCTTCAACGGATGCCGTCTCAGGAGCGTCATACGTGGCATCCTCGGGGCCATCCGGCAGCCATCTCTTACGCTCATAGAGAGCCTTTTCGGTATTTTCCTTGGTCTGCGGTCGTGCAAGCAAATAACCCTGTCCGTAATCGCAGCCGAGATTTTGCAGCAGGGACAACTGCGATTCGGTCTCGATACCCTCGGCTATGACTTTCTTTTTGAGACTTTTTGCGAGCGAGATTATTGTCTGCAGGATCTCAGAATTCTCACCGCTCTCGCCGACGCTGTAGACGAACGAACGGTCGATCTTAAGCGTATCGAACGGCAAGCGGTGGAGGTAGCTCAGGCTGGAATAACCAGTGCCGAAATCATCGATGCTGAGCTGAACGCCCAAATGTTTTAGCCGATTGAGCACGCTAATCGTGAATTCGGCGTTTTCCATCGCAGCGCTTTCCGTGATCTCGAGTTTTAGGCACGATGGCGAGATCTTTGAGCTGGCGAGAGCGTTCTCTACATCATCTATCAGATCATCGTTTGAGAGATGCTTACCCGAAATATTGACGCTTACGATCAAATCGTTATATGTGGGACTGATCTTCTGCCACTTCGCCAATTGATTTGCAGTTTCCTGTAATATCCAGACTGTGATCGGGATAATGAGGCCTGACTCCTCGGCGATCGGTATGAATTTGTTCGGAGGTATATTGCCAAATTCCCTGTGGTTCCAGCGCAACAAAGCTTCAAATCCTAGCAGCGAACCATCCTGAATGTTGACGAGCGGCTGATAGTACATTGAGAGCTCGTCGCGATCGATCGCGATCCGAAGGTCATTTTCAAGCCGGATTCGTTCAAGGAAGCGAACGCGCAGCTCCTTTGTAAACAACTCGATTCCTGTATTTTTCTCTTTAGCATAATGCATCGCGATGTCAGCATCGCGAAGGACCTCCTCGGGTGAGTTGTATTCGATGTCACACGGCGCGATGCCGATATTTACACTGATCGAGATATGGTTGCCGCTAAGTGAAAATGGTTGCGCGATGTGGTCGTAGAGCCGACGGGCGACTTTCATAGCTTTGCCAGAAGTCGAAACGTTCTTAAGAATTACCGCGAATTCGTCCCCGCCGATCCTCGCGACCATATCCGTCGAATTGAGCATTCCGACAAACCTCTTGGCGGCGATCGTCAAGATCCTATCGCCGAGAGTATGACCGAGGCTGTCATTGATATTCTTAAATTTTCGAATATCAAGAAAGAGTACCTGAAATGTCTTGGAGGGGTCCGCCTTGTATTCGTCAATGAGTTTTCGAAGAACATCACCGAAGTGTCGCCGATTGGCGAGATTGGTAAGCGCATCGTATAGGGCCGCGTGCTGCAGGTCCTTTTCGCTTTGGCGAAGTGCGTCGTTAGCCAGTTCTTCTTTTTCGAGAGCGACAGCCAGCTTAGATGCGTTTGTCTCTGCCTCAATTCTGAGCGTCCGTTCGGTTTCGGCTTTCGCCCGTTCGGCTTCTTCAGCTTGGTTGATCGCCTCGTTGACTTCGCCTATCGACTGGCGGTAGCTGATATAGACCAATGTCAAACCAACGGCCGCGATACCAATTACAAGAAAATCCGATGAGTGGATCAGCTTATAAGCAATTCCTGCTAAGCCGGCACCAACAAATTGAGTGAGCGAACTCGGAAGGCATTGTTTTTTCCATATCTCCCAGACGCTTCCATTCGTTTTGATATTGCGATAGACCGCGACGAAGATCGACGACGCAAAGAATTGACTCAGCGACAGCAGCCCAAGTATCGCTACCAACGTTCGGGTGTCAACGACTTGTAGATTCGGTTCACTGGCACCAAAACACAGAATCAGCACGCCATAACTGACAGCTGTTACGATGGCCGTGAGTGACGAATTGAAGAGGACGATTAGACTACCAGATATGATTTTCCGACTTTTTAAATAGACACAATTTGCGACGGTAACAACAAAAGCAGTCAAAATTGCCATTTCGCCGCCGTAAACCAAAAACGACAGAAAGATGATCAAATCCGAAAAACTAATCGTAAACTTGGAACGCGGCAGCGTAAGGCTGATCCGCGGAGCCACGAACAGGGCTAGGACAAGTACAATTAGAAATCCCCAGCTAACCGAACCTACCGGCAAGTAGACTAATGCCAAGGTCAGGCAGACCGCTCCGAGAACGATGACGGTCCCTTTTACATAATCTGAAATGGTCTCTCGGTTCATAACTGGAAAGTAATTAATGGGATAAGGCGACTGGGGGAAGAGAGTTCTGGCAAACTCACCTCTTGTATTTTAGCATTCTTAGTTGTTAATGACTACAAAAAAACCTAGCGTTAACCTCTGATTTGTATACTAGTTATACGCCAAGAAGTGTATAACTAGTATGCAATTGTTCGAGACTCAATAATTTATTGGCCTAAACGACAATTTGCAGAAAAAGTGGAAACTAAGTATTCAACCATACTTGAATCCAAATTCTGGAAACGTGACGGGATGAACGGCTTGTAAACGTCTGTATTTATTAGAGTTACTCCATTGATGGGATCTATGGCACGCTTTGGCACGCCGATTGTAATAGACAAGAGCAGAACGGAGCCAATGGGCTTTGAACCAAAAAAAACTTTGAGGAGAAAGAAAATGAAAAACAATACATTAAAAGGTTGGATATCAACAGTTGGTTTAGTAACGGTCATGGCCTTCGGAGTAACTTTTGCAAACGGCGGCATCATAGTTTCGGACGTGAGCACAGGTGAAAATCCATGTTCAGAAACGAAGACGAAAACGGATTGGGGAATCATCGTCTCAGACCTTACCGGAATCATCGTCTCAGATTTTACCGGAATCCTGGTTTCAGATTTTACCGGAATCCTTGTTTCGGATAAAACCGGTAACTCGGCAGTCAACTGCGGAATAATCGTAAGCGACTAGTCACTAATAAGATTCAACACCGGGAGGAAAAGGCCTGTTGGGAAACCGACAGGCTTTTTTTATTGGAGTGATCGTTGCGAAATTGGTGATAGCTGCCGGAGGTTTTGAATTGCTAAGGGTAGTACTTCAAGCACACGATCGACATCTTCGGCGGTGTTAAGGCGGCCAAAGCTGAATCTAATAGCTCCGCGGGCGAGTTGGTCGTCGCGGCCGAGGGCTCGAATGACGGGCGATGGTTCGAGCGAGCCGGACGAACAGGCAGAGCCGGTCGAGACTGCGATGCCTTGCATATCGAGATTTATAAGCAGGCCTTCGCCCTCGACGGAGCGGAATGAGATGTTCGAGATATTAGGCAGGCGTTGTTTGCGATCGCCGTTAAAGACGATATCCGACACCGCCTCGCCAACCTTGCTCTCGAAGCTGTCTCTCAAGCCGCGAAGATTCTCTGCGGATTCTGCAAGCTCGACCTGTG
>DAIRVI010000093.1:0-3988 GCA_036802885.1 Pyrinomonadaceae bacterium
AAGCTGTCTCTCAAGCCGCGAAGATTCTCTGCGGATTCTGCAAGCTCGACCTGTGCCATCTCACACGCTTTACCAAACGCAACGATGCTTGGCACCGATTCCGTGCCGCCACGCCGTTCGCGTTCCTGACGGCCACCAATATTTTGCGGATGAAGTCGTATCCCGCGCCCCACGTACAACGCCCCGACGCCTTTTGGAGCGTAGATCTTATGTGCCGATATCGAAAGCAGATCGCAGCCGATCTCTACAACATCGACCGGAATCTTTCCGGCGGCCTGAACTGCGTCGGTATGAAACCAGATCTTTCGCCCGGTTTCGCGAAGCGATCTCACAAGCCGCCCGATCTCGACGACCGGTTGGATCGTCCCTATCTCATTATTCGCGGTCATTATCGAGATCAGCGCCGTATCATCCGTAATTGCAGCTTCTACGTCATCGATCAGGACAATGCCGTTCTCATACACTGGTAAATAAGTCACCGAATAACCGTTTTTCTCCAGGTCCTCGCAGACATTTCTTACGGCCGAATGCTCGATCGCTGAGGTGATAATGTGAGGTTGCTGCGATGAGCCCTTACTAACGTTCGGGCTACCGACGCGTGCTTCGATGAGGCCGCGGATAGCCAGATTATTGGCCTCAGTGCCGCCGGATGTGAAAACGATCTCGTTTGGTCTAGCATTTATGAGGGCGGCGACTTGATGTCGCGCTTTATCGACGGCTGCGCGAGCCTCCTGCCCGAAAAAATGGATGCTCGACGCATTGCCGAATTTTTCCGTCAGATAGGGCATCATCGCCTCAACGACTTCGGGTGCGACAGGCGTGGTAGCACTATTATCGAGATAAACGCGGCGGAACATATGACCATTCTATCGCGTAAGCGCTTGTTGCCGAAATTGGTGCGGATAAGATACATTTAAACGCGGTGTGTTGTATTCGCATCAAACCCCGCAGCGGATACGATAAGGGATAAATAAATGGATTTTGCGACAAAAGAGATTTTCAAACGATACGCGAGCATAGTGGTCGGCAAGCCGATCTCGCCTGTGTTCCTCAATATTTTAGTGACGAGCGTCTGCGATATGCGGTGCACGCATTGCTTTTTTACCGAAGAGCTCGATGACCGGCCGCGTAAAAAGCTGCAGATGAAGGCGGATGAGATCGCTCGCATCTCGGAAACATTGGGCGGCAATCTGGGCGTTCTGGTGCTGGCCGGCGGCGAGCCGTTTACCCGGAAAGATCTGCCGGAAATCGTTCGCTCATTCTACGAAAACAACAAGCTTGACTCGGTTTACCTGATGTCGAACGGACAGATTCATCCACGCATCTTCCCGGACGTAGCGCGGATCATGGACGAATGCCCAAAGCTAAACGTCAGCGTCGCACTTGGCATTGACGGGATGAAGGCCGCACATGAGAAAATCCGCGGCAAAGAGGGAAGTTGGGACAAAGCCATTCATACGGCCCGTACGCTGCAGCAGATGAAACGCGAGCAATATCCGCAGCTCGATATACAGACGTGCACGTGTGTGATGCACTCGAACGAGGACACGATCTTCGATTGGTATGATTTTTTGAAGCACGACCTCAAGCCCGATAAAGTCAATATCAACTACATTCGCCCGCCATCGGCCGATCCGAATGAACTGGATTTTGACCACAAGCGTTACGGCCAGCTTTCACAAATGATCCTTGAGGACACAAAGAACGCTGCGTTAAAGAATAATTACGGCGGCAAATCGGGCTTTTTTAAGGCGGCGGTCGACATCTATATGCACGACCTGATCGCAAAAACGAAAGAAGAGAATAAGGCTCAACTTAAGTGCTACGCCGGAAGTGCGGGCGCGGTTATTTATGATAATGGAGCACTCTCGTCCTGCGAGAACAAATCCGACGTATTGAATTTGCGTGATTACGATTGGAATTTTCAGTCGGCGTGGCAGACCGATCTGATGAAAGAGCGCCGCAAAGAGGCCGGTGCGGGTTGTTTTTGCACACACGAATCGAACTGTTTCTACCCGTCGCTGCCGTTCAACGCCGGGCATCTGGTCAAGATCAAGAAGCTCGAAAAGCAGATGAAGAAAGCCGCGAAAGAAATGTGCGTGGATCAGACGCAGCCAAAAGAAATGGCCGTGAAGGCGTAGAATTCCTTTCGATGCCCAATACTCCTAAAATCTTAATTATCTCATCCGACACTGGCGGTGGTCACCGCTCCGCTGCGCAATCGATAGCTGATGGGCTGCAAAAATTTTGGAAGGGCGAGTCGACTGCCGTTCGCACGATCAAGGCTGTCGAAGACGCGCACCACATTACGGAAAAGCTGGTCGGCGTTTACAATTGGATGCTTCAAAACAAGCAGCATTGGATGAAGTATCTTTACTGGGTGATGAACAAGATCCGGCCGGAGACCCGCGAGTTTGTGCAGAAACGCTGCATTGGATATGTTCGAGGGCAGTTTGATAGATGGTGCCCTCACATCGTCGTCAGCGTCCATCCTCTGACGCAGCATATCTTTGCCCGTATCCTGAAAGAACTGAACTTGGCGGAGCAGGTTCCGCTCGTAACTGTTGTTACGGATCCGTGTTACGGCTTTTGGAAAGCGTGGGCGTGTGACGACGTCTCGCTTTATCTCGTCGCTAACGAAGACGCTCGGGACCAGCTCCTGGATTATGGAATTTCACCCGAAAAGATCAAGATCTCGGGTATGCCGGTTAATCCAAAATTCCGCGAGGTGAACGAAATAGACGCACAGAGCGCCCGCCGTATCTACGGACTCGATCCCGAGAAATTTACGATCTTTGTAAATGCGGGATTAATGGGCGGCGGCAACATTCCGCGAATTTTTAAAGAATTGGTTCGTGGCGATCTCGACGTGCAGGCCATATTTCTCGCGGGTAAGAACGAGGAGCTACGACTTGAGGCCGAAGAGATCGCAAAACTTGCCAATTTCCCGGTCAAGGTCATCGGTTATTCCGACGAGGTCGAGAAACTAATGCAGTCGGCGAATGTAATGATCTCGAAGCTCGGGGGGCTCACTACGTTCGAGGCACTGGCATGCCGTCTGCCGATCATTGCCGACGCAACGACGCCACCGATGCCGCAAGAAGCGGGCACGGTGAAGATGATCGAAAATCGCGGTGCGGGAATACTTCTAAGACGTTCGATCGATATCGTACCGACGATCCAAAACCTCTTGATCGATAACGGAGAGTACTCGCGCATGAAAGCGGCGACGATGGGGCTGACTATGCCAAACTCGACCGACGAGATCATTCGCGAGATAAACGCTTTGCTCCCGCAACCATTTACACGGGCCAGGGCGGCCGCCTGAATACTATATTCGGACTTGGGAGCTTGTCAGGGTTGCTCTATTTCATTACCCTTTTCTTTTGGAATTTTACTAATTTCGGCAATCGGAGAATTACGAATTGAGCCTGTTACTTGAGGGAAAACGTGCGTTTGTATCGGGCGGCACACGTGGTATCGGAGCAGCTATTTGCGAGGTATTTGCACGTGAGGGTGCGGATGTTGCGTTCAATTACCACTCGCGCGACGATCTTGCCGAAGAGGTTAAATCCAAAATTGAATTGCACGGGCGAAAAGCTTTAGGTTTTAAAGTTTCGGTCACCGACCGTTACGGAATGAAGCATATCGCCCGCGAGATCAAAGAGGCCTGGGGCCCGATCAACGTGCTCGTCAACAACGCTGCGGTCAATAAGCCGGACAATTTTGCGACGACGACGGACAAATCGTGGGATTGGGTCGTCGACACAAATGTCGGCAGCCTCTTTGCGGTCACCAAGCCATTTTACAAACAGATGATCCGCGAGCGTGCCGGTTCGATCCTGAACATTACATCGGTCGGAGCAATGCGGAGTTTGCCGACGTCAGTGCACTATGCGACGTCCAAAGCCGCGATGATCGGATTTACAAAGTGTCTCTCACGCGAAGCCGCAAACTTCGGCATTTCGGTAAATGCAATCGCGGCCGG
>DAIRVI010000093.1:4088-10054 GCA_036802885.1 Pyrinomonadaceae bacterium
ATAAAGATCTTTATCATTTCCGTGATGCGTATCGTCATTTCATTGCTGATGAGTGATTCGCCGGCGAGACCAGCGAGGTAATGCAGGTCGCGGGCGGATTTGCGCCTAAGCTCGACCATCTGCGAGAAGCGGACGACCGTGAGGTTTTTGGCCTTTTCCAGAAACTCTGCCGAATAACGCAGGAAATTCTCGGTCTCGACCTGGACCGGAAGCCATTCGATCCGCTCTGTCGAATCCTCGGCAAGCTCAACCGCAAATTTTTGCAGCATTTTACCGACAAATGGTATCTCAGCCTGAATGCGCCAATGTGCGACGCCATTTGCGTCGGTGTGGATCTGCATCACGCCGGGCATCATCTCGGCAAAATTCGTGATATCCGCGAAGAATTCGCGCACCTGCTCGATGCCTGACCTGACCTCAATATCGTCTGTATAACCCGCTTTTATAGTGAACATCAAAACACTCCGTTAAATATGATCGAGTTGAAGAATGGCCGTGTGATCGCCCGCGTCATTCCCCGAAAAAAAGGATCTTCGGCAAATAGCACGACGTGTCCGCTGCCTGTGGATTCGTCGATGACGTAGGCCGTTCCTTTCAGAAGCCTTTCGGTATTTCCTTCCCACACAAATCCTGAGATGGTCAACGGCTTTTTGGGGTTGGCGTCAAAAACGAGTGCGTTGGTGCCCTCTTTCGAGTACCGGAAAAAATAGCCGCTGGCCATCAGTACCGGCATCTCGTCGCGATCGACGCCAAAGGTTAAGTAAGTTGTTCGATCAACCGTGGCACGCATTATCGAGCCCGGAAGTGCCTCGGGAACCTTGGTTGCATTTGCGGACGGCGAAGCGATCGGCGGCAGACTCGGAGCGATGCCGTCGGCGCGGTCGGATTTCATTTCGATGGGAGCCGGTTCAGTCGACTTCGAACCGGGCGTCGGCGAAGGTGTCGGTTTAGAGTCCTTTTTGTCGTCGGATGACTTATCCTTTTCTTCGTCCTCGTCGCTGCCGACCAGTTTTGACGAAGTTAAACCCACGTCTTTTAACGCAGCAAAGATCGAGGCTCCGCTAAGTGTTACGATCGTTCCACCGCCCGACGCAAACTCCTTCAAGGCCGAAATACCGCTGGCCCCGAAACCGCTCGAATACCTTCCCGCCGAACCGTCCGGCAGTATCAGAATGTTGTAGTTCTTTAACCCGCCGCCTCGAATTGACGAGAGGGTCATCGGCGTAAATTTTACGCCGTGTTTATCAAATGTCCACCAGAGCGATCCGTAGGATTCCTGCGTCACGCCTTCGTCGGCCGCAACGACGATCTTTGGTTCGCGAAGCGAGATCACCGATTCACCGCCCACGCTCGTGTCGCCCTCGTCCGGAAATCCTGAGTTGACCGCTGTGACGTTTACTCCCATTTCGCGGGCAAATCGGGCGATGCTCTCATGGATCGTGTCGGGATTACGCGAAACGCGAACGACGAACGTGCCCGTCTTCCAGTTACGCCCGCCGGCATTCAGTTGCTTAGTTGAGACCGCCACCTTAAAGCCGTTTTGGAGCAGACGCACGACAAACGGACCGGTCGAATCGGTCTCGTACGGAATTACGTACGAGATCGCGGCTCGTCCCGAAACACTGCCTCGCTTAGCGGCTGCCAGTTGTTCGGCGTCGACCATTGTTCCGGCGACGCTGCCCACATCTTCGGTCCAGTAGGCATCGACACCGAATACAAGCGGCAGCGACCATGCCGTAATGTCGTAAAATCCATAATCCTCCTTCGGCTGACCCTTGCCCCGCATCTGATTGCGCTTAAACCGGGCCATGTTGTCGTCAACGAATGCCTTGTCCTGCGGCGTGTCCTGTTCGAGGATCGCTTTTATGAAGATGCGCTGCGGCTGATCGAGGTCGATGATGTAGGAACCAGCGGGAAAGGTCTTCGAGACGGCCTTTGCATCTTTCTCCATATAGGTGTGTGCGGTGGACGTCGAGAACGATGTCGACGCCGCTTTGACCTCAATATTCGAGAGACGCAGCACCTCGATCAATTCGGCTGCCTTTACACGATCGCTTGTCGGATCGATCACGACCCGCTTCATCTTAGAGCGGGCGTTATCGGCGATTCCTTTAGCGCGAAAGTCGTAAAAATCTTTGAGCCGCTCGACCTTATACTTCGCATTTGTCTCGAGAGTCGTCATTGAGGCGACGTAATGCTTGGCGATAGACGAGCGAAGTGTCACGATCGTCCCGTCGTCGCGTGTCCACCTGAGGCCCTTAAAGCCGCCACCGTCAGTTTCATAAGTCATTCCGGTCGCGCCGTTGAGCGACGGATACATATCCCAGTAACCCGGATAAAACGCGTCGAAAATGTCGCGAACGTAGTAATCCCAACGGTTCGCGTCAAAGGCCGCTGCGTTTGCGCGGCCATAACGGTCCTCCCATTTGGCGGTCACCGGCTGCGGCAGATTCGGATTGGTTGGCAAACCGGTCGGCGGAAAGAAATACTGCGACGGCTGGCCGTGATGATCGACGGCGACCTGCGGATTCCATTCCATATAGGCTTTTTGCAGGTTGCGTGATTCCTTTTGCGTAAATACGAGCGTGTCGCGATTCAGATTAAACCGGTAATGGCTCGCGCGCCCCCAGATGGCCCAGGGTTCGCGATGTTCGATGGCATTGCGGTCGGCGTTGCCTATCGCGACGGAGTTGTACCAGGTCACAAAACGCTCGTGGCCGTCAGGATTCTCGCCCGTTACGACCAGTACGACGGTATTTTTTAAGATATCGAGCGTCGCCGGCTCATTCGACGCAGCAAGCTGATAGACCACCTGCATAAACGCCTCGAACGACGACGATTCGTTACCGTGGATCGTATATGCCATCCAGGCGATCGACGGATTATTTTGCGCGATCGCATTTGCCTCGGCGGCAGAGGTCCGGCGCGGATCGGTCAAGCGGGCGTTGTTCGCCTTGATCTCGTCAATTCGCGCAATATTCTCAGGCGACGATATCGCGACCAGATGCTGCATTCGATGTTCATTAGTCGTGCCGATATCGTAGACCTTTACGCGGTCGGGCGCAGCGGCGGCTATTGCGCCGATCACCTGCTCCATTTGGGCATAGGTCGTGTGATGGTCGCCAACGTCATAACGCAAGATCGACTGCGGACGCGGCACGCCGGCGCGGTATTCGCCGCGAGTGTAGAAGTCGAACTTTTCATCAAGCGGATTCGGCGCCTGAGCGACAGCCAGTTGGCAAAAAGCGGTAAGCAGTATGCAGTATGCCGCAAATAGCAAGGTTTTAGTTTTCATCGTAAGTGAACAGGAATCTGCTAAACTTGGACGTATCTTGATACGCAGCGATTATAGCAAATGATTCACGAACGCGAAAAAATTTGCCCCAGGTGCGACGCTCATAAGATGAAGGCTTGGGCGGAACTCTCCGACGAACAGAAAATGCTCGTCGAACGCCTGCCGCTTTCCGCCGAATTTACATTATCCCAAAGAAAAAAGCACCGCTTCTGCACGCGGTGCTGGTTTGAAGAATCGGACTGTGACTCGACCGTCAACGCGTAATTTTATCACCTACATCGTTGGGATTTGAACAGTTTTTGTCTCGTCCGTATAGACTCTTACCTTTGTACCCTCTTTTATCTCTGCATTCTTTCCTTTTTTGAGAAACCCGAGGGGCCCGAATAGGATCACCAGAGCTACGGTCGTGCCGGTCTTGTTGTCGCCTTCTTTGCCTTTGGCCGCACGCACCTTTATCTTCTGTTTATCTATGGTCTCGGTCGATTCAACTCTAATGTTGAGCTGGCCACCCTTACCAAAGAAGCCACTCTTCTTGGCATTCGTAACGACGCCCTTTAGAAGGGAACCTTTCGCTATTACGACGGAACCATCAACCACAACATCCTCGTCGACCTTGAAAGTGATCGGGTCGTCCTCTTGAGCGGTTTTGCTCGAAATCGTGTCGGTCGTGATCGCCGAGATCTCCGTGCCATCCGGGATAATGACGGATCTTCCTTGCGGTGGTGGTATCTGAGCCACCCCGAACATGCTGCACGTCACCGTTATGCAGAAAATGATAAATGAACTTGTTAGTTTTTTCATGCAAATCTCCTTTCGACTGAGTTTGATCAATAACGGATGGCGGGAGTTTACAGCCTCCAAACGCAAATGCCGATGTATCTTACCGTTTTTCCGCTGCGTTTATACTACGCCCGCTTCTCGCTCGTTTCAAATCTCAAGCGATTTATAAACACTTAGCTCTTAATTATTCCCCCTGGGATGCGCGACACGGTGAGGATGTCGGACCTGTCTACGACAGGTGGGTCGGCGCGAGGGCCGCGTCGGAATACGATCGGCTCCAATGGATGACTTACTGGCTTTAATAAATGGCTCACTGGCGTCAGTAAATGATTTATTAGCTCCAATAAATGATTCACGAACGCGAAAAAATCTGCCCCAGGTGCGACGCTCAAAAGATGAAGTCCTGGGCGGAACTCTCCGACGAACAGAAAATGCTAGTCGAACGCCTACCGTTTCCGCGGAATTTACTTTATCCAAAAGAAAAAAGCACCGCTTTTGCACGCGGTGCTGGTTTGAAAACGTTGGCAGCGAAGAAACCGTCGCTTGATCCACCAAATCACGGAGTGACCGGAACTTCACGTTCCATCACAACCATATTCTCGTCACGCGTAACCATTCCGATAACAACGTAGCCCGCGTCTTTAGCTTCGGTCACTTCCTTTTGCAGTGTGGATGTACGGGATGTGGCCAGTAGTTTATATTCATACTTTCTCCTGACCATTGGCGGGCGTTCCATGATCATCACAATTTCAACGCCGCCAAAAAGCTGTTGTTTTGCGATCATCGTACTTGGGATAAGGCGATAGCCTGCATCGGCTGCTTCGTTCATCTCTTTTTGCATAGTTCCCGTTCGCGTTGTCGCGAGCAGTTTGTATTGGTATGGCTCGGCAACCGTTCCGTCCCGCGATAGAAACAACGCCATCTCAGAGCCGCTGGTAGGTGCCCCAACTAATATTCGGTAGCCCTGAGCAGCAGTCGCGGTTATTTCCTTTTGCATCGTAGAGGTTCTGGTCGTGGCCAGCAACTTATATTGCAGATTCTCGGGGTCCGCTTTCTTATCCTGTCCGACGCAAACGTAAACGGTCGCAAAAATCATTAATGCTGTCGCAAACATAATGTTTTTCATTTCATATCTCCCTTTCTAACTACTTTGTTGATAACGCTCTAATTCTTTCCCGAATTGATTCGCGCATTTTCCATGAGATTCGCGCTTCACTGCGATAGATACCTACGACTAAGCCGTTTGCGAAAATGAGGCGTTCAGGCAACCGAAAGCGAACAAACCGACGAGTACCAGATAAATATGCATTTTAATATTCATCGTTCGAAGAGATCGACGGCCTAACGCCACGATAAAGAACTTAATCTAGTGTTACAGGCAAAATGTAACACGAGAGCGCATGGCCAGACAACCGATAGCACCGAACCGACACTTTCGATGGCCGCGGGGTTGCCGCAGTCACAATCGACATGCTGCCTGAGTGGCAGCCTTCGGGCGTCCGTAGTTGTTGTCGAATCGAGCTTAGTTGAGGAGCCTCTCAAAAGTGCTTCGAATTGCCAAACGGTGGAGCGTTAGGCGTTCGAGAAGTTCTGCTGACGAGTCCGTGTTCATTCGGGTTGCGATAGTTTTCAGAGCAGTTTCGTTGCCGAGCGGAAGTCGGGTGGTATGGCCAACGACCAGGCGGAGATTGTGGTCGAGGGCAGAAAGGAATTCGTAACCTTCGATGAGGTCGCGGAAATCGTCGCTCGGTAGCGAGCCGTTGGCGTGTAGGCGCTCGAGCGTAACGAGCGTCGAGCGGTTTTCGTAAGGTGTGGAGCCGGCCAGGTCAGACACATTATCCCGCAGCTGCAGGTAACGCATTGCAAAATATACATCGAGCATCCCGCCCGA
>DAIRVI010000094.1:0-9955 GCA_036802885.1 Pyrinomonadaceae bacterium
CCGTCAAAATCGGCACGTGACTGGACGACCGTTGCTGTATTAGATTGATTTACAGTAAAGGTCTGTCCGCCAATGGTTATCGTCCCGGTGCGGGGACTACCCGTTCCGTTTACGCCGACACTGTAACCCACCGGCCCGCTACCGGTTCCGCTCGCCCCCGATGTGACCGTAATCCAGGGCGGAGGTCCTGACGGCGTTAAATTTAACGAGGCCGCCGAAATGCTACCCGTGTCTCCAGTTGCGCCATCCGTAATTCTCAGAATCCAGTTCCCGTTCGACGTACCTATTCCGGCAAACGGCGTTGACAGAGTCGTAATGGCCGCCGGGGAAGTCGTAGGGCCGGAAAGGGTTGTTCGATAATCACCTGGAGCAACCGGCGTCGCCAAGGCAGCTGTCCACCAATTGGTCCCTGACGCGCTGTCCTTAAAGTTATACGTTCCCCCGAGGTCGGAGCTGCTTCCGAAAGCGGTGGATGATGTAGCACCCGTGTAGCCAAATAACGTAAATGTTGTCGCATTTGGAGCGATCAATACCGCTTTTAGGTCACCGACCCACGTATGGGTGCCGGTCATACTGACTTCGACATTGGAAGGCGATACGGGAATGCCCGTCACATTAAAGGTAATATCCAAAGGAGCGCCGGGAACTTGTGGGCCTCCCGTAGAGTCGGCGATGGCCCCAGTTCCCGTTCCGGGAAAGGTAACCGCCGGTGCCAACGGCTCGGCCAAGTTATTCGAGACTGCCGTCCAAGTACAGCCTGCTTGTGTGTTTACCTGGACGGTATTGGATCCACCGCCAACCGGGAAATTCTGGCTTGTTGGAGTGAGCGAATAAGTACATGGTGAAGATGTGAAATTCGCCGTATAAGTCGTCGCTACGGCTGGCGAGACCGAGTGCGAAATAGCACCGGCATCGCTCCAGTTTGCAAACGTAAATGTCGTCGAGCCATTGCTTTGCGGCGTAGTAGTGGCGATTGTGTGCGATGTACTTGGCAGCCAATTAAAGACCTGTGTGGTTGTAAACGTATTCCCGTCTACCGTAAACGAGCGCCCGACCGGATTGGTCTGAACCGTAATCGGGATCGTGCCACCGCCGCCCGAGACGATAAAATTAGCGTCGGACATGTCGAAGAAGATATTTCCCACTGCCTCGACCTTGATCCGAGCAGTTGTAGTATCGCCAAGTGGGATATTCACATTTTCGGAACCATCATTTAGTGTACTTGCCGCCAAGACAGTTGGGAACGTAATACCACCGTCGGTCGACATCGAAATCTTAACATTCGCACAACTCACGGGAGCGCCCGTGGTGCCCGCTACATCCCATGTAATGTTTTGAACCGAGCCGCCAGGTATCATGATGCCTGTATTCGGCGATGTAACCTTGAACGGGCCGGAGGTGTTGGTAACCGTAACAGTCATATCCGTAAACTGGGTTTGCCCGATTGTTGAAGACGCAACGTACGGACGATTATCCCGGACCGTTAGCCTGAATTTTAACGTACGCGAAACGGAACTCAATGCTTCTATATTTGCGCCCGCGTCACCGCCCGGAAGCGGCGGCGTTACGAACAAACCTGCCTGAATGGTCGATAGCTTAGGAAACAACCGAGTCGGCGAGGCTGTCGGAGGAAATGTCAACCAATTTGGCCCCGTCGCTTTCGTCGGAGATGCAACACTGGAAGCTCCCGAAACCGTTGAGTTGTCATCTTGCTCCCACTGATATGTTATCGGGTCACCCTGTGGGTCCGTTGCAGAACCAGTGAGTGCGAACGGAGTAGTAATAGGAATAGTGAAATTGCTAACCGGCGCAACAACCGGCGGGCCGTTTGCAGTCATGACCGTCGTCACGGGGCATGGTTTTGTTGCCATATTAGTCTGGATCTGACCAATCGATGTCTCGTGAAACGTATCAATCGAGTGCGGCGCTACGTCCTGAGATGTGATGCCGGCATAACCCATTATCGTGATGCCTGAACCAACTTCTTTATTTTGACCCGTACCTTCAAGTTGAAACGAAAAAGTATGATTTGCTCCCATCTGATGGCCGACTTCATGGACAACATAATCTATGTCGAAGTTATCCCCCATCGGTATTCCATCGGCTGGCGAAGTAATACCACGCCCTTTTTGTCCATCAACACAAACACAACCAATACAGCCGGCGTTTCCACCACCGCCCGAGGCGCCAAACATATGGCCAATGTCATAATTTGCCTCTCCAATATTTGCAAGTAGTGTCGCTGCCAGTTGATTATTCCAATTTCCAAGCGTTGTGTAAGGATCCGTTGCCGGATCGTAGTAAATGACCGCTGTCGTATTTGCGATAAGGTTGAGATGTATTGCCAAATCCTTTTCGTAAGTTCCGTTCGCACGGGTGAGAGTTGCGTTGAAAGCAGCCAAAACCAAGGCTACCTGCGCAGGGCTGGTTGCTCCAAAAAAGTTTGAATACTCACCGTTACACGACTGAGCCAAGCGCATGGTTTTTAATTCACCGGTGTTGCTTATCGGCTGATCAGAATTTTGAATCTGGGAATTCCAAACAGAGAACAAATCCTTATCCTCTGTTGAACATGCCCATGGCAGTCCGCCTTTCTCTCTGTAAGTTCTGAATACAGCGTAAGTTTTGTGGCCCGCTGAATATGGTTCGATGAATTCATTTTCGGTATCCGTCCGGAATACCATTGTTTGAATTCCCTGAGGGGAAATGCTTAGCTTCAAAGTCGCATACTTATCCGTAATGCCTCTGCCGGAATATGCCCTTATCTCAGGAAATCGTGCCTGCAGGTCCGGTTCAAAATTGGAGGCTTCAAAAACCTCAAACTGCTCGATGTTTCCGTCCGCATTGGGTAAAGAAATAACCGTCGAACGATTTGCCGATTCTCCGGATACGATAGAAAACAACTGCTGCCTAAACGGTTCTTCATCCAAGTTAAACAATTTGAATTCCTTAGGAAATGATTGCCTTGCCACCCCTTTGTCTGTCGCGATGGCAGCGATATTTTCATTGTTCGCAGACCAGGCAATTTGTTGGGCTGAGACCGTGATTGTCGAAATCGAAATTATCGCAACGAGCGACAAAATAATATTGTGTGTCCACTTAGAATTCATAAACAGAGGGGCTCCTTTTAATTTTTTTTGGAATTCGAAAATCGTTGCGTTCGTTTGATCTAGGTCTTCAGGGAATATTGCCGGGGCAAGTAAACGCGGAAAATACTATTTGCAATCGACGAAGTCTTGTACGAATTTATCAATTCATAGTATATAAAAGTATTTGCGTTGTCTATCGCAATTGAACCCAATTCCATTTTTTTTTGAACTTGGCGATGCTAAACTGATTGCTTCGCTATGTCCAATAATCTCGTTTCGTCTGATTCCTCAGCCACTAAATTGGAAATTGCTAAGCCGTTGTTCCCGGAGCCGGCCGAGATCATAGTGCTTGACTCTGTTGAGCGGTTTGGTTTTCGATTGACCCACCGAATGAATCAAGGTCGTTGGAAAAGATTCTGGACATTTTGCCAGCGGCATATCGGCTCTTTATGGATCTACCTTGCGACTTACAATCTAATCAACGTTTTTGGCATCGAGAATGTCGAAAACTCTGAGGTCGAACGCCCGGTCGTCCTAGTCGCCAACCATCGCTCGTTTTTTGATATGTACACGGTTTCGAGCGTTTTGTTTCGTAGGACGCGGCGGCCTATAACGCTCTTTTTTCCGGTTCGGGCAAAATTTTTTTATGACAATCCGGTTGGCTGGATAGTTAATCTGGTGATGGGATGGTTTTCGATGTACCCGCCTTTTTTTCGCGAGGAGAGAGATGCCAGAAAGCGGGAATTCGATAAGTACTCGATGCGGCGGCTCGTGCAGATAAGCTCTGAAGGGCACGGTCACATTATCGGATTTCATCCTGAAGGTAAGCGAAATTTCGAAGGCAGCCCATACGATATGCTGCCTGCACAACCCGGCATTGGCAAGGTGATATACTCGGCGAAACCTCAAGTAATTCCGGTCTTTATTGCCGGCCTCGGTAACGATCTGCCTAAACAAATTCTCGGCAACTGGACCGGCGGCCCGAAGATACGCATCTGGTTTGGTGAACAAATAGACTTAGAGGCCTTCTATTCAAAAGGCGATCGTCTGAGAACCCATAAGGAGATAGCTGACTATTTGATGGTAAAGATCGCTGAGCTGGGGGCGCAAGACGAAGCCGAATTCGGGAGTTGATTTATTGCTTACTCGGCGGCGCCGTGTTCGAATTCGTTTCGTTCTGACCGGTCTGTGTCAGCTGTTCGGCCTCTTGTTTCAATTCCTCTGGCGATTTCCAGCCCGCCTTTTTTAACAATTCGACAGCGAACCGAACGGGCACGGCCATATTTGCGGCCGTGTTCTCAGTAAATACGCCAAAATTAACTCCGATCACCTTTCCGGCCTGACCAAAAAGCGGGGCGCCCGAGCCACCCTCCGCAGTCTTAGCGTCGTGCACAATGCGGCGACCGTCAAGATCGGTTATCAATCCCTGAGTTAAAAGCGGTACGATCTTTTGCGACTGAGCAAGAAAGTTGATCAGGTTTTGCCGCGAGTTTCCAAATCGCCGATTTATCGATTTTGCTTCGTCGTCGTCAACCATCGCTAAGAGGCGGTCGGGGCCGCTCGGATAGCCCATTGTGACTACCGTCTTACCGATCGCAGCCGATTCCGTATCTGTTTCAAGCGGAAGCGTCGATACCTCCGGAGGCAGAATCGCAGGGTCTATTGTGGCAACGGCGACATCCTCGCGACTGCCCAGTTGGCGCACCTTCAACGGAAATGGCTGAGCAAAATTTGGGAAATATATGACCAGACGTTTTACACGGGCCCGTCCATTTGCGTCCCGCATCATCTGCTTGACCTGATCGTCCTCTTCCCAAGGCTGAACGACGTGGCGATTCGTGACAATATAACCGCCGCCGACATGAAAGCCGGTACCGATAAAATCGTACTCGACGACCGATCCGTTGCCCTCAGTCGTCAAACCGATCTCAGGCTGACCGGGAGCCCGAGCCGGATCTTCGGACTGCATCGACTCGTACGGATTGGGCCGCATAGATTGCGGATCGGCATATCGAAGAACCTTACCGTTTCGTTTGTCAACCAGGTCGTACACGCCGACAATCAAACAAACACCATTACCGTATTCCACCCGCAGATTGGGTGCGAGCGAAACGGTTTTCATAAGATCTTTGTTCGTTTTGTCGAGTTGGCCGATCTGGTCACTTGTTTCGCCAAGCTTTTCCTCGAGTTTGGTGATGATCGCGCTTTGCTGCTCGGCCTGCCGTCGGCTTTCGCGAAGTTCGCTGTTAACCGCAAATCCAATGTATAAGATGCCTGTGATAAAGGCCACAGTGAGTACAAGAACGATCAACTTGCTCGTCAACGATATTTCACGAGTCAATTCCCGGACGAATTCACGAAGAAATGCCTTTGCGTCATCGCGTTTCGCGGACGAGGCCGATTCGAGAGCAGCATCCTCTATAAATCGCGAAATATGAGGCTGTTCGCGATTGGTTGTAATGAGTGATGATTTGGCCTCGAGCGAAAAGAACGAGAATGAAATATCTGCGTCCGGAAACTCGATCACATCACCATCTGCAATGGCGATATATCGACGGATCGGAGCCGCGTTCACTTTGAGGGAAAGAGACTCGTCAAAATCCACGATTCGGTAGACCCCGTCGGCGTTCTCCAGATCAAACCATGCCCCGCTGCCGTTTGATTTCGGAGTATGTATCTGCAGGTCGCTGGTCTCGTCCGAGCCGATTCGAATGCGTTCTTGTGAGAAAAATTCGGTGCGCTTTTCTGTGCCGACCGCGATGTGGATAATAATGCCGACTGCCATATAAAACGCTGTTGCGTTCACGAAATTCTATCACAAAGAGAACGCTCCTCGATGTCATTTTTGCGATGACCGTGTCAAAATAAATGTTTATGGCAAAGCCAAAATTCATAAAAGATCGTGCTGAACTCGAAAAACTTGCCCCGATGCTAAAAGCACCAATAAAGCGGCAAGTCTTTGTCTGCACTGGCAAATCGTGCTCAGCCGTCGGCGGCGAAGAGGTGATGGCGGAATTTGACCGGTTACTTTGCGAAAAGAACCTTCGCCAGGGCAAGGAATCAAAAGGCCGAAATCCGATTGGCGAGATCGTCCTTACGACGTGCGGCTCCATCGGCTTCTGCTCCATCGGCACCGCCGTCATGGTCTATCCCGACGGCACAATGTACGGCCAAGTCCAGCCGGAAGACGTGGCGGAGATTGTTGAGGAGCATTTGGAGAAGGGAAATGTGGTCGAGAGGTTGGCGTTGATGGATATTGCTCCTGCCGAGCGAGAGTTGATTGCAGAGAGGATGATTTACGCTAAGGACAAAGAAGGGCGTGAGTTCGACATCCGCCTTATGATTGGCAAGCCCTATCAAAGTTTGGACATACCTCATGGCGACTGGGCCTGCCCCGTGGCAATGATTGGCTTTCATGGAGTTTTCCCTGATATGCGGGGCGTGGATTCGTGGCAGGCACTTCAACTTGCTCGCACACTTATTGAGCGACTCCTGGGCTACTTCATAGAGGATGGCGGAAAACTGTATGCGTCGAAGGATGAACCGGAAGAGCTGACCATCGATGAGGTGTTTAACGGAAAAAATTTGACTCCCCAACCCGACGGGGATCTTTCTGAAGAGGAGCAGGCGCGGGTCGATCAACTTTCGGAGGAAGAGCTTTCGTTCATCGACCGTACAATTATTGAAAGCACCTCCAATCAATGGCGTAAGGTTGCCCGCGTCGTGGGAGCCACGATATCGGCGACCCCCGATGGACTAAAACTTGCTCCTGACATCTTCTATGCTAAACGTGTCGCAAAACTTGTTTCCGAAGGCAGACTCGAAGCGCAAGGCAATCTTGACTATATGAGATGCAGCGAAGTACGCCTTCCGCAAGATGGCTGACGCCTGCCGTGAACCGCGCGACGCCCGTAATAGGCAATATTCCGTACGGTAGAAGGAGTATTTCGGACGTTAGGCTCGCATCGCGGTGAGTATCTCACCCACAACCTTCTTCGCGTCGCCAAACAGCGTCAACCAAAAGCTCCCCTCCTTACGAAGGAGGGGTGGCAGCCGCTTCGGCTGACGGGGTGGTTCTCTCAGTATGCCAGCCGAAGTTGCTGCGAATAACGTCGAGCACCCATTCCGTGTCTTCAAAAACTCTCTTATTCTCTAAACGAATTACGCGAATCCCATGCGTTTCTGCAAATTTTCTTTTCGAGCGATCGTTTAGCCCCGGATGATCGACAAAATGGCCTTGACCATCAAGCTCGATCGCAAGTTTCTCAGACGGGCAGTAAAAATCGAAGATGTAGTTTCCGATGCTGTGCTGGCGGCGGAATTTGCGTCCGTCGAGCTTTGAGTTCTTTACTAGGTTCCAAAAGGCGGCTTCGGCAGATGTGAGAGTCTTGCGTAACTTATCGCGGTACTTAGCGACCGACGGTATCGTGTGGATATCGCTTTTGCTTCTTTTGAATGTCACTTCTGTTTACGTAAAGAACCACCCCGGCCTAAAGGCCACCCCTCCTTCGTAAGGAGGGGAGCTTTCTTTGCGATCTTCCTAACTTTCTCAGGCTCGCATAGCAGTTAAAATCTCATCCACAACCTTCTTAGCGTCGCCGAAGAGCATCAGCGTGTTGTCTTTATAAAACAGAGGGTTATCAACGCCGGCGTAACCACTTGCCATTGAGCGTTTCATAACGATCACGTCTCTCGATTCCCAAACGTGAAGCACTGGCATTCCCGCGATCGGCGAGCCAGGGTCGTCCATGGCTGAGGGGTTGACGATGTCGTTTGCTCCGATCACCCAGGCTACGTCCGTGTCTGAAAAGAGGTCATTGACCTCGTCCATTTCAAAGACGATATCGTACGGGATATTCGCCTCAGCGAGCAGGACGTTCATGTGGCCGGGCAGCCGGCCAGCGACAGGGTGAATAGCGAACTTAATGTCGACGCCTTTTTCCTTGAGTATCTTGCAGACCTCGGCGAGCGAATGCTGCGCCTGAGCGACCGCGAGGCCGTAACCCGGCACGATGATGATCTTTCGTGCGTTCTGTATGAGGTCGGCGGCACCTGCGGCGTCGATCGAACGCACTTCGCCCTGTGGTTCGCCATTCGCCGACGCGATCGTACCGCCTTCCGTTCCAAAACCGCCAAGCATTACACTTACGAATGAGCGGTTCATCCCGCGGCACATTATGTAGCTAAGGATCGCACCGCTTGATCCGACGAGAGCACCGGTGATGATGAGCAGATCATTGCCGAGCATAAAGCCCGCCGCGGCCGCCGCCCAGCCGGAATAGCTGTTGAGCATCGATACCACGACCGGCATATCCGCCCCGCCGATCGCCATAATGAAATGAATACCTAGAATTCCAGTCACGATCGTCGCGATCAGCAGGGGCCATTGGCCGTTCACCGTGTTTGGCGACATAAAAAAGGCAATTCCGAGCCCGATCGTCACAAGCAGCATGATCAAATTGATCATATGACGTCCCGGGATCGTCAGCGGCTTACCTCCGATCGTTCCCCTGAGTTTGAGGAATGCAATAACCGAGCCCGTAAAGGTTATCGATCCGATGCAAACGCCGATAAATACCTCGACGGTGTGCAGGTTATGTTCGGCCGCTGTCATTTGAGCCTGGGGACCTAAATAGGTAGCAAATCCCACAAGAACGGCTGCTAAACCGACAAAACTGTGCAGCATCGCGACCAACTCCGGCATCGACGTCATCTGAACTCGCGACGCCAAAATAGCCCCGATAACCAAACCAGGCACCAACGCGGCCACCAAAATCGGCAGTCCGCCGACCTGCATACCGGCACCCGTCGCAATCAGTGCGATCAGCATCCCTAAGATGCCGTAAAGATTACCGCGCCGAGCGGTCTCCTGCTGCGAAAGTCCGCCGAGGCTCAAAATAAACAACGCGCTCGCGGCGATGTACGCAATGGTGATCAAACTTTGGTTCATTTCCTAAACATCCCCAACATCCGATTAGTTACCAAAAATCCGCCGGCGATGTTGATTGCGGCGATCAGGGTGGCTATGGCTCCCAAAATTACCGTAAGGTTCAGCGACGACGAAATGAGTTGGAGCATACCACCGACGAGGATGATGCCGCTGATCGCGTTAGTGACGCTCATGAGCGGGGTGTGCAGAGCGGGTTTCACGCTCCAAACAACCTGGAAGCCAACAAAACACGCGAGCATAAACACTGTAAAATGGGAAAGGACCGATGATGGAGCGATCCAGCCAATGCCGAACATCACGAGGCCGACGGCCGCCAAAATAATCGGATTGACACCCGTTCCTTCGCCGTGGCCGTGCCCGTTAGAGCCTGCCGCAGCAACCACTTTGCTCGCCGAGCTCTTTGTCGGAACGCCGGGTTCTGGCGGCGCGGCAGGTGTCGGCGGCGCAGGCGGCGGCCACATCATCTTGCCTTCGTGCAGGACGATAGCTCCCCGAACGACCTCGTCATCGAGATTTACATTTAGGACGGCCTCCGGCGTTTCTGCCGCCGCGTCGCCCTTGCTTGCCTCTGGGTTGCTGACAAGATCGCCGATCAAAGCCGCGATCGTCGCTCCGTAAAGCTGACTCGACATGCTTGCCATTCTTGACGGCAGATCAGTGTATCCGACGATCGTAACGCCTTTGTGGTGAATGATTTTGCCTGGTTCGGTCAGCGCACAGTTGCCGCCCTGTTCAGCGGCGAGATCGACGATGACGCTGCCGGGCTTCATCGATTCGACCATGCCTTGCGTGATCAGTTTCGGAGCAGGTTTGCCAGGGATCAGAGCGGTCGTGACAATGATATCGACCTGCATTGCTTGCTGGGCAAACAGCGCCATCTCGGCTTTTAAAAATGCGTCGGACATGACCTTGGCGT
>DAIRVI010000095.1:0-9771 GCA_036802885.1 Pyrinomonadaceae bacterium
ACAAGCCCGTCGGCATAGAACGCCAAATTAGATTGTAGATCTGAGCATTTCATTGGAATTAGTTCCAGGTTCCAAGCTCAAACTCGGAACTCTAAACCTCTGTCTCGTAACCTTTTGATCGAATGGCTGACTGACCCCGGCTGTTGCCTGCTCTCAGGCAGCAACGCGTCACTCGCGATCGGGCTTTCTCGCTAAACGTTTCGGGCAATTCTCGTACCGATGTTGCTGGTCGATTCAAACAACTGCCAGATAGACGCTTTCGCGATAACTCCTGATCCCAACTTTCGCTTCTCATTGACCTATCGTTTGGCACCGATTTTATTTAGTCTAAAAAACGAGACCGGGGCGAGTCAGCCATTCGCATCAATTTTCAAAAATCCTTCAATATTCGCCGCAGTTCCTCGCGGCCGCGTGAAATACGCGATTTCACCGTTCCTATGCCTACGCCGAGAGCGTCGGCAGTTTCCTCATAACTCAGCCCCTCGATATCGCAAAGTACGATCGCTTCGCGGTAAACGTCCGGGATTTCAATAAGTGCGGCCTTGATCGCATATTCGCGTTCCCGCATGAGTGCGGTTTCCTCGGGGCTGACAGAGCGATCCGCGAGCGTATCTGTAAGCGTTGTCACAGAGTCGCCGATGGTCGCGTCGAGCGAGATCGTTACATCGCGTCGCCGGCGTTTCCACCACCGAAAGCGGTTTCGGGATTCGTTGATCGCGATCCGAAACAGCCACGTCCGCAGCTCAGATTCACCACGAAACCCTTTGATCGCCCGGAACACGCGTAAGAACGTATCTTGTGTCAGGTCGCTCGCCTCCTCGGCGTTTTCAGTCAAACGGAAAAGCAATCCGTAAACATCAGCCGAATAGCGATCGATCAGCGTTTCGAATGCGGCGGCGTCGCCCTCTCTTAATTTGTCAATAAACACGGGCCCTTCGGCAGCGTTTGCAGCGATGGCAGAGGCTGACGTTATGGCCCGCCCAATTTCTTCGTCGTCAAATGCAATTGACTTGACCAAGGTCATCGCCCGCCTTTTAGCTTTCCCGCCGCACTGAAAGCTGCCAATTTGCCCCGTCCGTTATCTGCGACGGACTGTAATATTAGACACCGCATTTTCATATTTGTTCCCGGTTTTGGAAAAAATATAGACTAAGAGTGAATGGTGAAAGGTATAAATAATTTGTCCGATCTCACTTTTCATTTTTCACTGGCCACTAATCCGTGCCCTTGTTATTTGCTCTCATCGATGATTTACGCTAAATTAACTCTTTTGGAAAACGTCGGCTCATCGCAATTATACAACGCCTGATCCGCTCGAAATTGCAGTTTTTTTTAACAATGTCACGAAAAAAGAGAAGATTTGAACAGCTTGAGGCGGCGGCAGCTACACCGGACGTAAAGAAGATCTATGTCAATCCGCTGCAAAAGCATGTTGACGAAAAGCTAGAGGATGTCAGCAAGAGGCTTGAGGGCAAGGGGAAAACGATACTTTACGGCATCGGTGCGGTCGTCGTCCTCGCGATCTTGATATTTCTGTTTACGAAATGGAGCCGCAGCTCGGGTGCGGTTGCGCAGACGGCTCTCGGCAAAGCGATCGAGACATCGCAAGCTAAAATTTCAGAGACCGGAACGCCGGCAGGCTCGACGCAAAAGACCTATAAGACGGAGAAAGAAAGGGCAGAGGCTGCGATCGCGGAATTTCAGGCAGTCGTCGATAAATTTGGCGGTGCCGTAGGCGAAAAAGCAAAGTATTTCATTGCGGTAAATCGGCTTAGCGTTGACCGCCCGGCAGGCGTGCAGGAGCTTGAGGGTTTGGCAGCGTCCGGCTCGGATGTCGGAAAGCTGGCAAAATTTGCGTTGGCGCAGACCAGGGTTGCCGATAACAGGCTTGACGAAGCCGTTACATTGTTTCAGGAACTTGCCGCAATGAGTGACTCGATCGTCGCCAAGGACACGGTAAATTTCGAACTGGCAAAGGCTTACGAAAAACAGGGCAAAAAGCAGGAAGCGGCCGATATCTATTTTAATATCGCCAAAACCGCGAGCGAAGCAAAGGACCTCGACGGCAAGCCGGTTCGTATGACCGAAACCGCGACAAACGCTAACGATAAGCTCAAGGAGCTTGATCCGGAACGAGCCAAAGAGATCGTCGAGCCGGCTCCGGAATCGCCATTCGGCGGCGGCGGTGCCCCGATGGGACTGCAATAGGCTTTTGGGATTGCCCGCCTAATCATGCTTTTTAAGAGGCAGGGGTTTGAGCGGTTACATCAGACGTGAGCGATCTAGAACGAACAGAATTAACTAAAGTGCGGGCGGACGAACCTGATGCCGCTCTGCTTCCTGACGATAGTGTTTCGATACGCGTTTCGCCGCATAGTTATTTCACCGCCCTGTTGATGGGCTCTTTCTTTTCCGCTCTGTTTTTTTATCTTGAGCTCGATACACCGGCCGTCGCACTTTTCGCCTTTTCCTGGATTTTCATTCCTTTTTTCGCCCTAAATGACCGCATTAGTTTTGACGGCAAACGCCTCGTGCGGACCGGTATTGTGCCGCGTGTATGGGCGTGGCTCAACTCTTCGCGCGGCCGTCTCAGGATCACCGATATCGAACAGGTCGAGACGCAAGCTGTACGCGCCATCAAACGGGGAGGCAATATTTTTTACCGCTACCGAACCGTCATTCGCGGCAAGGGCCTGAGCGTGACGATCGCCTCAGGCGGCGAGGACTTTCGCCGAATTATCAAGAACATCCTGCCGCGGCTCGCAGATAATGTGCTGGACAACCGCTCGATCGAGCTTCGTGATCATCTTGCCGACCCAAAGGACACATTGATGCGTGCCGAATTTTCGCACATCCCCTCGACCGATGTCCTCGAAAGTTCTTTCCGCAGTGTCGGCAGGCGAGGGAAGCGGCCGAAGCCGGTTAAAGCGGTTGCGGAGCACGACGAGGAAGAGAAAGCCGAAGATCTGCGCAGTCTGGCAAACGAGCTGCGTTTGTCGGGCTATTTGCTGCAAGCGCTCGAGGCTTTTCGCAGGGCTTTGATCGTCAGGCCGTCGGACGCGCGTCTGTTATTTGAATTTGCCCGCTGCCTGCATTCGTTTGCCGGTGTCGAAAAGGATAGCAGACTCGAGCGGCGTGCGCTCGCGGCATTGCGTTTGTCCGAACGGCGTGCGGCCGATGATGGTGAACTGCTTGTGCGGCTCGGCGAATGGTATTTCCAGATCGGTGAATGGCGGCGGGCGGGCAGCGTGTTTCAGAATGCGCTGGATCGGATCGGTGAGAATTTTCGCACGGCACGCGGACTCGCCGAGATCGCTCTGCGCGAGGGCAAGATCGCCCACGTCATACATCATTTTTCGACGGCCAACCGCATCGCGGAAACGCCTTCGCTTCGCCGTTGGTCAAAGAGCGAAGCCGAATACTTCTCAAATCTCAATTCCGACGACGAATACATGGACCTTGAGATCGGTCGCGTGAATATGTTGGATACGGTCGAGAAGTCGAAGAAAAGCGCACTGCGTATCGCCTTTTTCGCCTTTCCTCTAATCATTGTTGGTGTCCTTTTCGAAGACAACCTCGTCGCTAACATCGGCTGGGCCGTCGCCACCGTATCCCTCCTTATCTGGACCGGATTGATCATGAGCACGCATCTCCTCGGCCAGCGCATTCCATACGATCTGGTCGAATCAGACGACTAGCCTTACGCGTCGAAATCGGGAACCGTAGTGAGCGGTTTTTATTCAACGACCATCCGGCGAAATATTTTTTTGGTATTGATTAAAGGTGTGGTATAAATATGTGAAATCAAAATTCATCCTGTTTGTTCAGAAGGCGTTTTCAATTAACATACACATTGAGTTGAAGCAAAGAATATGGCAGATACACCCGAATCAAAACCACCATTTTGGTCCTCATTACCCGGCATATTTACGGGCATTGGCGGCGTGATCGTTGCTTTAACTGGTCTCATTGGTGCCTTGTATCAGACAGGGGTGATAGGTTCAAAGACCAACTCGAACGCTGTTCCACCGCCGAATACCTCAGTGACTCTCCCGTCGACGCCGGCCGCTTCGCCATCGCCGATAACAGAAAACAAACGCTACAAAATATACGAGGGTGACTGGGATGTTACTGAGAATCCGTCCCTGGATTTTGCAGAAGCAGAGGAGGTTAAATGGGTTTATAAAGCCACCGTTTCGGGTGATATCCTTACTATGAAAGGAAGGGTGTCTGATGAGAATACTGATTTGCCTGACGGAGCGGATCGCGTTAGCTCCACGATTGTGGTGCAGCTGGTGGATTCAAAAGGGATGGGAGAATATAGAAGTACCAAAACGCCCGGCCGTTATGATTTGCCGGTGACACTTGACGACGTTGACCCTCCTCAATTTGAGGCCTCTATTCAAAAAGATGGAAAAATTTACTGCCTGCTTAAGGGTCGGAAGCAGTAATTCCATTTTCAATACAATAAATAATTGCCCGTCCGGCATCAGGCCGCAAAGGGTTTTCCAATGAGACTCGCCTTTTTGTGGCTTTTGCATAGCGTGACGTTAATCACTTACGCGCAACGCCTTACGAGTTACAAATAATGCAATGAGGTATTTCGATATGAAAAGGTACCTCGGCCCGGCGGCCGCTGTCTTAATAGCAACAGGTTTGTTTCTCTTCACGGCTGTTCTCCGCCCAAGCGCACAGCGCTCGCCTAAACCCGCGGTAGTAAAGAAAAAGGTCATCCCCGAGGTGATCCTACTCGGCAAATCCTCTAAGCCTGGCCAGGTTAGGTTTAATCACGTGAAGCACAATGGCGGCGAGTATAGTATCACCGGCCCGATCTTCTGCATCGAATGCCATCACGTTGCCCAGCCTGCCTCGGAGCTTAATAGCTCGCCGCCTTACAAGACTGTCTGGCCCACCAGTCGCACGACGACGCTAACCGCCGAGTTGTTTGCCGAGGACCCGATAAAGGCCGGTGTCGCCGCCTGTCGCGATTGTCACGCGCGGGCGGGACGCAAACCGAAACTCCTAGATGCTATGCCGTCAATAGAGGATCCTGAGACCAAAGAAGTCACGAAGATCACGAATCAGGTCGCATTCCATACCGCGTGTGACGTGTGTCATTTTCAAATCAAGTTTCGAGTCGACGGCACAAAAGCTCCGGAGGCAACGACCTGTTCGGCGTGCCACAAGCCCGTTGTCAAGAAACGCTGAGAGCGCGGGCTCTTGGACCTTCCCGGAGCGCCGATTAAGACCAATGGGATACCTTACGAATCCGAACTAAAGCTCATATTCGTGTTTTTTCGTGTTAATTCGTGGCCAATCTCTCTTTTCTTTTAGGCTTTCTCGCCCTTCGCCGCTTTCTCAAGCGGGTTGAGCATTGCCGACCATCGATATTCGGGCGTTTCCCAGCCTTCCTTTAACTTTTTCAAGATAAAGTCGGTCATATTATCGACGATCCAACGGTGGTTCGATTCGCCGACAGAGGCGAGCTCTGCGTCGGGCGCCGGATTCATAAAATCGATGGCATAAGGAATGCCGTCCTTTATTGCGAATTCAACCGTGTTCAGGTCATATCCAAGGGCGGTGCAGATCGTGATCACGTCTCGCTCGACGCGTGCGTGCAGCTCTGGTTCTAAATAGTCGTCGATGTTAACGTACTGCATACCCGAAAGATATGGCTTCGACGGATCGTAGGGCATGATCAAAACCTTTTCTTTACCGACGCAATAACAGCGGACAAAATGATCGTACTCGATGCCCTCTTGCAGGGTCATACAGAGCGTGCCTGAATCGTTGTACTCTCGGAACAACTCGTCCATATCGTGGATCTTCGAAACATTCTTCCAACCGCCGCCGTCAAACGGTTTTAGGAACGCAGGGAAGCCGACGTAATCGACTACGCCCTGCCAATTGATGGGGAATTCGAGATTACGAAGCGATTCGGTCGTGATGTCCTTGATATAGCTATGCTGCGGAAGAAGGACGGTTTTCGGGATGGCGACGCCGAGCTTTGCGGCGAGAGCGAAGTTAAAGAACTTGTCGTCCGCCGACCACCAAAACGGGTTGTTGATAATATACGTGCCCTCGAGCGCCATTCGCTTTAGGGTTGCACGGTAATATGGGACCTCGTGCGAAATACGATCGATGATGACATCGTATTTTTTCGGCTCATCAAGACGAATTCCGCCGATCGTCACCCACTCGGCAACCACTTCGCCGCCGCTCTTTTCGCCAATCGTTTTAATAAAAGACTCGGGAAACGTGACCTCACGTCCCGCTAAAATACCTACTCTATACATTATAAATTTATCATCCTCTCAAAATTAATCCGGGCGATACGTCTTACGGTGATCACGCCAAGACCGATCTAAAATTCCTGATTCTAATGGATTATACAGGGCTGGGCAAGCCGGTCAATTTAATTGCTTTAGTGGGCAATGGCGTAGTATTCTAGAAAGAGTCACATTTCTCGTGACGAAACTCACCTCAAATTTTATTACACCTTTCTCCGGCGGACAGCCGGACTCTGAGATCAAGATGGATAATTCCCTAACCAAAACCATGGAAGCGCCCAATGCACCGTCGGCGGTCGCGACGAGTGCTGACAATAGTTCATCAAATGACAAGAATTCCCAGTCGTTTCACAACATACTCAAACGGATGCTTGCGGTCGACAGCAAGGTCAGCGACCTTGTGTTTTCGCCCGGCAGGCCGCCGCAGGTCGAATTGACAGGTGATTTACAGGGCGTGCCGATCCCGGGACTCGAGATGCTCAAACCGCACCAGATAAAGGCGATGGCCGATCTGATGCTGATGGGTAACGAACAAGGTCTGGATACGCTGGATAAAAAGGGCTCGTCCGACATTTCTTATAGTGTCTCGGGGCTTTGCCGTTTTCGCGTAAATATTTTCCGCCAACGAGGCAGCATTGCTATCGTGATGCGTGTGATCCCGACTACGCCGCCGAACTGGCAGGATCTGAATTTGCCCGAAGCCGTAAGAAGCGTAGCGGAACTCAAAAACGGACTGGTTCTCGTGACCGGGCCGACTGGGTCGGGCAAATCGACCACTTTGGCCGCTGTGATCGACGTTATCAATGACACTAAGAAATATCACGTTGTAACGATCGAGGATCCCATCGAGTTTATACACGATCATAAGCTCTCGACCATCCATCAGCGTGAGTTGCATTCGGACACGCCGGACTTTGCACTTGCGTTACGGGCCGCGCTCCGCCAGGCCCCGAAGGTAATTCTGGTCGGCGAAATGCGCGATCGCGAGACTATCGAGGTCGCCATGGAGGCGGCCGAGACGGGCCACCTTGTGTTGTCGACGCTCCATACCATCGACGCTGCAAAGACGATCGATCGGATAATCGGAGTATTCCCCAAGATCGAAGAAGCAGCGATACGCACCCGACTTTCGCAGTCATTTCGTCGAATCATTTCGCAGCGCCTTATGCCGAAAGTCGGAGGCGGACGGGCCGCTGCTATTGAGATACTCGTTTCCAATTCCCGAACGCGAGAATACATTGAGAAAGGCGAAAAGGAGGGACGTTCGCTCACCGACGCTATGCAGGACGGCGAGATCGAGGGTATGCAAACCTTTGACCGGGAGCTCGAAAAGATGCTCAGAGCCGGAACGATCACGCGTGAAACGGCGCTCGCATACGCCTCAAATGCAAACAACCTCGCCCTGATGATCAACGACCTCAAAGGCGGACAGAATGTTGGACTGCCGTCAAGCGATGAACAGGGTTTGCAGGCAATTCCGCGGCCCCCGACAGCCGGCGGCGTTGAGATCGAGGGTTTTGAACCTTAGATTCAGGTTGCTCTAAAGACGCTCAAATAGAGCCAGTCTGTCTGTCCTATTGATTAGAACTTGGCAGCAACTCATAGTTGCCCATTTCGCGATTGTAGTTGTCGAGAGCTCCGACCTCATCCGCTGTGGCATCGAGCATTTGTTTTGTCATCGCGATCGAATCGGAAAGCTGTTCGAAATCGAGAAGCGAGAATTTCTCCGGCGTTGAGATCGTTACGATCTCGTCATTGAGGTAACTAAAGAAGTTCTCGATAGACTGCAGCTGCCCTTCGACGAGCTTCACACTTCGCTCAATCTCGTCAAAGGACGCGACACGGCGTTTGAGTATCTCAACATTTGTCTGCTGGATGCGCTTTGTCTTTTCGTCCGTGGAGCTTTCCATCGCGCGAAAGGCCTGCGACAACTGATTGTGGACGGCCTGACGATTTATCGACTTGAGGTGCTGTTTTCGGCGGCGATAAACATCGAGCAGATCGACAAAATCTTCCCAACGTTGGTCGAGCGCGTTAAGATTAGACGGCAACTGGCCGGCCCCTGTAAACTTTCGATAATTGTCCTGAATTTTCTCTTTTAACCAACGGAGATACTCGACCGCCTCACGTTCGCGAGCCGTGAAGGACTTGATCAATTTTTCGCGGCCGGCGGTATGGGCGGCGAGAAGTCGGTCCTTTTCGCGTTTTTGCACAAGCTGTCGATATTGCGGTAGATTGGGGACGACCATTACATATATGGCTTCGCAAATCAGGGCTATGAGCAGAGGAATGACGCTGCCCGTGTAAGCTGCGGCCACCAAAAAACCTGCGAGACCCCAAAAATTGACGGGTTCCTTTAAGGCCGCCTTGGCGTAGCTCGTATTAAATTTTTCGATCCCTTGCTGGTATTTTGCCAGATCCGCCATATCAAACTAACTAGATGCGTTTTGCGGTGCACGCGTTCGAAACGGTAAGACTCTTAATTCGATTGGCCCTTTTCGTTCACGCCGTCGAGGAGCGCGGGGTCGAGAACGTCAGCCTCTATGACTTCGGCCTCGACCGCATGCGAACCGGCCTCGATCTGCTTGCTCTCGGGCGGAGTGCCTTCGCCCAACATTCCCATCTGCTGCTTGTATTCGAGCAATTTGTCCTGCATCTGAATATCCATCGCCTCTCGCTCGATGTCCTGCATCTGGGAATCGACCGACGATGTGCCAAGCTGGAGTTTTGCTTCGGCGGCCGCGACGCGACGATCGATCTTTTCGCGCATCTCATTAAAGGTTGAGGCGTCGTCTCCGATGTTGAAGGCCTCCATCGTTTGAGCAAGTTGTTCCTGCAGTTTCGCCTGCTTGGCCGAGCTGATAAGCTGCATCGCCTCGGCGGTGCGCTTCTTCATATTTAGCACGTAATTGTCGCGAGCCTTTAGCGCTTGCTTTGAAGACAGTTGTGCTTGCTCGGCCTGTGCGCCCGTTCGCTCCAAGTCGACTTGCGCCTGTTGGAGCTGGCCAATGTAGGCGGTAGCAATGTCGTCGCGGCCCATCTTTACTGACGCCTTGATCTTAGAGTCGAGATCAACGACCTGAGTCGAAAGATTTTCTTTCTGCTTTAACAAAAGCCGCTCGGTCGCCATAACCTGTGCAACTGAGTTATTCAATTCCGGCACGCGATCGCGCATATCTCGGATCGTTTGCTGCAGCACCAATTCGGGGTTTTCAATTCTATCAAGCGCGGCGCCGGTGCCCGCAAAAAACACTCTTTTTATTCTCTGCCACAGTCCCATTTTATCTATCTGCTCCTAAAAAAAATTGTGTTAAATCAACTGCCAAAACCCTTACGAAACACTATAAAGCAAAGTTGCAAATTCCAAATCAGTATAACAGGAAAATTAATTAAAGAAAGAGAATATGAGAATATTCGCGGTCGTCGAAATTGGAAATTTTGCGGAACTAGCTTACATTAGTCTCGCAAGACCGATCTCAGA
>DAIRVI010000096.1:0-9493 GCA_036802885.1 Pyrinomonadaceae bacterium
GTCGTCCGCACGTCGAATGGCAACTGGCGTTACGAGATCGCTCGGACCGAGGCTGACAGCACGCCGTTTTTGCAGTATCGAGCGTGGGCCACGAATGAAGCGTCGACGAAGATTCTAGACCAAGCCGGGATCGATATCGACAAACTTCGCACGGCCGCGAAGTCGCGTGACTTTCGGCCGGTGAAGACGGGACTTAAAGTCAAACTCGATCTGAATAGCGAGGCGAAGACGTTCGATTCGCCGAATGTCGTCGGCATGATCGAGGGCAGCGACTCAAAGCTGAAAAAAGAGTACGTTATTTTCTCAGGACATTGGGATCATCTCGGAATCGGCGAGCCCGATGCTCGCGGTGACAAAATTTACAACGGCGCATACGACAACGCTTCGGGCGTCGCGGCAATATTAGGAATCGCTGACATCCTTGCAAAGACGGCGAAAGAGCAGCGACCGAAGCGCTCATTCCTGTTCTTTTTCCCGACCGCCGAAGAGCAGGGCTTGCTCGGTGCGGAATATTACTCGCGATTTCCGCTAGTGCCGCTCGCCAAAACGGCAGGTAACGTTAATATTGACGGCGTAAACTTTTTTGGCAAAGCAAAAGATTTTGCGGCCCTCGGATCAGAACGTTCGTCGCTCGGCACGATAGTTGAGGATGTTGCCAGGGAGCGTAGTCTTGTGCTCGAAGGCGATACGCGGCCTGAGCAAGGCTTCTTTTTCCGCTCCGATCATTTTCCGTTTGCAAAGGTTGGCGTTCCGGCTGTCAGCTTGCGGCACGGAGACGATTTTGTAACGCCTTTGAGCGGCGAGGCACTCGTCTTTTTCCGCGACTACAACGCGAAGTATTATCACCAGCCATCGGACGAATACAAGGATTGGTGGAGCACAGACGCGATGATTCAAAACACCGAACTCGGCCTAGCGATAGCCATGAAGATCGCAAATTTACCGACGATGCCGCGATATCTGGAAACGGACGAATTCGCGGCGGCTGATAAAAAGAGATTTCAAAAATAGTAACTTGCTAAAAACTGTAAAGTGCAGCGTGTAGATTAAACCTGTCGCACACGCTACACTTTTATTTTTTGCGGATGACCGAAACTTTTTACATAACAACTCCCATCTACTACGCGAACAGCCTTCCGCATCTGGGGCATTTGTACACGACGATCGTTGCCGATGCAGTTCGGCGGTATAAGCGGCAGCGTGGTTTTGACACGTATTTTCTAACCGGCACCGACGAACACGGTCTCAATATTCAGCGGGCGGCGGAGAAAGCGGGACGTTCGCCAAAGGAACAGGTCGATCATATCTCGGGCGAGTTGAAGCGGATGTTTCACGAGTTTGGGCTCGATACTGAGAATGGCGGTTACGACGTGTTTATGAGGACGACTGAGCCGTTTCATTACGAAGGCGTCCAGCATCTATGGCGTGAGATAGCCGCAAATAAGACGCCCAAAGGGAACGACACGATCTACAAGGGCTTTTATGAAGGCTGGTTCTGTGCCCCGTGTGCCGAGTTCAAGACCGAAGAACAGTTTGTTCTTGTCGATGGTTCGGTTATTCCGAATTGCCTTATCCACGAACGGCCGCTCGATAAGGTCGCGGAGGAAAGTTATTTCTTTCGCCTGTCGGATTACAACGAGTTTTTGATCGATTTGATCGAAAAAGACGCCGGTCTGGTGCGGCCTGAGGCCCGTCGGAACGAGGTTTTGTCGTTTATTCGCGGCGGTTTGCAAGATCTTTCGATAAGCCGCCAGAAAAGCTCGGTCTCGTGGGGAATTCCGGTTCCTGACGATGAAAATCATGTGATGTATGTCTGGCTCGACGCGCTGTCGAACTACATCACTGCTCTCGGTTATGGCAATAGCGAGAAATCACCGATTGAATTTGAGAAATACTGGCAAAATGGGGTTCATTTGGTCGGAAAGGACATTTTGCGATTTCATACGGTGTATTGGTTCTCGTTCTTACACGCGGCCGGATTGTCATTGCCAAAGACCGTGTATGCCCATGGAATGTGGCTTGATGCCGATGGCCGAAAGATGGGCAAGACAATAGGTAACGTGATCGAAGTTGATGTGTTACATGAGCATTTTCAGGTTGACGCTTTGCGATACTTTTTGCTCCGCGAGATGGTTTTTGGCCAGGACGGCAAGTTTAGTTACGAAAATCTGATCGAGCGCGCAAACGCCGATCTTGCCAGCGGTCTCGGCAATCTCGCGAGCCGGACGTTTTCGATGATCACGAAGTACCGCGACGGCCTGATCCCGAGCGGGAAGATCGCGGAAGAGAATTACTTGAACGCCAAACGCGCCGGCGTCAGCCCTGACGAACAGGAGCTTGTGTCAGTGATCGAGCACGCCCGCGACGAGTTTTTGCGGCGGTTTGATAATTTTGAGTTCAGTCTGGCATTAGAGACTGTATGGACAGTCATCGCCCGCGTCGATAAGCTTATTTCCGATGCAAAGCCCTGGGAACTAATAAAAGACGACAAACAGGCCGAGACGCTCAATGCCGTGCTGTATCGTGCCTCTGAAACGCTGCGGTGGCTGTGCGTCGTGCTACAACCTGTGATGCCCGAAGCGACGAAGAATATTTATGGACAGATCGGACTCAGCGATGACATCGCTTTCATCGATCCGGCAGAGTTGAAATGGGGGGAACTTGCCACCGGAACCAAGATCGGCGAGACCGTTGGCGTTTTCCCGCGAATTGATAAGAATAAAGTTATGAATGAAATTGATAAGCAATCAGCCGTCAGCAATCAGCAGTCAGAAACACCTGCGGTAACGGGCGGTTTAACGCAACCAACTGACAACGCCCAACCTCCTGAAGATAATTTCATCACGATCGACGACTTCTTAAAGGTCGAGCTTCGGGTTGGCGAGATCAAGGTCGCTGAGCGAGTGCCGGATGCCGACAAACTTCTGCGTTTCGAGATCGATCTTGGCGAAGAAAAGCCGCGGCAGATCCTCGCCGGCCTTGCCGAATACTATGACCCCGAAAGGCTCATCGGCCGCAAAGTCGTCGTCGTCGCCAACCTGAAACCACGCAAAATGCGTGGCCTCGAATCGCAGGGAATGATCTGCGCCGCATCGCTCGAAGATGATTCCGGCCCGAAACCAGCTTTGGCAACGTTTTTGGAAGAGGTTGAGATCGGTGCACGTTTAAAGTGACCGCAAGGATTATCATTACCACTCACCTAATTGCTTTGGCCGCAATCGCAGCCAATGGCCAAACTAAGAGAACAAAAAAGGTTGCTAAACCGAAGCCAATTAGAGTCACTGTAACGGTAAAGGGAGGTGGCCCACCGGTCAAACCTTTAGCCAATGAAACTGATGATGGAGTCTGGAACCTATTGGAACTCAAAAATGATGATCTTCAAATTTTGTTCCCGGCGAAGAATGAGGATATTTTTGACGACGTCGTAGGACCTGTCAGATCATTCGTAGCCGAGACAAAGACGGCGAAATACCTTCTCGCTATTCGGGACATCGGAGTTCCGATTGATGTCAAGGGTACCGAGGAATACCTCGATAACCTCATTAAAATCGGTTTCGGCGACGCGGATACTAAAATAATTGAGAAAAGAAATCTTTCTTACGGGGGTTGGCTCGGCAAGCAGTTAATTACCGAGCAAAGGGCGAAAAGATCGATTTCGAGAATTTATATTGTAAACGGAAAATTATTTGCGATGTCGGTCATTCTCAACACAAAAGATTACAATGTGACGTTTGAAAAATGGATTACAAAATTTCTCGATTCTTTTCACGTTAAGGTAAGAACTCCGCGTGAGGCATAACCTTCTTCTAGAATCCTATGAATCTCATTGATTCTCATTGCCACATCGACGGCGAGCAGTTTGACGCGGACCGTGACGAGGTTGTCGAGCGTGCGCGTGCGGGTGGGGTCGTTGCGATGCTGAATATCGGGACTGGCGATCCGCACTCGGATGATTTTCGTCGGACGGTTGCGGTCGCCGAGAGATACGATAATGTTTACTGCTCGGTGGGTGTTCACCCGCACGACGCAAAGCTCTATGACGACAAGGCGGAAGAACACCTCATCGAAATGGTGAAGTCGAGCAAGAAGGTCATTGCTTGGGGCGAGATCGGTTTGGATTATTATTACGATCATTCACCGCGAGATGTGCAGCGGGATGGTTTTCGCCGGCAGATACGAACTGCGAAAGAACTAGATCTGCCGGTAATCATTCATAGCCGCGATGCCGATGACGAGACGGTTGAGATCCTTAGGGAAGAATTCGGGCCGCCTGAAGGCGGGACTCAAAACGGCATCATGCACTGCTTTGGCGGGACGGCGGCGATGGCTGAGGCGTTGATGCCGCTGGGGTTTTTGATCTCGTTTGCGGGCAATGTGACTTTTAAGAAGGCCGATAATTTGCGTGAAGCAGCTCGTGTCGTGCCGCTTGATAAGCTGCTTATCGAGACCGATTGCCCCTTCCTGACGCCGGTTCCATTCCGTGGAACGCGTAATGAGCCGAGCTTTGTCGTCCACACGGCGAAGTTCCTCGCCGACTTTTACGGCGTCGAACTCGAATATCTTGCGGAGCAAACCACAACCAACTTCACAAACTTTTTCAGAATAGATTTGTAACCACAGATAGACACAGATAAACGCAGATATTTTTGCTTTTATCCGTGTCCATCTGGATTTATCTGTGGTTAAATAATTTCTTATGGCAAAAGAAAATTCATTCGATATAGTTTCAAAAACTGACTACGCCGAACTCGGCAACGCTCTAAATCAGACGGAGAAAGAGATCTCGCAGCGGTTTGATTTTAAGGGAAGCAAGGCCTCGGTCGAGCTTCAGGACAAGGACTTGCTGATGGCGGCTGAGGACGAGACCAAATTGCGAAATATGAACGATATTTTGCAAAGCAAGCTCGTCAAACGCGGCATTTCGCTCAAGGCCCTCGATTATCAGCGGATCGAGCCTGCCGCCGGCGGAACAGTTCGCCAGCTGGTTAAGGTCCAGCAGGGAATCCCGATCGAAAAGGCGAAAGAGGTCGTTCGGTTTATCAAGGACGCCAAATTCAAGGTTCAGGCTTCGATCCAGGGCGAAACCGTCCGCGTGTCTGGCAAGGACCGCGACACTCTCCAGGACGTGATGGCAAAATTGAAAGGCAAAGATTTTGGGATCGATATGAAATTTGACAACTATCGCAGCAACTAATTTCGATGCAGACTTTTGCGACATCCAAGAGGGAATTCTCCGCGGCAGCGGCAGCCAGCAGGACGTTTGGCTTGATCCATCGGGAAATGGAGCTTGTCGAGGCTGAGTTTGAGCGACAAGCTCAATCCAACATTCAGGTGATCAATTATCTGGGTGAATATTTGCGATCATCCGGCGGAAAGCGGCTTCGGCCAGCTCTCCTGATACTCGCAAATGGGGTGGTTGGTGGAAACGCGGCCGACAGCAACGTCATTAAGCTCGCAACCGTAATGGAAATGCTTCATACGGCGACGCTTGTTCACGATGACATTATTGACAATGCCGATGTTCGCCGTAGCCGTTCATCTGTAAATGCTCGATTTGGTAATCAGACCGCAGTCCTGATGGGCGACTGGCTGTATATGTCGGCCTTCGAAACGACTGTTAAGCAGCGTTCGCTTGAGATCATCGATATATTGACCCGTCTAACTCGGAAAATGACCGAGGGCGAATTGATACAATTGACGACGATCGGACGGCTCGATATTTCTGAATCCGAATATTTTGACATCCTGCGTCGCAAGACCGCATTTCTGTTTTCGGCTTGCTGCGAGGTCGGAGCGATCTTAGGAAACGCGGACAAATCACAGCAAGATGCAATGCGCGATTACGGAATGAACCTCGGCATTGCGTTCCAGCTTTCCGACGATATTCTTGACATTACCGAGCAAACGGAACATCTCGGAAAGGCTGCCGGCTCAGATCTGCTTGAGGGAAAACTGACCTTGCCGCTTATTTGCCTAATTGAAAAGCAACCTGCCTTAAAGTCAGCACTCGAGAAAATAATGTTTGACGGTGAATACGCTGCGCTATCGCGAGACGAATTAAAAGAAACACTACGAACGCAAGGTATATTGGACGCGATAAAGCAACGGACGGACGATTTTGTCGAACGCGCGAGAAAAAGTCTTGATGTTTTGCCGGAATCGGAGTATCGTTCTTGTTTAGAAGACGTTTTGACCTTTGCTACCCAGAGAAGTAAGTAGTATCAAGAGTGTAAGACAGTGTTTCCAGCAAGCCCGCTCGACAATTCATAAACCGATCATTTGCAGTATGTTAGACGAAAATCTTATAGCAACACTTGAGCAAAGTTTGCGGCAAACCCGCAACGCTCAAAACCGCCTGATGGGCCGGCTTCGCGAGGCCGAGTCGGATGTCGAGCTTTTGCGGATCGAGATCAACGCCCTTGAGAACAGCGCCGCACAGACCGAAAAAGCGATAGATAGCCTCTTGGTGGCGACGCGTACCGGCAATCGGTCGATGAATATTGGCAAATCGCTCAGCATCGAAGAAGACTTCGATTCCCGCCCCGTGCGGCCCGAACGCGGCACTACTCGATCCGATCAGGACGACGTCCCGTCGCGCGGCTATCGTCGGGACAATTCCGTCACTTATCTGAATCAGAATCGCGGCATTCCATCGATTAACAGCGATTTCGAGCCTGTCAGCAACCGGTTTAGTGACAGAACGATCACGCAGGCATGTACATTGCTTTTGCGAGAATCTGGCAGCGCTCTTCACGTCAACGAGCTCTATAATCTACTCATCTCCGGCGGCATGAAATTTAAGGGAAACAACCCGACGATCTCGGTTGCTGTTTCGCTTAGAAGAAACCGACGTTTTCGAAAAGTTGCACCTGGAACATTCGATCTAGTGATGCGCGAAGCGATCCAGGCGGTTTCCTAAAATATTCGTTCAACACGCTTGCAGAATACAATTCTGATGAAACTGGCATTTTCGCGCCTTCGGGTCTTGCATTTTCCTTGAAAAACGGAAAAGATATAGTGTTTTTAGATCCGCTGGCCTTTCAGGAGTTCCTATGTATAAATCCAGCCACCATTTTCGCTTAAGCCTCCGGCATTTCAGTATCTTTGCGGCCTTGTTATTGATCGCCAGCTCTTTTGCCGTCGGTCAAAAGGTTAGGCTGCGCTCTCAGATCGCACCCAATTGCGGCGTCTCTTCGAATTTGAAGTTCGCGGATATTTTTGGAGATGGAAACATCGCCGTACAGGGAAGTTATAGCTGCCGCGGCGCATTTATATACGATCTGACAAATCCGGACGCTCCGGTACTTGCCTCGTGGTACAACCCTGGGAACAACCAACAATTTTTAGAGGCGGTTGTTATTGGTAATCGAGGTTATTTCGGCAGCGGCAACGGCGGCGGCGTGCATATCGTCGATCTGACCAATCCGTATAGTCCGAGTCTTCTCGGTACCGTTACTTCCGCTCAGAATGGGTTTAATTCCATTCACGAAATGGTAATATTCCGCCAAAATGGTCAGGATTTTTTGATTGAAAATTTTAACGCTTGCTGTTCGTCCACAAAAATACTCAAGGTAATCAATGTCACAAATCCTTCCAGCCCGGTATTCGTTCGTGACATTAATCCCACGGAGGCGGTATGGGTTCACGCGATGGTTGTAAAAGGAAACCGTCTGTACACCTCGGGTTGGGGGAATAGCGTTAACCGAGGCCGTACCGAGATTTATGACGTATCGAACATCGCGACCCAAGCTCCGGCCCTATTGGGATTTGTCTCTGATCAAACGGGTATTACGGCCGGTAACAGCATGCACAGTGCCTGGCCGAGTGAGGACGGAAACTACCTTTACAGTTGCCGGGAGACTTCCAACGGCAGCGGCGATGTGCGCGTCTACAATATTTCTAATCCAGCCGTGCCGCTTTTGGTCAACAGCCTGACAATGAACGGCCTAGGGCTTAACGCTGTAACGCCGCATAATCCAGTCGTAATGGGCAATTATCTGTACGTCGCTTGGTATCAGGCGGGAATTCAAGTTTTTGATATTTCGAGCCCGGCAAATCCGGTGCGGGTTGGTCAGTACGATACTTTCCAACCGCAATTCGCTCCACCGGCAGAAGAAAAACAGACTCTGTTGGAAGCGGAGCCTTGGGATCTGATTTGCGGTTCGAACTTTCGGCAAAATGCGCTTCCAACAACGTACGATGGTAACTGGGCGGTATATCCGTTCCTAGGTCAGAATAAAGTGCTGGCGGGGGATCTCGCCTACGGTTTGTTCGTTCTCGATGCAAGCGCGGTTTCCTTGCCACTAAAGAACCGAGTGTCTGATTTTGACGGCGACGGAAAGACAGATTTCTCGGTTTTTCGACCTTCTAACGGCGACTGGCAAATTTCATTTAGTTCGTTACCACAAGCTACTTTTAATACGAATTTTGGCCTCAATGGTGACGTTATCGTTCCCGCTGATTATGACGGCGACGGCAAATCCGACCTTGCAATTTTCCGACCGTCAACAGGTACATGGTGGATAAGGCGTAGCTCCAGCCCGGATAATTTTGTTGCTGTGCAATTTGGTTCGAACGGTGATATCCCGGTAGCGGCCGACTATGATGCGGACGGCAAAACTGACATTGCAGTTTGGCGGCCCACAACCGGCACCTGGTACGTTTTGCAGAGTACGCTGGGAATACGGATTTTGCAGTGGGGAATTTCGACCGATAGGCCGATGGTCGGCGATTTTGAGGGTGACGGAAAAGCGGATATAGCAGTATGGCGGCCATCAACGGGCATTTGGTATGTTCTGCAAAGCTCCTCGTCGATACCAATGTTTGGTTATTGGGGAACGAACGGCGACAAGCCTGTGAGTGCTGATTTTGACGGCAACGGTATTTCGGATTTTGCGGTATATCGCCCATCGACTGGGATTTGGTACATAATGGATCCCGTGACCGGAGCCTTTCAGGGATTCTCGTGGGGAATTTCTGAGGATATGCCGATACCTGCCGATTACGACGGTGACGCAAAGGCTGATGTCACAGTTTATAGGCCGAGCACAAGGGAATGGTATCGCTTGAATAGCTCGAACGGTACGATCAATGTACGGCTGTTTGGCGAACCGGGCGACCGGCCATCGCCATCCTCCGTTCAACCTCAGTAAGATAATTAAAACTCATACCTAACGTCCCGAAGTCCGGCAACAGCTTGACTTTGGGCTTTTTGTTTCTATGATTGCAGTATGAAATTACGACTGACGATCAACAGCGGCTCACTTTCCGGCAGAACATTCGATTTGGAAACCGGGTTCCTGACGATCGGCCGCGGCGAAACATGCAGTATCCGCTTTGATCCGCTCGCGGAACGGATTGCATCAAAACAGCATGCCTTTGTTGAGGCGAAAGCCGATGGTTTCTACCTCTCGGATAATAAGAGCACAAATGGAACGCAGCTCAACGGGCACACCGTCGACTCCGCAAAGCTTCACTCTGGAGACACGATCCA
>DAIRVI010000097.1:0-2950 GCA_036802885.1 Pyrinomonadaceae bacterium
GCACAGAATAGCCCGCTGCGTGTCGCAAATGACAAACGTTCGGCTGATAGCGACGGCACCACCATAATCCTCGAATTGGACGAAACCCACATCGTCTCGTCATCCGCAGTTAACTAACGAATAAACAACTGCATCCAAGAGTTGTGTGGCAACCAGTTAGTCGTAAACGCCAATGACAAAACGCTTAAACCCCTGGAAGGGGCCCATTGGCATGGGAATGTCCGCGAGTTACGTTCATTTGTCGAAAAAGTTTGCCTTGACGCTTTATTTGCAAAAGACAACGCGGCGGACAAAGGTGGCGCGGTTGAACTCACCATTGAGCAATTAGTGGACCGGCTACCAAGCGCCGGATCTTTCGTGCCTGCAACGCAGGTTTCTCCGATTCATCTGAACCCGCCGCCAATCTCAATCGGCGAGAAGCTCGATCAGTACCTTGAAAAGATAGAAGCGGGACTTCTGAAAAATGCCCTCGAACTCCACAACTTCAACCAGACTCGTGCGGCTAAAGAACTGGGAATAAGTCGATCAGGCCTGATAAAAAAATTAAGAAGGATGCCTCATTAGACGATCGCGGAACGCATACTTAGTTACCAACGTTTTTTGGTGCAAATTCGGTTATTGGTGCAGAAATTAACCGGTCTGGTGCAAAAATTCGCCTGGCATGAGAAATAAGGAAATTAGAGTTTTTTGGTAAAAATGGTCCAATATCAACTGCAATCAAATCCTCGGAAATCGCAATCACAGTCTTACAAAATGCTAAACTGCAATATTGCAGGCCCGACCCCAATTCTTTTTTAGCGGTCATAGCCCCAGTTTTGTATCCACGTCTGCGTGCCGTTCACGGTCTCTTTGGCCTCGGAAATGCGGTCGAGCGGGTCGTATTTGTAGCCCTGAATAAAGGGATTCGCAAGACCCGAAAACGTCACCGTCTGTTTTGCGATATTGCCCGAGTTCTTTGTCGCATCGACCGTCCCGTTAGTTTGAACTTTTACCAGTCAAAATCAAGCCGCCTTCACCGCAACAAGCGATCGTTCACCGCTAAGAATACGTTCTTCTATGACAACCGTCGTTCCGGGAAGAAATTCCCATATTTCATCATCTGGATCGTGGAAGTCGTACCCGTTCAGCTTATAGACGAATTCACCGATTCGCTCGGCTGGAACCGGTCGGAACACATCAACCCCCTCGTCTAATAGACGTACATATATTATTTCTTCAAGCATAATCTAAAATCGGAAACCCGTTCCAGCCACCTGCAAAATTTGTTTTGTAACGTCATCTATAACAACAGAGCGTCCTGTTGTAGGATGCACGAATCTTGTCGCGGAATTCCCCTTGTTTACATTGTTTGTCGCAGAAAAGCTTTTGCCTTGTGTGATTGCCTCATCTATTTGACTAGAGGTCCAGCCGCGCTTCTGCATTTGGCTTTCCCACTTTTCGGCAGATTTATGACTTCCAAACGACCATTGCTTAGCACCATTAACCGGCGTACCGGTATTCGTTGTCACCGTGGGCTTTCCGCCCGAAGTGGGAACCGTAAGTAACAAACTATTAACGGCTATAGCTGCATTACTAATATTATTAGACGTTTTGACGGCATCAGTAGCCCCTTGCAACACCGCGTCACGTGTTGGCCCTTTGTTTCCGATTAATCGACTATCGCCTTGAACATCGCCGTTCAACGCTCTGACTTGATCCTGAGCGCGTTGTCCGTTCAATTGATCCATAGATGAAAGATTGGTTGCACCGCTAAGAAGGTAATTTGCACGCTCCTTCATCGAATCTACCACTTCCTTGAAGAAGGCTGGTAGGCTCTGAATTCTTAGGATGACCTCGTTCTCGCCAGTCGTCCCAGCTTGCAATCCACTAGGATCAGTTAAGAAAGAATAGGGTCAGGCCTGCAATATTGCAATTTGTTCCCTATACTTTTCAAGCACTTTGTTTACTGTCTGTCTCGTAGTCTGATCTTCGTGCATTCGGTTCGTTGCGGCGTCGTGTCGGCGGCTTACGGTCGAGCTGTTCAGGCCCGTCATTTCCGATAGTGTCTTTACGGTGGCGCCTGCCTGCCGTCCGCTTACTATCAATAGTTCCTTGATCACGACTGTCTTCCGACTTTTCGCTGATCCGTAGAAATTCGTCCTGGCCGTTCCGGACACGCCTTCTACAGCGGCGATCAGAGCCTCCGGGTTGAAATCCGCGTCAGCGATCAGCCGTCCGTCCGTGGGCCGGTATGCTCGCCCGATGTCGCCCAGGCGGTGGATAGTTGCATCGACAAACTCCTCGGTTCCCAGAATTTGTCCGTCTTCGGCCTTATAGAGGTCTTCACGGTGGCCTTGACCAATACCGGCCTGCACAAACTCGGCAAATCGCTTGCGTGCCGTCACCCTTTTCGGCCCGAACAACCTTAGCATCGGGTCAACATCCACCATGCCCGCAGGTTCGATACCGAGATATTCCCTTTGGCTGCTGTAGAGGTAATCTTCGGGCTGCTCAACCATCATGGAGCGAACCGGGTTCAGGTGAATGTAGCGCACCAATTCGCCCATATACATCTCGCTCTGGCAAAGAATCGCTTTGTGCCGACCCTCGAGTAAGTGGCCCACCTTCCTATATCGCCGATTATAATATTGGCTGTAACCAGTCAGAACACGGTGCATTATCCGCCCGACCGCATCCGAACGCCGCTCGATCAGCAGGTGAACGTGATTCGTCATCAGACAATACGCATAAAGATAAAACGGCAAACGAGCCTTCTGCGTCTCCAGCAAAAGCAGGAACTTCCTGAAATCCTTATCCGAATGAAAAATGTCCTGCCGCCCGTTGCCCCGAGTAATAACGTGATAAAGACCGCCCTCAACCTCGACCCGCGCCTTTCGTGCCATATGCCCATATTCTATACGGCAATCTCAGTCTTACAAAATGCTAAATTGCAATATTGCAGGCCTGACCC
>DAIRVI010000097.1:3050-9342 GCA_036802885.1 Pyrinomonadaceae bacterium
CCGGCCTCTTCGAAATCAAAGCCGCGCAGCGTATTTGCGCCACCTGCAAAGAACCTCTCGCTTATCGGCAAAAGGCCGTTAAGTGAGGGAAATTGCGCATTTGTAAATCGGTTGGCGCCCGAAAATGCTCGTCCCACACCTATGATGCCGCGGGCGGCGAGCGTCGTATTTTTTAGAGCCGGAATCGTGTAAAAGTAATTGTAACTAGCCTGAAATTTTTGAAAGCCGATATTTGCCCCCAACGCCGGAATCGAAACATTGTACTCTGCTGTCAAATAATTGCCGCCCGTCGGGTCGCTGGCATTGTATCTGCACGGCTCGGACGGCTCGCCTTTTGCAATCAGATCGAGAAGCGAATATTTTACCGAACAGTTTCGCCGTGTATCGCGAACAAAGGTTGCTCCGAAACCCGAAATACGGTTGCGCGCATCCGGACGCAACAGATCCTTGATCAAGAGGCTTTCGATCTTAAATAGACGAACGTCCTCAAATCGATACCGCAGGAAAACTATGCTCCTGTCCTTACGGCTGACGGTCCGGCTTGTCTCGGCCGATACGGCAAATCGGTTTATGGTCGGACTTCCGGTTCCGGCTCCGAATTGATCGATCGGGTTTCCGTTTGCATCGAGACGCTGCACCAGGCCGAATGTACCTTTGTCGAATGCGGAGCGGAAAAAACGGGTCACAGTCGAATCCCGCTGATATTGGGCCGAAAGCGTGAGCGGAGCAAATCGCTTGTTGCCGTCCGGGAGAAATCTGGGATTGATAAAATCAAATTGAACCAACTGCTGCTTTTGGCTGACCTTGACACGCGCACCGCCTTGCCATAATTTACCAAAAAGGTTGACGTGTCTTATGTCAAAAAAACCGCTCAGCCCGAGATCGGTTGAAAACCCGCCACCATATGAGAGCAGGCGGGGCGGCTGTTCGCCGACGTTTACGATGACATCGGTCAAAAGATTACCATCCGGCGTGTTCCCGGCGGGCTGCGGCCTGATGTCGACACGATCAAATGCGTCACTCGCATACAAATTCTGCTCACTCGAGTAGATATCCACGGAACGCAGGAACTCGCCCTTTCTAAGCGTAATAGCCTTTAGGACCGCGTCCGTCTCTGTGGCTTCGTTACCATCGACAAGTATCCGGTTGATAACGACTTTTTTACCCTCGTTCTCGATGTTGAACCGGATATTGACATCCTTTTTCGCTGCCAGCGGGTCCTGGCCCGATTCGCTCATTGACGTAGTGACGCGTGCATTGTAAAACCCAAGCCGTGAATAGTATTCCGCGATCTTTCGGGCGGCATTTCGTTCTCTCGCTCGTGAGTAATTTCTGCCGGTCAGAGGCGGCAGTTCCGCCAATAGATCTTCGGTTCGCACCGCTTTATTGCCGGTAATGGTGACCTCGCTGACGACGCTCGGCACGCCCTCTTCGACCACAAACGTGATGATCAGATCCTCACCGTTGGGCGATACACCGCGATTTACATGCACCTGTGCATCGCGATACCCCAGTTCAGCCATCAGCGATCGTATGGTCGCCACGTCGTCGTCTAATAATGTCGCGCTCGTATACCCGCGGCCGTAGCCGAAGAGCGGAACCACACCGAGAGCGCTAGCCTCCTGCGAACTGAGAATGGTCCGGATATCTTCGATAGTTAGCTTGTCGGTGCCGCGAAGACGGATGTCCGTGAGCTTGAGATGACGATCGAGATCGACGAGATATTTGACCTCAACGTCGCGTCCCATCAGATCCTCACCACCGAGGAATTGACACAAAAACTCAGTACCATTGGCGATCGGGACATTCTCGCTGTCGTTTAGCGGCGGCTTGGTCGAGCAAACCGGCTTTACATCGGCAAAAAAGTATCCGTGTTCCTGATAGTAATTCTCCAGACGGCGTTCGCCCTCGACAATCGCTGAGTAATCGAGCGTTCCCTCGCGTTTTATCGGCAGTAATTTGAATTGAGTATCGCCGTCGATCTTCATCTTTTTTGTATCGATAACTATATCGACAGTCGGTCCGACCTTTCCGTTCAAAACGATCGATATCGTATTAGCCTCGCTGTCAAAGGCGGTCCGCGGCTCATCCAGCTCGGGCGCAATATAATTATCCTTTCGCAAGATCTCGCGCACCTTAGCAACATCCGCCAGCAGCCTTTCGCGCGAATAAACGCCGCCCTTACGGAGCTTCAACGCGCGGTCAGGTATTGGTTTGTCATAGCCCTGAATATTGATCCTTATATCGTCAACCTTTGACTGCGTATTTGGCGAGACGCGAAAGGTGACGCCGACCTCGTTTTCGTTTTGCAGTGGCCGCTGCTCGTAGACAACCGTCGACTGAAAGTATCCGCGGTCACGCAAATACACTAATATCTCATCCGAATTGCTTCTAAGGGTTTCCTCGTTGATCGTGGTTCCGGGCTGCAAAAGGTTTAATTTGAATAAAAGCTCCTGTTCCGTGACCGCATCGCCGTCGGCCTCCCCGACCACTATCGAAACCCTTTCTGCTTGAGTCTTGCGTTTGACGTTAAAGAGCAACTCGACGTCGTCCGCCGCGTCAAGCTTGGCAACGACCGTGACGGTGTCGACCTTTTTCGTCTCGTACAGGGCCAGTATCGCGTCGCGGATACGCGGCGAAGAATAGGTTGGGCCTACGACTTCGCGCGCTATGATTCGATATTGTTCAAGCAACTGCTGATTACTTGTGGCCCCGCCAATGCTCACATCAACCTTGGAAATACGGCGCTTTTCGTACTTGTTTTGCGAGAATCCCGACAAAAAAAAGATGCAAACAAAAATCCCGACCGCGAGAGTACGAATCGACCACGAGCCAAGGCGCAGCCCCGCAAGCGCGAGACGCGGGCTCGTCACCGGCCTTTTCTCATTTATCGGTCCATGCCGCATCAAATACAAAATTCTCCGGCCAAGCTCTAAAACCTCTTACGGAATCGAATCTCGAAGCTAAAGTTGTCGCGATCCCGGGTAACGTTGCTGAGCGAACGCTGTTCGTACTGAGCCACGAACGAAAGCTTATTCGACACGCGATACTCAAGCGCAAGGATCTGATTTTGATCCTGCGAGAGATTGGTCGAGTACGTCACTTTCAGATTTCTGTTGATCTGCCGCCCGACGGTTAGCCGCGCCGACGGATTTATCTGCTGGCCCGAAATGATCGGGTCGATCTCAAAAACATTGAGGCCAAAGAGCTTGTCAGTTGCTTTACGGGCGGGATTATTGATTATCGTATCGGTCAATATCTCGGCAGCGGTGTTGATGCCCGTCTGTGCGAGCGTAGATATTCCGCCCGTCGTATTCGCCAGGCTGCCTGTCGTGATCAGCGAGACGACATCGGCCTGCGGCAAGGCCGGACTCGATCTGACGGTCGCCGAAAGCTGTTCGGAATCTCTGAGCGGCCCAGCCAAATTAACAAATACCTGATAGCCGGCGATCTCCGCCTCGGCCTGCAGATTGATCACCGGTTCGATCGCGGTATCGGGCGGAAACTCTAATACGCCGCGTTGCACCTCATACCGGTCTTTCCGAAACAGGATCGTGCCGCTGTTCGCCGTAATGCGTCCCGACAGCCGCGGATTGTTGGCATCACCGGTCAGAACGAGCGAGACGGACGCTGTCAGATCGGCGATGTTATTGCGAACTATAAGCGCGTCGCGACCCTCGATCACAAGATCGAACCGCGGCGGCGAGATCGAGGAGTTGCCCGAAAGCGTTGCCTCACGCCTCACACCGATTAGATTTGCAAGATCGATGTCCTTTGAATAGACACTGCGGCGCGCGGACACGCGGCCCGCGAGCGTCATCTGCAAATTATCGGCCGGCGTGTCTCGTTTACCGGAAATCTCCAGCTGTGCGTCACCGGTCGTTATGAAATCCTTAGGCAGCGGGACCGTTACGTTGGTGCCGTCGAGCGAGAACCGAAACGCCTGTACTGAGAGGCCATCGAGATAACCGCCGCCCGTCGCCCTGAATTTACCGCCGCCGAGATAGCCGGTTGCTTCTTCGACCTCGACCTGATTTGACGTAAATATCACCCGGGCTTTCAGGCGTTCGAATGTAAACCTGTCAGTTCCGAGGAATGTGGCAACCGAGCCGTTTATCAGGTTCGCGGTGCCAGACAGCCGTGCCGTCGAATTTGGCCCGGATAACCGCATTGACGTGTCAGCAAAACCAGAGAAGAATGTGTCCTTTGTGGCGAGATTAAGCAAATTTAGATTCACGCGGCCGTCGATCGAGAGGTCGTTAACAGCGTCGGCAGCCAGCGCCTTTGTCCCCGAGATCGTCATATTCGATCCGCCGCCGGCAAATCGAGCACGTTCAAATGTCACCTCACGTGTATTGAACCGGATCATTATCGGCTCTGCCGCAGACAGCGGCGTATCTTGTATCTGAAGAGCGAGCTGTGAGAATTGCGCCGTTCCGTTAAGGTTTGCCGCTGAAAAAATGCGAGCACCTTTATCGTCGAGGCTCATCAGATTGCCGCCAAATTCGACCCTACCGGTCCCGCTGCCGGTTATCGCCAAACCCTTGGCCTGCGGAACAAATGCAAGAAACGGAGCGATCGGACTCTGATCAAAATCCGTCGCGACCGTAAAGGGTAAATTCTCGTCGCCGAAATTTACGGACGCCTTGATCACCTGCGGATGCCCGTCGAGGCTAGCCGTAAGGTCGGCTGACAGTATCTGGCCCACAGTCTGACCCGTGAAATTGACTTGTCCGATCGAACCGTCGTTAACCTGCACGTTTGGCGAGACGCCATTGAAATTTATAAGGTAAGTTGGCGTTCGATCATATATTCCGCTCGCCTTAGCCGTGAAATCGAGATCGCCGACGATTGACGGAATGTTTTCGTTCCTGGGCAGGAAAGCAAGGACAAGAGGCATTGGAACGGTTTTTCCGCCAAGGTCGAAGTTGAACGCGGTCGACGCCCGGTCGTAGCTGCCATTCGCGTTAAGCCGTCCCTCGCCAATTCGCATCTCTGCCTTTTGGAGGTCGATCAGCGTTCCGTTGAATACGGCTTTGACCTTAAGATCGTCAAACGGCTGACCGGCAATTATCCCTTTAGCGGCGGCAAGGTTTATCTCGCCCTGTGCCTCGTTTGGTAAACCGCTGATATCTACCGTCCCGGATGTCTGGCCATCGAGATCGCGAATTCGTTCGGGTAGATCGATAGGTAGAGCCGCAAGCAGATTGCCGGCGTTCACGTTGGTGAGAGTCGCCTTAACGGACGTAGTATTCTTGCCAGTATTAGGACTGTTTACTGAGAATAAGGCACTCCCGCCGGCGTTATCCTGCAACTTGCCATTTCGCAGTTCGACACCCAAGGGCGAAACAAAAACATCGGTCGAAACACTGCCGAGCTGCCGCTCGCGCATCGAGATCGTTTCAAGCGACGCCCGGCCATCGACCGTCGGATCGTAGAAGTTACCGGTCACGTCACCGTCAAAACTCAAATTGCCCGCTACCTGAACCTGCATTGAGTCGAGTTGTCGTTCAAGCTCGGACGACACGCCGAGGACCCGTACGAGTCTATCGATCTCCGACGCGTCGGTTGACCTTAGGGCAAGCTTTAGGTTCGAATCGTCATCCTTCAGATCAAACCGTCCGGTCGCCGACAGCTTGCTCTTTTCCGAACTAAGTTCGGCCAGATCTATATTAATGAGCCCGTTATCCGCGCCAAGTTTGAGCTGGCCGTTCACCGGTATAAAACCGCGCTCGACGCTTCCCGCATTAGCCCGTATATCCGCGATCATCGTACCGGTCGCCGTTCGAATGTTGGTTCCGGAAAATGTCAGGTCGATTTGGCCCGTCGTCTGACCATTTATCGGGGTGATCCGGCCGCCCTGAAGAGCAAGAAGTTTTGCGATATCAAGGTCTGTGAAATCGCCCGTCACCGTCGATCGGCTGCGATTGTTGAGGGCGATCGCGATCTTGCCGTTTAGCTGGCCATCCATTAAGTCGGCAGTTAAATCATTTAAGGCTACGCGGTCGTTGTCTGCATCCACCCTCGCTCTTGCCGCTCCGAGAGAAATACTACCCAGAGCGCCGCCGCCGAGGCTCATATCCGCGGTTGCGCGGTACCGTCCCGCCGGTTCGAGTATGTAGACGGGTTTATATATTTTCACAGCGTCTAGTTTGCCGCCGTCTGGCAAGCTACTGGTTCTGGCAAGAGTCACATTTCCGGCATCGATGTCATCGGATCGAGCCTCAACGCGCCCCTTTACGATCGTCAGGCGGACGCCGCCAATATTGAGGCTGCCCAGAATAGCCGAGCC
>DAIRVI010000098.1:0-9175 GCA_036802885.1 Pyrinomonadaceae bacterium
AAACCTTTGTGATTGCCGCCGTCAACGTCGTCTTTCCGTGATCCACGTGCCCAATCGTCCCAATGTTCACGTGCGGCTTGCTTCGATCAAATTTTTCCTTGCTCATTTCGTTTCTCTTCCTATTAAAAAAATCAAACCGGCCAAAAACTGGAGCCCAAGGCGGGATTTGAACCCGCGACCTCATCCTTACCAAGGATGCGCTCTACCCCTGAGCTACTTGGGCGAGTTTTCAACTAAAAAATCCCCGTGCCGTAAAACTCATTGGAGCGGGAGACGAGACTCGAACTCGCGACATTCAGCTTGGAAGGCTGACGCTCTACCAACTGAGCTACTCCCGCCCGCATTCTATTATTCAAATGGTGCATGGGGTAGGATTTGAACCTACGTAGGAAATTAATCCGACGGGTTTACAGCCCGTTGCCTTTGACCGCTCGACCACCCATGCTTACCTTAAAACGGTTGCGATAATTGACATTTCGAGCCAATTAGCAAACTCCCAATAATAGCGAAGAAGTTTTAAGGTTGCAAGTGGCGGCGCGCGGGTTTTTGGTTACTTTGCCTTTGACCGCGGATGAAAACGCTCGTAGCTTTTTTTAAGATGGGCGTCCGTAATGTGAGTGTAGATCTGTGTTGTCGAAATATCGGCGTGCCCGAGCATCTGCTGAACAGAGCGAATGTCAGCATTATTTTGCACGAGGTGCGTTGCAAACGAATGGCGCAGAGTGTGCGGCGAAACGCCTTCGAGCCCGCATTTACGTGCATATTCGGCTATCGACAGATAAATGGACTGTCGGTTGACCGGCGAGCCTGTTGGAGAAACAAATAAATTGTCGACCCCGACATTTTCTATCTTTCGTCTGACAGCAAGATAAGTTTTTAGCCATTCTATGGCACTCGCACCGACTGGAACCCGCCTTGTTTTATTACCCTTTCCAGTTGTCGTAACAATTCCGGAATCGATGTCAACATCGTTAATTGTTAAGTTTACGGCCTCAGAAACGCGCAAACCGGACGCATACATCAATTCCAAAATTGCACGGTCACGAAGCCCCGTTTCGGTGGATGTGTCGGGCGCCGCGAGCAGCGTCTCAATCTCCATCCGGTTCAAAAATCGCGGCAAGTACACGCCTTTTTGCGGAGCGACAAGATCCTCGGCAGGATTTTTTGTGAGGTGGCCTTCGAACATCAAAAACTTGTAGAATCCGCGGACGGCGCTAATTAACCGCCGTTTCGAATTCTCCGACAGTTTCTCCGTCCCGAGATCGATCAGCCATTCGCGCAGATCCTGACGCGTTAAAGTCAGCAGGTTGAGAGCATTTTTCGATGCCCACGCTCCCAACCGTCCGAGATCCGTGCCGTAACTTTCTATCGAATTCGCCGCAAGCCCCTTTTCGACACGGCAATACGAAAGGTACTCGCCGATAAGGTCACTATGAGGCAGATTTTGCATTAGATCTCAATCCCAATGTAAACCGAAGGGCGAATACAGACTATCAGAAATCGTCGTGACGGGAATAGCCGACCAAACAGACATCGGAGCTCTTAAGCTCTTTGACAAATGCCGTATCCGAATTCAGCAGCCTAGCCGCCTGCCAACGTGCGAGATTCCAACTTCGCAGGTCAGCTTCCTTACGCATTTCACAAAAGCGACCGGCGATTTGTCGAATAGCAATTTGCTGATCTTGTTCAGCAAGGCTGTCAAATGAACTTATAAGGGTCGGTAAGGCGTCGTCGCTCAGTGTCGAGTTGTATGCCGCGTCGAATTCTCGGCCTTCGCGCATGAGGGCGAGGTTGTGACGGCCGATAAATTCGTCCGGATTCAAGACATGTGTTGCTCCGAGTATGAAAAAAGCCGACCAGAGCGCTCCCCAGGCAAAATGCTGTCTCGCCCCGCGAAGCACCGTTGAACCGAACCACACAAAAACGATCGCGAGCCACAGCATAAAGATCATCGGATACAGACGAATCGTCGTCATTCCGTAACCGAGATTTCCAGTAAGCAAAAAGAGACGCTGGACTGCGGATGCCATGATGACGAACAAAAGGCCGATCTGAATGGCTGCAAAAACGCGGAACAGCTTTTCGGTAAATGGATTCTCTTTACGTATAAGCCAGTGGCCGACCAAGAGGATCGGCAGCACCAGCGCCGAGACGGCCACCAATTCGCCAAAACCGCGGCGGGCGTATTCGGCTAATTTGAAATCGGGAGTGTTTTGGACGAGTTCCATTCCGCCAAACAAATATGGCACCTGCACGATCACGAAGCTCAAGAACAGCAAATTCATTAGGCCCAGGATGACACCGACCTCGACCGTACCGAGCGTCAATGAGGACGGAAAGACCGAATTGTCGAACTTTGCCCAATCCCATTTCTTTGGTTCGTTCGGCTTTGTCTCTTCGGGCTTAGGCTCGTCACTAGCGTTTGGCGAATCGGAAATATTCAGATGGTCGACTACAAATCGGTCATTCGGCAACCTCACCGGATATTCACCCGATTCGTCCCGAACGCGGTCGACCGGGCTTTTATCATCTTTAGGCGTTACACTTACCGGTGTTTGTAGATTAACGAAGGCCTCGAGCGGGTTCGCGGTCCTTAAAAGCACTCCCCGAAGATATCCGGCTGAAAGCCATGCAAAAATACCAAACAGCAGAAAATGCGTGAATATGGTTGTCGGGTCGAAGTTGAAAACCCGCTGTACCAGACCTTCGAACGCCGCGTCAGCTGCCATAAAGAGAGCGCCAAAGATCAACAGAAGCGGAGTTACTATTGCCACACCTCGAAACGCCGAGAACGCATGCTTTCGCCAGCCTTCGCGCGGGAGAAACTTCCAATCGATGTCTGACGATATCAGCACGACGGGAGCGAACATCGCGTTAAAGCTCGACCAGAGAAACCCGACCGCGTAGTGGAAAACTCCGGCTAATTTTGCGGTGACATTCATCCGCGGCACAAAAAGCACCGCCAGGACCGCAAGGATCGCAATCGAGTCTGCGATCCTTAATTCGATCGAATCGCGCCACACGAACATTGACGCAAAAAATATCAATGCTCCCAGCAACGCGAGTGTTTGACGCGTCAATTTTTCCGGGGCCCGCCGCCAAAGCAGCGTAATCATTCCGGCAGCAAACGCTACGTTGAATAATAAAACGTTCAGCCCCCACGGCGTGACTCGCAAAAGAATGTCGCCGAGGACCCCTATCCCAACGGCGACTTGTATGATCTCTAATCCCGTTTTAGTGCTTTCTTTCATTTTCCCTTAAAACTCCCCCGAGCTTTATTTATAAAAAACCAGCTGATGAATCCAAAAATAATAGCGGCGAGAGGAAACGCGATCGCCCCGATCAACATTCCTCCGGTGCGGTGAGCGGCAGCATCTTCCATCGTAAGATTCTTGTAAATCAATAGCACCGTGTAGTAGGTAAAAAAAATTGACGGTACGGCGAACGCAGTACCGCAGATAACGAACAAGACCTTGTTGATACTTGGAGTTGATGTGTCCATCTATTTCCTGTTGACTTATTTGACGCCCGCCGTCTCATTTTGTTCCTGAAGTTTGAAATACGTTCGTTTGTGCAAGATGCTGTCTTCGTCGTCGACCAGGATTGCCTCGATGTATTTGTCAATGCCGTAGCCTTCGGTGATGAGCAGTCTAAGTCCCGGTGAAGGGTCTGAAACGTCAAAAACGATCTCTTTTTCAATTGTCTCGTTGTTGCGAATCTCACGGTCGAGCCGAACGCTGGAGGTGGGCAGCTTGGCCTCGGCGGCTTCGTCACGTTCGATCTTTTTGCCGTTTGCAAGCACTACGCCGGCCTTTGGCTCGGTCAGGTGCAACGCTACACTTTCATTTCGTGCGTCGCTGAAAACCTTAACGTTGATGATGTAAAACATTCCGTTTGCCGATACGCTGCCGATCGTTTTCGCGGTTCGCACACCGGTGACGGTCGTGTGCATGTGACAGTCGAGATAGAACCCGCAATATTCCTTTGCCTGGTTTAGTGCCAGCGTTTTTTCAGTGCTGAACAACGAAAAGCCGAATAGCATAACGACATAGAAAACAAACCACACCGCCACGCCGCCAAGCGTGAATTTCGTCAACCAAGGATTCGCAGTGAAAAGCGAGATTGCAAGCAAAATCGATGCCACGATCAGCCCGCCGATTGTCATTAACATTAAGACTACACCCATATCTCCTCTTCAGCTCGCCGCTTCCTATGGAGCAGCAATTGTCATTAAGCCGTAATCTTCAAAATTCTGTTCAAAATCCTTCACGTCGTCAAAGTTTTTCAATTCCTTTACGGATATTCGGATTGAACCTACGGAGGCTTTTATATTCGGCGGTATAGAGCTACTTGGTGCGCATATCTGAAGACTGGTCACTCCGTCTTTCTTGAAATAGATTCGGTCAGTAAAAAATACAACACAATTGTCATCCTTATCTTTTTTCCCAAACTCGTAGGGTTCGGAACACAAACGCACTTCTTCAGAATTACCTGTTATTCCCCATATACGAGCAAGCGTGTAAATTTTCGTATTGGCTTTGGGAAAATAAATCGTTTGATAGCTCATTGGTGTCTCGCCGAAGAGCGGTGAGTAAAGAAAGTGCATTGCAATTGCGCCTATCATCACCCCACCTACCAAACCAGTCGCTAATATTAGGATTGCCTTCATTACTTTCAGCTAAACTTTCCTCATCGCCTTGATCAACGCTTCCATGTGATCCAAATATCGTTCCAATGCTAGTCTGCCTTCTTTTGTGATCAAATACTCGGTAAGCGGCATCCGGCCTTTGAAGGATTTTTCGCAGGTGACGTAACCGGCCTCTTCGAGCTTTCGAGCATGGACGCTGATGTTGCCGTCGGATGTCGAAAGCAGATTTCTCAATTCGGTAAAACTGAGTTTGTCATTCGCCGCGAGCGCACTGATGATGCCGAGGCGCATTCGTTCGTGAATGACTTTGTCGAGCTCATCCGAAACCCGCTCGGCGGCTCGTTCCACGCGCAACTGGCCCGGCTTTTCTTCTTCTCTTTTTAACGCTGAGTTATCTTTCATCTTACCCGCCGTATCGCCGCGCGATTATTGCACCAAAAACGATATGCAAAAGCCCAAAGCTCGCTGCCATCATTAGGTTTCCGTAATTTGTTGGCAAGAGAAACGAAACGGCGCCTAGCGCCATAAAGCACCAGCCCATGACCGGCACCACGCGAGCTGAGAATGAACCGCCGCACGCGACCGCCGCGCCGTAACTGACGATGCAGACCGGCGCCATTTCGTAATAATGCCCGTAACGCCAGAGGCCGAGCACGACCACAACGCCCGCAAGCAGCGGCGGCGCAAAGCTCATTGCAAACTTCCTTGCCGGCGCACTAAAAAGCGACTGGCCGGCGATCTTCGATTTCTGCCACATCGCCAGTAAGCCGATCAGAAACGCTAAAACAGCCTCAGCCAGCCAAACCGTCAGAGCATCAACTAAGTAAATTTGTTGGTTGGCAATGTATGCCGCGACAACGGCCGTCGCACCCATGAGCATGCCGCCGTAACCCGGCACGGCCGTAAACTGGCCCGACCGCTCCATTGTTTCGCGAATAAATTCGAGGTTGTCGAGCGCCCTGTCACTTATGTTTACCGCTTTTCCGGCGTCCCTTTCGTCCTTCCGAATAGCATTGGTATTCGCCATAGTATGTGTAAATTACATCAAGGAGTATCATATGTCAAGTACTTTATAAGAACAAGTAGTGAAATATTCCAAACAAAAAAGGGCGACATTTAGCCACCCTTGAACGAGACTCAAATTGTATTTACTTAATGATGATCCTCGACCACGACTTTTCCTTTGAATGTTCGGAAGAGAAATGTGAAATAACCGAGGGCGATGATTATGCCGATCGGCCACCAGATGAGTCCGACGCTCAAGCCGTATGCACCTGCCTTTGCGTTGTGAACAGTCAGGCTATACGCCGGATCGAGGGCCGGCAGGACGTTTGGATATAAGCCATATACCGCACCGCCGAGCATCATTGCGAGGTAAACGGACGAGGCGACGAACGCTGCTTTATCGTTACCTGTTGTGTTGAAATACTTGACCGCGACGAGCGATGCGATGACAGCGGCGGGAATGATCCAGCCTACCGGCAAATAGTAATAGTTATCGAGCAACTGCGGCCGGACGACCATAACGGCCGCGAGACTGAGAATGGTAACGAGTACTAGTGCAAACCAGCCGATTCTTACGACCCGACGTGAGCGGGCGTTCATTTCACCGTCGGTCTTCAAGGCAAGATAATTCGCGCCGTGGACGGCCAACGCAACAAACGCAACGACACCCGACAGCACTGTGAACCAATCGAGAATACCGGTCGCACCTGTCGTGCCCCAATCCGTGAATAACGGCTCAAAGAAATAGCCGGTCGCATCCAGCGGCACACCGCGAATGACATTTCCCAACGCCGCACCAAAGAAGATCGCGAGCAGAATGCTCGAGAGCGAAAACACGAAATCCCAGAAATTCGTCCACAGCGGATTGTCGAGCTGATGACGCAATTCGATACCGGCGGCCCGCATTATCAGCAGCCATAGGACCATGATCAGCGGCAAATAAAATCCGCTAAATCCAGCAGCGTAGAGCGCCGGAAAGGCAAAGTACAACGTTCCACCGGTCGCCAAAAGCCAAACCTCGTTGCCGTCCCAAACGGGGCCGATCGCGCTGATCGTGACAGCCCTCTCTTTCGGGTCACGACCGACAAAGTAATGTACGATGCCCGCTCCGATGTCGAAACCATCGAGGACGACATAGCAGACCAACATAAACGCAACGATCCCAAACCAAACTGTTTCCATATCGTCCTCGTTAAATTCCTTCGGCCTGAATACCCTCGCCCAGTTCGTCGGCGCCCTGATCTATTCGCCGCAGCATTAGGAAAATATAGAGCAGGGAAAGGATCGTATACATTCCGGCGAACCCCAGCAGCGTGAACAGCACATTACCGCCCGAAACCATCGGCGAATGACCATGTTCGGTGCGGAAAAGCCCGTACACGAGCCACGGCTGCCGGCCGAGTTCGGCGACGGCCCAACCGACTGTATTTGCGACGAACGGCAACGGAAAGCTGAGCATCAATATCCAAAGCAGCCAATTTGAGTTGAACAACCAGCCCCGCCATAGCCAGAATGCCGCAATCGCCATTATCCCAATAAATATCGTACCGAGTCCGACCATCATGTGAAAGCTGTAATAGAGCAGCGGTATGTTGTCGGGATGCTGATCCTTTGGAAACTCGTTAAGGCCGCGTACCTGTGCGTCCCATCGTTGATAGGTGATAAAACTAAGCAGGTTCGGGATGTGGACGGCGTTGTCGAGCCTTTGCTTCTCCATATCCGGCTGGCCGATCAAGACGAGCGGCGCACCGTTTTTTGTATCGAATAACCCTTCCATCGCAGCGAGTGTGACTGGTTGGTGCTCGGCGATCATGCGGCCCTGCAGGTCGCCCGAGGGAAACAGCATCCAAATACTCGATACACAGCCGGCGATGACGCCAACCTTTAAAAACATCTTGCCGTACTCGGCCTTTTTGCGGGAAAGCACGTAAAAGGCACCTAGTGCGGCTACGGCAAATGAACCGGTTACGAGAGCTCCGCCCATGTTGTGCATATACTGGTAAACCGCCCATTCATTGAGCACGAGTGCCCAAAAGCTCGTGAGCTGGACCGATCCGTCGGGCGCCATTTCGTAGCCGACCGGGTGCTGCATCCAGGCGTTCGTTGCGATTATGAACCATCCTGAGAGCCAAGTGCCGGCAAACACTAAAAACGCCGCGAGCCAATGCAGCTTTGGCCCGAGCCGTTTTTCACCAAAAAGGAACAGGCCAATGAAAGCCGATTCGAGGAAGAAGGCAAACGTGCCCTCCATCGCAAGCGTTTGGCCGATCACGCCGCCTGCGTATTTAGAAAAGGCCGCCCAGTTCGTTCCAAACTGAAACTCCATCGGTATTCCGGTGACCACGCCAAAAAGGAATGTGATGCCGAAGATCTTGCCCCAAAAACGCGCTACCTCGTTCCAACGCTCGTCCTTTTTCCAGATGGCCAGCGTCTTAAAGACCACGATCAACGGCGCGAGGCCCATCGTTAGCATCGGAAATAAATAATGATAAGTAATCGTAAATGCGAACTGGATGCGGTCGAGAATATTAGCTTCCATCAGATCTCCTGCTGAGCGGCGTATCGATCACCAAAGGCGACCTCGCAGCCGTATAAATATACCTGCACGACACGAATTCGCGCCCGATTTATTTTCAGAATACGCGCGAATCCGAGCAACTTACGTGATACATATCACAATACCTGAGGAAATTGCGACTTTTGATCGTTCCGAAGCGTCTAAAGACGCAGACTCGCCGATAATATGCTGAATAAGCTAGCTGCTTTGTTTGGACTGACGTTAATTGCCGCCGCTTTGTGCGCTCCTGCTCAGGAAAAAGCTGCCGACGAAACGATCAAAGTAGAAACTCGTTTGGTAAGCGTGCCGGTCATTGTCAGCGACCGCAATGGCCGGTACGTACCGAATTTGACGGCCTCGGATTTTACCGTGTTGCAAGATGGCGTGCCGCAAACCATCGAGTTTTTTGCCGCAGCCCAGGAGCCGTTAACCATTGCCCTGCTTATAGATACAAGCCAAAGCACGCGGCCCGTCCTGGGTGATATTAAAGACTCTGCCCGATCTTTCATCAAACTCTTAGGGCCGCGCGATCGGGCGACGATCGTGAGTTTTGATTACGACACGCACATACTGAGCCCGCTGACCGCGGACCAGGACTTGCTCAAAAAAGCGATCAAGCAAGCCGAAATACCCGAGTATTTTGGGACGACGCTGCGTGATGCTGCGTATGACACGATCACACGATCTTTTACGGGCATAAAAGGCCGCAAAGCGGTCATTATCCTGACTGACGGCAAGGACGCGGGCAGCCGCATCAACTCGCGCGATCTGCTTTACGCACTCGAGGAGAGTGACACGCTTGTCTACACCGTTATGTTCAAAACGGATGAGCGGAACCTTGTCGCCCAATTTCCGTTCCCTGGCGGAAATCGCGACGGCATTTTCAGGCGACGATTTCCGCGCGGTGGCGGAAGGTTCCCGGATGGCGGATTTCCCCCGATTCAGAATCGCCGCGATAACCCGCG
>DAIRVI010000099.1:0-9025 GCA_036802885.1 Pyrinomonadaceae bacterium
TTAGGGTTTGAGAATATTCCATTGCAGGGTGTGTCGGAGGAGGATTTTGACGATTCACTTTTGTGGAGCTTCGCGAGCGGTTTTGACGACGACGCACCTAACATCAATCTCTATCAGACAAGCGATTTCCTAAGAAAGGATCTGATGCTCGCGGTTGGTACCGCCGATGAATTTTTCCCGACCGTCGCGGCCTTGTTGCTCTTTGGCAAGAACGAGCGTGTGGCGGAATTGCTGCCGAGATCGAACGTTACGGTCGCGCGATTCTCCGGCGACAACGGCAATGCTCAACTAATAGAGGCAATTGAGGTTAAGGGCAATCTACTTACCCAATACGAGACGATATTAGAATTTATCAAACGTTACACGGATCTCGGCAAAGAAAAGCCGAAGCGAAAGTTGGAACTCGTGACCGACGGCGTTGTCCAGGCGCGTGCGCATTATCATTTTTACTCGGTTTCCGAGGCGATCATAAACGTATTGATACATCGCGACCTGGCTTTGCGGGACATTCGTACACGGATCAACATCTACGATAATTCGATCGAGTTTATCAACCCGCGTCGGATGAATGGATTTGTACCGCCTGCATCGAGGGCGATACGTTATGGCATAACGCAGCGGCTCAATCCCCAGATCGCGGCTATCGTTACACGACGCGAATACGGCATAACCGCCCCGCACGGCGGACTCCCGATGGTATTGCATCAATCGAAAAGATTTTCCGGCCGCAAACCGGAGATCTATCTAGCGAACGACGAATTTAAGCTGAAGATATACGCGACCTAGATGCCCGGAGCTTGTTCATTAGATTTGTGTCATTCTCGAAGCCTAAAATTCGGCCAATTGCCCCAAGAACTAGACGAATCCTTCTTTGGACAGCGGTCACCGTACTTGCTTATTTCATTTATGTTTATGGCATAAGCAGCAACCCGCCCGGATTTTACCTTGACGAATCTGGCCTCGCTTATAATGCATATCTCGTTTCCATGACAGGTGCAGGTGAGTTTGGCCCGCGTTTTCCGCTGTATTTTCAGCTCTACACGGGCGGTTTCACCCAATATTCAAACCCAACTCAGATATATTTGCTGGCGGTTCTTTTTTGGATTGTTGGCCCGGGCATTTTAATCGCAAGGCTCTGCGCTGCGGCATGTGTGTTTGGGGCTTGTTTACTGCTCGGAACATTGGCGGCGAGAGTTGCCGAAAGACGCCTGATCGGCGTAATTGTCGGGGCGGCCGCTTTACTAACACCTTGGCTTTTCGAAGTCGGAAGATTGGTGCTCGAAACATTCTTTTACCCGATGGCCATTGTGCTCTTCCTTTGGGCCGTTTTTCTCGCTCAAAAAAAAGAAGTATGGAGTTGGGGAAACGTGTTCGCCGTCGCGATGTCGCTAACGCTGCTGACCTACAGCTACACGATCGGTCGACTGCTCGGGCCATTGCTTGCGTTTGGTTTGATCGTTTTTGTTTCGAACCGGAAGAGATTGATCTCAGTCCTCAAAACTTGGATAATCTTTGGTCTGACGTTGGTCCCGGCTTTTATTTACCGTCTCCAGCACCCAGACATCAGTACAAGATTTTACTTGATCTCTTATATCAAACCCGACAGCAAGTGGAGCGACATCATTCCACGATTTCTGAGCAGGTTTTTCCAGGATCTAAATCCCGTCACGATGTTGTACCGCGGTGATATCAATCCGCGGCATCACATACCGGATGCTTACGGGAGTTTTTTCATAGCGGCATTCGTTCTCGCAATCATTGGAATGATCGTGATCTTTGTCCGGCATCGGCACGACCGCTGGTGGTGGTTCATAGTCTTTGGCTTGTTTGCTTCTGTGGTGCCGGGCTCTTTAACGGTTGATCCGTTTCACACGCTGCGGATGATCGCCTATCCGGTTTTTTTGCTAATGCTAAGTGTGCCCGCACTCGAATGGCTTCTTGAGAAAAGTTCCGCCGACGCCAATCCGGCATCACAGAGCGATCGCGGTTTCTTTTCGCTTAAAAACCGGAGAATGCTTGCCTCAGCCATAATCATTCTTGGTATTGTCGAGGCATCGTTCTTTCACTCGCGATATTACCGTCTTGGCCCAAAACGCGGATATGTCTTCGACACCGCGTACAAGACCCTCTATGATGACGCAGTTAGCGGGCCCGAGAGGCCGATCTATCTCGTCGATGCTACTTGGGGTCCCGCGTATATGCATTCTTTCTGGTATGCGACGCTCGAAGGAAGGGGTACGGACGAATTTGTCCATATGGATTACGGCAAACGGCCGCCGAGCGGCTCCATAGTTATCAGCTCGGAACAAAATTGCAGTAATTGTGAAATGATAAGAAAGGAAGGGATCTACCTGATTTATAGGCAAAAGTAGATTGCCTCGATATCTATGCTCCTCGATCTTTCCCCGCTAAAGGCCTCCCGCGATTACCGCCTGCTGTTTATCGGCCAAATGGTGTCGTTTTTCGGTTCGATGATGACCTTCATCGTCGTACCGTGGCAGATGTACCAGTTGACTCAGTCGTCGGCAATGGTCGGGTATATTTACCTCGCCGAATTTGTTCCGATGGTGTGTCTTGCGTTTGTTGGAGGGGCTCTCGCTGACTTTCTAGACAAACGCAAGATGCTTCGGGTGACCGAGATCGGGCAGACGTGCGTCACTGCGATACTGCTGATAAATTCTGTGCTTCCGACGCCGCAGATCTGGGTTCTGTTTCTCGCAGTCGCGATGCACGCGGGTTTTGCGGCGATACAGCGTCCGGCGTTCGAGTCATTTATCCAAAAGGTAATACCGGTCGAAATGATGTCGGCGGTTATGGCTCTCAATTCAATTCGATTTAGCATCGGAATGATCGTGGGCCCTGCGGTCGCAGGGGTGATCGCGACGCAGTTAAGCTCGACCGTTGCCTATTCGATAGATCTTTTAACCTTTACGGCATCGTTGATCGCGGTATTTATGCTTCGGTTTGTGCCGCCGCCTGAACACGCCGAAAAGCCAAGCATAGCCGCGATCAAGAAAGCGTGGAAATATGCATTTAGCCGGCAAGAGCTGGTTGGCACTTACTTCATCGACATCGCGGCGATGTTCTTTGCTTTCCCGCAGGCGTTGTATCCGGCATTGGCTGTAATTTACGGCGAGAAATACGTCGGATTTTTCCCGGCGGCGATCGCCGTTGGGGCTTTGACCGCCAGCGCGACATCGGGATGGACGAAGAACATACATCGACACGGCCTGATGGTCACGATCGCCGCCGTGCTGTGGGGCGTCGCGATAGTATTCTTCGGCCTCGCTAACAGCATCGTGCCCGCGCTCATCTTTCTCGCGGCTGCCGGGTTCTTTGATATGATCTCGGGCATCTTTCGCGGCTCGATCTGGAATCAGACGATTCCCAATTACCTTCGCGGGCGCCTGGCAAGCATCGAAATGATGAGCTACCTGACTGGTCCGATGCTTGGGAGTGCTAAGATGGGTGTCGTTGCGGAAAAATTTGGCGTTAAAACCGCGCTCGTGTCGGGCGGCATTCTTTGTGTGGTCTCGGTTATCGGCGCCGCAATATTTCTGCCGAGATTCGCGACATACGATGGACGCGAAGGCATAAAACAGAGGGAACGCGAAGAAGCTACCCGTGCAGAGTTAATGCGTGTTGCGGAGGCGGAATTCTAAACAATGGCTATCTTACGTAAACGACAGATCGAGAATCTCGAACAGATGAGCGGCGAGCAGCTTGAAGCGTTTTTGGATCTAATGCCGGCGAGGCAGGAATCTGTAAGCCAAATGCTTGATTACGTCGAGGACGAGCTCTTCGAAACGGAGTGCGATCATAGCCTGCGTCACTCGATGCGGTTCATGATGAAAAACGGTCTCGATTTCCCAAAACTCACCAACTGGCTCAACGAAAACGGCGGATACTGTGACTGCAAGGTAATGGAGCAGATTGCGCCGCTCTGGCGCGCCAAATTTGGCGATGATTGAAATTTCTGGTTGATATCCGTCTCAAAATCGACTAACTTATTGAGAAAATCTTGAGCAAAGGTGGGGTTTTGTGGAATGGTAATTTCAAAAGCAGCGTCTCGTCTCTTTAGTCTTGTGGCATTGGGATTAGTGTTTGGATCGATTGTCTACGCGCAAAAAAGTGCGACGATGACGATCAGAGTTTATCTTTCCAATGAGAAGCTGAACCCAAACCTCGGCGATTGCCGGAAGGTGTTCCCCGTAACGAGAAAGATACCAAAAACGACAGCGACGGCCAAAGCTGCACTCGAAGAGCTGTTCAAAGGCGCGACCAAAGACGAAGAGGCTAAAGGATACAGTGGCTTGCTGCCGTCTGAGACTAACGGCATTTTAAAAAGCATTACCGTCAAGAACGGCGCGGCATACGTCAATTTTAACAAAGTCGTAATGGAACAAATGGGCAACGCCACCACAAGCTGCGGCGGAGGACAATATTGGGGAATGTTCGATAAGACTCTAATGCAGTTCGCGACGATCAAGCGAGTAATCTACGCCGTCGATGGCAATACTAATGAGTTTTATGAATGGGTGCAGGTGGGCGATTGCCCGTACGGCAGACACTGTGCTAAAAATAACTTCAAATAGAGCCAGAACTACTTCGATCTGACTATTTCAGGTAAGTTGCCAGATATTTTCCGGTAAAGGAACCATTCACTTTGGCAACTTCCTCAGGCGTTCCCGTAGCGACGATCTCACCGCCGCCGATGCCGCCTTCGGGGCCGAGGTCGATGACATAATCCGCAGTTTTTATCACGTCCATGTTGTGCTCGATGACCAGCAGGCTGCCGCCGTTTTCGATCAAGGCGCGAAAGGCCGTGAGCAACTTATTGATATCGTCGAAGTGCAGGCCGGTCGTGGGCTCGTCGAATATAAATAGCGTTTTTGACGCGGTCTTTTGCGCGAGGTGCGACGCGAGCTTTACACGTTGAGCCTCACCACCGCTCAAGGTTGTGGCCGATTGGCCGAGCCGCAAATAACCGAGGCCGACTGAGTCGATAACCTTTAGTTTCGAAATCAGTTTCAAGACATCCTTAAAAAACAAAATCGCTTCGCGAATAGTCATTTGCAGGACTTCGTGGATGTTCTTGCCCTTATATTTGACGTTGAGTATCTCTTGCTTGAAGCGCATTCCGCGGCAGTCTTCGCACGTCAGTTCGACATCAGCGAGGAACTGCATTTCGATCGTGACTGTCCCCGAACCCTGGCATATTTCACATCGTCCGCCTGGTACATTGAACGAAAAATGCGATGCGTTATAGCCTTTGGTCTTTGCCGTATTGGTCGCCGCAAAAACCTCACGGATCGCATCGTAGGCTTTGATATATGTCACAGGGTTGGAGCGCGGCGTGCGGCCTATCGGCGACTGATCGACAAGGATGATGTCATCGATATTCTCATCGCCCTTTATTTCCTTGGCGAATCCGACATGCGAATTCCACTCGCCACGTTTTTTCTTGAGGCCGGCATACAGAATGTCGTGCACGAGAGTCGATTTGCCCGAACCCGAAACGCCGGTTATACAGACGAGCATATCGAGCGGTATCTTGACCGATAAATCTTTCAGGTTGTGTTCGCGGGCACCGGTGACCTCGAGTGTCTTTTTGGTCACGGGCCTTCGCTTCATCGGTATTTTTATCTCAGCTTCGCCACGCAGATACTTTGCTGTCAGCGAAGCGTCGCTCTTTATCAAGCCCGCAAAATCACCAGCAAAGACCAAATTTCCGCCAAATTCGCCCGCGTGGACGCCGACGTCAACGATATGATCGGCCGCACGCATCGTTTCCTCGTCGTGTTCCACGACCAACACGGTATTACCGATGTCACGCAGATTTTCGAGGATCTTGATCAGCCGCGCATTGTCCCGCGGATGAAGGCCGATGCTTGGTTCGTCGAGAACATATAGAGTGCCGACAAGCAGCGAACCAAGATTGGTTGCAAGCTGTATGCGTTGCGCTTCGCCGCCCGAGAGCGTAGCTGCTAGCCGCCCGAGCGTCAGGTAATCGAGACCGACCTCGACCAGGAATTTCAGCCGGCGTCGAATCTCGAGCAGCAGTTTGTCTGCGATCTGAGCGCGCTCCGGGTCAAGTTCCAACGTCTCAAAGAACCGAAATGCATCGGCGATCGACATTTCGACGATCTCGGGCAATGAGAGCATCCCGATCTTTACATCGCGCGCCGCTTGCCTAAGACGCTGACCGCCACAATCCGGACACTTGGTATATCCGCGATATTTTGCCAGAAAAACCCGGACGTGGAGCTTGTATTTTTTTGTTTCGAGCCACTGGAAAAACCCTTTTAGTCCGCGCCAACCTTCGTCACCGTAGATAATGCAATTTTGCTGAAAATCAGGCAGGTCGGCGAATGGCACCGCCATATCGATATTCGCTGAGGCGGCGTATTTTACAAGCTCTTTTTGAGCCCAGGCGTGGGTCGGGCGGGTAAACGGCTCGATCGCACCGGCCTTTAACGACAATAACGGATTTGGGATAACGAGTCCGTAATCGATACCGATCGTGTTCCCAAAACCCTGACAGGTTGGGCACGCGCCAAACGGCGAATTAAAGCTGAAGAGATGCGGTTCCGGTTCCTCGTATCGGGTGTCGTCGTATTTGCAAATGAACCGGTCTGAGAATTTTAGCTGTTTGCCCTCGGTCGTTTCGATGACGGCGGCGTGGCCCTCGCGGAAACAAATTTCGAGCGAATCGACGAGACGTTGGCGAATGTCCGCATCCGCTTTGAGCCGGTCTATAAGGACAAACGTATTATCAAAATCGTCAAACGGATAATCCTCTGGCTTCTGTATTTCCAACATTTCGTCGCCGCGATATAGCCGCGAAAAACCCTGTTGGAGAAGTGAGATCAGAAATGCCGTCGTGCTGAGATCTTTTGGCGCGGGCTTTGGTTTACCCTTTCTTGCGGTTCGGACGAGGCTGCGGGAAACTTCTTCCTGGATCGGAAACAGCACATAAAACCGAGTTCCTTCCTCCAGTTCGCTTAGTATTTCATCAGCCGCCGACTCGGGCGAGTCTTTCTTTACCTCACGGCCGCAGACGTGGCAGATCGTTTGTCCCGCACGGGCGTAGAGCAGTCGCAGATAATCATAGATCTCGGTCTGTGTCGCAACCGTCGAACGTGGATTTTTGGTCGAGTTTTTTTGGCGAATAGCGATTGCCGGAGATATCCCAATTATCTCATCAACGTCGGGCTTATCCATACGTTCGAGGAATTGGCGCGCGTACGCGGAGAGCGACTCTACGTAGCGTCGCTGGCCCTCGGCATAAAGTGTGTCGAAAGCGAGCGACGATTTACCCGACCCTGATACACCGGTAATCACGGTCAACTTGTTGACGGGCAACGAAACAGTGATGTTTTTGAGGTTATGAACGCGGGCGCCGCGGACGACGATCTGTTCCTCTTTCGACTTCGCAGCGTGCATAGACGAGATATTGGCGACAAGCGCAAAAGGGTATTTTATCAAATCAGATTTCGGCGGACAAAAACGATTTCCAAACGTTCGCTTATTTAACTTTCGAGGGCTTGAATTTACGATGCGGCGTCATTTGCTGCGCCATTCGGATACGGGCGAAAGCGAACACCGGTCCAAAGTTTTGAGGATTGACGTCTGGGTGGGACGGTAGGCTAACGGAGCAATTGCCTTGTTTAAGATCATAGGTGACGCGGAATCGGAGGTCGCCCGATCTTGGCTCAAACGGGACGAATTCATTGAGGCTCGCTCCCCAACTCTGCGATCCGAACGAGTCCATTTCGATCTCATCGGTGAATGTTGACTGATTGAACGTAACGATCGCGTTGGCCTTGCGTAAGTCCTTGAGCTTCCACGTTAGCGAGAGATCTTGGAGTGCGGGCGCTTCGTTGACAGTACGGAAATCGATCTCAACGAGTGTCTGCGGTTCTGCAAGGAACTCAATATTTTGGCGGTCGGCAAGCATGAGGTTCCGACCATAATTGAGTTTTATGGATTTCAAGAACTCCGTCGTGAGCGGTAGATCGGCCGGCAGGTCGTTTATCGATCGGTCGTAGTGAACAGGCACCGCAAGCATTGCAAGCTTTTGCGGTATCAAAATGCCGTTCGGCGAAAGGAATCGGTTGCGGATATTGACAAACGATTTCACTGTTTCGGCGCCGATCGCGTCGTTACCGAACAACTCGCTGACAATTACATCAAATTTCCCGCGGATCTTTACATCATTCGAATTAGCGTGGATGATCTCGATCTTATGGGCGACGCCGTTTTCTTGCGCGTGTTTGTAGATAATAGGGATCAGGCATTCTTCGATCTCGACAGCGACTACGCGCTTTGCACCAAGCTTTGCGGCAAGGATCGCCCAAACGCCGGTTCCGGCACCAATATCGAGGAAATTGGTTTCGGGTGTGACGTTTTGCCTGATCGCCTCAAAAAGCAGCTTATTACGAACGCCGTCCGCCAGCATCGTTTGATGATATTGCAGCACGCCTGGCAGATGCGCGGCAAACTTTTCGTCTCGTTCCTTTTTCTTCATAAAACGGAGTGACCCATTCCTTGTAATACGACCGACGCCCGATAACCTATTTCATCGCTCTTATAATAAAAACAACTGTTACGATATCAGATACCGATCTTAGTCTTCAATTGGTTTATAGATTGTATAATGACTAAAAGTTTCTTATACTAATAAATTGTTGCGGATCGTTCCGATAGCGGATTATTTGCTATTCGACGATGGATATTTTTGGGTAATACAGTTTTTTGACTATCAGAGGGGAGATCGAAATGAAGAATAATGTAAAACCGACAGCAAGAAAAAATGATCTTGTTATACAGCATTTGGACAACGAGGTTTTAGTCTATGACCTCAAGACAAATAAGGCGGCATGTCTTAATGACACAGCAGCGTTTGTCTGGCAGAACTGTGATGGTTCTAACGCCATAGCCGACATAGCCCAGGCTCTCGGGCGAAAAACGAACAGCGCCGTAAACGATGATCTCGTTTGGCTGGCGATCGATGAATTGTCGA
>DAIRVI010000100.1:0-8967 GCA_036802885.1 Pyrinomonadaceae bacterium
AGCATCGAAAATTACATCGATCCGTCAGCGAAACGCGCAGATCGCGAATTGTTCGATTGTGAGCGTCGCGGAGCATAACTCTATGATACAGGAACGCAGCCCGAGTGGATATTCGTGCTATTTGTACGCTGCCTCGATCGCCCTTAGCTGAGACAGGCCAGTCTTCTTTCCGGCGTGTCGGACCGGTTTCAAGATATCCATCAGTTCATTGATCAGCTTGGCAAATTCGGCGTCGTCCTCGGCCGGGCCGTCGTAGTTCTTCTTCCTCGACGCCGCGTCATCAACGATATATTGTAACGACTCATTCATCCGTTGGACGGCCCTTTTACTGTACAAGCCTCGCGGATAAAGCTCTAGATATCTGCCGTGCGTCCGGCGGATCGAGCCCAGATAACAAGGGACATATCCCTCGCATTCGCCGGGCAGCGGATTTTCGGCCGCGCTCCAGGCGATCCGGTCGGCGATATCGAGCTTGTGATACTTTCTTTGGAGTGCCCAGAAGCGATTGGATCGCACATACCACTCGCCGGCCGGATCACTGTAAACAATGTCTTTGTCGTTTCGTTTGAGCAATGAACGGTTGGGTTCCTTGCCATAGTTGTCGCCGGTTATCTTGCGTAAGGCTGCACTCAAGTTAACAAGGCGCTTGTATTCCCTCGTCGCGGCGGCCTGAGCCGAGGACTGTGCGTTGCCGATACCGGCGAATAGCAGTATCGCTGTTGAGATCAAAAGTCCGTGGACAAACATTTTCATCGAGTTCGTAGATACCATTATACGTCTCCTGACGGGTTTATTTCGTTGAGATGTCTCGCGTTTCGTTTTAGTCCGCCGAGCTTTGTCCGCTTGATGGCAGAGCGGCGAAATCGTTCGACGTATTCGTCGTGCGTCATTTGCTCGACTGTTTTGAGAACGAGCGAAGTTTCATTTTTTCGCGGTTCAAAACGCGATTCATCCGTTTTAGTTTCAAACCGGTTCCAAGGACAAACGTCCTGACAGATGTCGCAGCCGTAGAGCCAGCCGTTGAGACGCTCGGCAATATCATTCGGCAACGTTTCGGCCCGGAGCTCGATCGTCGCGTACGAAATGCATTTTCGCGAATCGACGACATACGGCTCGACGATAGCTCCGGTCGGGCACGCGTCGAGACAAGCTGTGCACGTGCCGCAATGGTCTTCGACGGTGTCGGTGTCATATTCGAGATCAATATTCAGCAAGATCGAACCGATAAAGATCCACGATCCGATCTCGGTCGTAATGAGATTTGTGTGTTTACCAAGCCAGCCGAGGCCGGCTCGCACTGCCCAGGCCTTGTCCATCATTGGCGCCGTATCGACGCATGTTTTACCATCCGCATTGGGATTTTCAGCTTTGATCCAATCCAGTAACTTATTTAGTTTTTGGCGGACGACATCGTGATAATCGTCGCCCCAGGCATAGCGAGAGATCTTGCCTTTTTCAGGATTCTCTTCGTGCGAGTGGTTTGTAAAGTAATTCAGCGCGACCACGATCACCGATTTGGCCCCAGGCAAGAGCAGTCGTGGATCGCTCCGTTTTTCGGGTTCCCGCGCCATCCACGCCATCTCGCCGTGAAAGCCGCGCTCGAGCCAATCTTTCAACCGAGCGCCTTCATCCAAAAGCGGTTCCGTCGCAACGACTCCAACCTTCTGAAATCCTATTTTGGCGGCCTGTTGCTTAATCCTTTCCGAAAATGTCGGCATACACGAGATTATCCACAAAAAGGCAACTGAAAGCACAAAAAAAGCCGGATGGTTGCGAAACCACCCGGCCGATCTATGATCTAAACCAACGGCCTAGAAGCTAAGTTTTGCCCCAAACTGGAACTGTCTCGGGTCAAAAGCCGTTGTCGGTTGACTGTAGTATTTCCCGTTACCAGCTCTCTTGCCAAAAGCGTTAACAACCGTATAAAACGGATTCGCTGATCCCTCATTAAACCGGTTGAAAAGGTTAAAGCCCTCAGCAATGATATCGAGCCGCATCCTTTCACCGAGATTTACCTTACGAGACACACGAGCATCGACGCTAAAGTATGAGTGTGTGATTCCCATGTTTCTACCGAGCGACCCATTTGCAGGAAATACGCCCTGAAAACAGTTAACATCAACGCCGGTTTGGCAAAGTGTTCCATCTGCCCGAACGGTCGGGCGTTCGTTTGAAGACTGAAAATCGCCATTCGAATCGCCCGGCGCAATAATATTAAATGGACGGCCGGTTCCAATTTCAACAATTGGAGCAAACGTAAAACCATGCAAGAAGCCACGGAAACCGCCGGCCGACTTCCAAGTATCCGGTGTTCCCATGACCGAGCTGAACACAAAGCGGTGACGTTGATCGAATAGCGAATCCGATTTTTCTGCGCGGAAATTACGGTTATCCTGTGGCTTCAGCAGCGTCTGCAGATCCGACGAATCGTCAATCGAATGCGACCACGTATATGACGCCAAAAACTGCATATTGCTCGAAAACCGCTTCTTAACTTCGAGATTCATCGCATTGTAGAACGAATTTCCGTCCGAAAGTTGAGCGCTAATGTCACCGAACGCAGTGATTGGCCCTAGTGTTCTAACCGTTCCGGCAAGGGCTGCGTCGAACACGGCTTTTGTTACTGCGCCCCCGCTGATTGCTGCCGGGAAGAAATAGTTAGAGCCGAGTGGACGGAAATAGTTGGCAGCAATAGGATTAACAAATCGCTGACCAGTTGTGTTGTTGATATTAACCAATCCAATCGGAAGCCCAGGAATAACCGCGGTATATAACGGGTTAGTTGTTGACAGGGCGGTCTGCGCGGCCCCTAAGTAGAAGAATGACGCTGCCGTAATGCTTGTCGGAAAACACGAAGGTGCGTTTGGCGTCGCGGACGTGCAGCCCGGGAACGCGGGGTTATTTACGGCAAATCGTCTAAAATTCTCACGCAGAAAATCTGTGTTTGGCGAGTTAATGTCCTGAGGGTGATTCAAGTGCCGTGCATTTTGCGTGATAAATGTTGCGGAGATTGACATGTTTTTGCCTATCATCTTTTCGATAGCTAAATTACCTTGCAAACTCATTGGATATTCAAAGTCCTTTGACAGATGCAAAGTAAATGGCAAGACGGGGCCAAAACCGGTAAACGTGGCCGGATTAAACCTCATAAACCCGTTTTGATATTGCGCCGACGCGGCCAAGCCCGGCGTTACGCCCGGTATTGCAGTTCCCTGAAAGACCTGTGCCGGATTTAAGAGCTGTGTTGGAGCTGGCGATCCGAAAGGTAACAAGGTCGCCTGCTGTTGCTGCGAACCGTCTGCCACATTCGAATTGAAGGCTAGTGTGAGCAACGGGTGGTCGTAATAAATGCCGCCAGCACCTCTGATTACCGTGCGTCCATTCCCTGCCACGTCCCATGCAAATCCAAGTCGTGGAGCGAAGTTGTTTTTGTCACGTGGAATGCCCTGAGTGATGTTAATTTGATCCTGGGCGGCTTGAACGTCCTGAGCGGACAATGTAATGCCGGTCAGTGGGTCGCGGAGTCCAGTTGTCGGGAATTGCGGCGTAAATTCATAGTCATATCGCACGCCATAATTCAAGGTAAATCGACGTGTAACTTTCCATGAATCTTGAACGAAAAGTGCAATTGGCTTATTAGTAAGCGTGCTGGTTGGGTCGCCAAATCCTTGAATAAACACACTCGGGAGGCCCAACCCGTAAGATTGCACGGCGCTAAATGCCGGACACCTATCCGCCTGCGGCACTGTAAGTGCATCGCAAGCTCCGCCGGCACTCACTAGAGTTCCGCCTGAGGTTTGGCCAAAGTTGAACAGCGCAGGGAAGTTCAAATCAAATCTCGCCTTGACCTTGACTAATTGAGCTTCGCCGCCAAACTTAAATGTGTGGTTTCCAGCTGCCCATGTAATGTTGTCGCGAAGCTGATGGCTTTGTTCGAGCCGGTTAATTGGCGAAAACGGATTAGAACCCGAGAACGCAACACCCGGAATTTGAAGAGCAACGCTCTGAACCTGTGAATCAAACTTCTGTGCACGACGTCCGAAACTGTAATTTAGGTCATTTACGACATTATTACTAAGAATCGAGGCGAGTGATGCTCCGAATGAAAAATCTTCAATATCCATAACCCCGGTTCTCGAATAGTCATTCTGTCCAAGTACCTGATTTTGCGACTCATCCTGAATACCATTTTGCTTTATAGGGTTAAAGCTCAGTCGCATATTTAACTGATTGTGTTCGGAGAAAGTATGGTCGCCACGAATTGAAAAGTATGTACTCGACTCAGAAATCGGAAACACTCTCGCCAGCAGCGCCAATGGACGAAATGCCACAAATTGGCCATCAGATCGTCGCGTTAGTGGTATCGGGGCACCCGACAAAAGAAAGCGGCTGCCAATAACCGACCCTTGAGGCACTCCTAGGCCAGGAAGGTAGTTAATTAAGGAACTTGTGCCATTTAATGCCGTTTGACCGCCGGCAGTTGCAAGATGAGCATACGCGACCGCTTGCTGTATACGCGTCATATTTCCGCTGGCAAGAGCGTTTTGTATGTAGGTGACCTGATCTGGCCTTAGATTTGTAAACGTCTGGGGAGCTGGTAAAAACATAGTGCCGATGGTTATCGACGACGTTGCACCCTGATTAATATCGCTCGTGAAGAAACCAGATTCTTGACGACGGCGTTGTTCAAATGCAACGAAAAAGAAAGTTTTTCCGGGATTTAGTGGTCCACCAAGGGTCGCTCCATATTGAGCACGCGTAAAGCCGGGCTTTTTGCTTGGGTCGCCGTCGATGATCGGCGCAAACGCATTGCGGGCCTGAATTGTTTTGTGTCGAATGAATCCGAAAACATTTCCGTTAAATTCGCTGCTGCCGCGTTTTGTTACGACGTTAACAATACCGCCCGTCGCACGGCCAAATTCAGGCATGTACGAATTCGTTGTTATCTGATATTCCTGAACCGCTTCTTGCGAAACGGTTGAGCGGGCCGCATTGATTGAATTGTCTGTAAAATCTGCACCGTCAACATTGACCTGTGTCGAGCGCCCTCGCTGACCACCAACGTTCAGTCCCGATGTCGGAGCGGGCCCAATCGGACGCCCATTGTCGCGACCGACCGTCGAGAGAGTCAGGGCAAATCCCGTGGCACTTCGCTCATTGATCGGGAGGTTATCGATCCTGACCTGCTCAATGGTGTTAGAAACATTTGTCTTTGTTCCTTCGATCAGCTGGACGTCATCGCCTGATACATTGACGATCACGTTGGCTTCGCCGACCTCGAGTTTGATCGTCAGATCGGCACTCTGTCCGACCGTGAGTTTGACGCCCGAAACGACACTCTTCTTAAAGTTTCCGGCCTCGGCTGTTACCTCATACTCACCGGGAGGCAGGCCGATCATCTGGTAGCCGCCCTGACCGTCAGTCGTGACGGTTCGTTTAATACCGGTGCTTGCTGAGCGTGCCGTAACGGTCGCACCTGCGACGACAGCACCGCTCGTATCTGTCACCGTACCTGAAAGGTCGGCGGCCGAGGACTGGGACTGGGCTATTCCAAAGATGGCAAAAACCATCGTGGCCGTCAGTAAAACCAGTAGTTTCGCGGCCTTGTTTGAAATTTCGGACATAAAGACTCTCATTTTTATTCTCCTTAACACTTTGAATCTATTCGAATAAATGCCGCAAAAATCGGGGAAATTTGTTCGTGGGCTCGATTCCGATTCACCCATAAACTTTGTCTCACGCGTCTCGTGAGTTTCAGATATTCTTGTATCTTTGCCCGGCAGATATTTTTACAGAAATGATTTGCTTTGAACTTTTTAACCTAAATTCCGATTTAAGGCAAGTAAAAAGGTGATGCTTTTGTAACTTTGTGAATTTAGGCTTTCGGTCAGTGAACATTAAATCGGGATGGTACCCGGCCAAGTCGGTGCGGTTATTCTGTTTGCTTTGTTGATGTTAATGAGTTTTAGGAATGTCTGAGATCGCAAATATCGGTTCTGTTACTGTATTTTCTCTGACTATCGTGCTATTCGTTTTATTCACCGTCCAAACGCTATGAAGATAATTCCGCTTACTATTCCAACGCCATTTTACGTCGGCGAGGTAAATGTCTATTTGATCAAAGAGGACCCGTTGACCTTGATCGACGTCGGGCCTAAGACAAAGGAAGCGGCAACAGCTCTTCGGGAAAAGCTCGCCCAACACGGCGTTAAATTCTCGGACATTCGGCGAATCGTGCTCACTCACGCCCACGAGGATCATTGCGGACTGGCGAAACAAGTCCGTGACGAAGCAAAGGATGCGGAGATACTCGTTCACAACTGGGAGACCGGCCATTTATTTGGGCGTCTTGCACAAGAGGAGCATCGCATGCTTATGCTGCGTTCGGGCGTGCCTGACTCAGTATTTAGCCAGATGCAGTTGTTATACCATGATATTAGCTTGCTTACGGATTCATTAGAGGACGGAGAATTTAGCCCTTTGGTAGACGAAACGGAACTCGAATTTGAAAGCGGTTCGCTAAAGGTTTTGCATACTCCCGGACACACGCCCGGGTCGTGCTCGTTCGTCCGCGAGGCAAACCGAACGCTGATCTGCGGCGATTGCGTGCTTAAACGGATCACGCCGAATCCGATCCTCTCGCCCGATCCGGTCGATCCAACAACGAGATTTAAGTCACTTGCCGAGTATCTAGTTAGTTTGGCAAAGCTGCGAAGCTTCTCGCCAACTCTTGTGTACGGCGGACACGGCGAACCTGTAACCGATTTCGAAGAGATCTTTCATCGATATGTGCGAGCGATCGACGAGAGGCAAAAGCGTGCCGTTTCATCAGTAGCGAAGTCAGGGACCACGGCTTTTGAGGTGGCAAAGCAGCTTTTCCCGGATTCATTTGACCACGATGTTCATCGCTTTCTGGCGATCTCAGAGGCGATCGCTCACCTTGATTACGCAGAATCCGAGGGGAAATTAGTTGTCGAGTTGAGCGGCGGTGTCGAGCATTATCGGGCGTTATAGCCGCTAGGCGGCTTTCAGCTTCATCGAAGAGTTTTCCACTATCCGGCCTAGGCGATCGTTGATTTGTGTAATGCCCTCAAAACCGGGCAGTTGACGTACGCGTTGGGTAACAGTTTTATCCAAAACCGCCAAACCATCGTCATCACCAAACAGAGTACTTATCAGATATTCCGTCCGTTTTTTTGCCAAAGAGCCCTGACCGACCGGTGCCCAAAAATGCTCGATGACAAATCGCGCGATCTTTCTCGATATTTCATTCTTTTTTAATTCGAGCCGGGCGACGCTCCAATAAAATTTATTATGGGCCGACTCTTCGCGAATAATCGCTTGCAGTATATGGGTCAACACCGGGTGGTCTGCGAGTGTCATCAGCCGTCGATAGCCCTGAGCGGCCTCCATTTCGTGGATCGCGCCAATGGCCATATGCGTCGCCGTAAATTTTTTGCCGATAAGATGGGTCAGCATAGTGACTAGATATGCATTGGCGTTATAAGCGGTCGAGACGGCTCGCCGAACCTGCGCCTGCCAATCTTTATCGGTCTCATATCCGATCTCGTTCAGAAATCGATTTAACACCTCGCCGTGTGTGATCTCCTCGACGCCCCAGCGCTCCATAAACTTGCTGATGTTCGGATCTTTTCCGGTGGGCGTGCGAACAAGTTCGCGGTGATACATATCCGTCAGTGTCTCAACGTCACGCATATATAGCAGGATCGGGATGAACCTTTCGTCGACCGTATGATCCTTGACCCTGTTCCACGGGATCGCAGAGATAAACTCCGGTGTCAGAGTCCGCTCCTGCCCCTCGTACCAGTTCAAAACATCCTTGTTTGTTTCAAAGGTCATAACCGAAACTCAGTCTGACGAGTGACGCAAGTGATTACGTCTGCAACTCAATCCGTCCTTAGGCGTTAATTCGCAAAACCTCAACTCTCGGATGCGAAAAAAGACGGTTAAAATAATATAATCGGAAATCTGAAAAATCTGTATTTTGTAATCTTAATTATTATAACGCTCGTGTCAACTGTTTTGGAACACGACGACCCGCCGGCTCACTCGCGTGAGCCCAATTTTTCTCGATAAGGCTCGATCAGAAATCACCAAGAAGCTTTCCGATGACAGGAAGCAGCAACTCTAATTCTCAGATACAGAATTAATTCGTTACTAACCGATCCACCAAAATACTGATGTTTCGTGTTGTAAGTGTGGCTTGGGAGAATTCTGAAATGTGTTGAAAGATATTAAAGAATGTTTTATTCTATTAAACACTATGGGCAGTTTGTCCACGGTGCCCTGAATTTAGCTACCACCAACTCTTGCCTTGAATTACGCCGAAACCACGCCAATACATTTCCCCGTTGCCGGCTCGTTTACTAAGCCGAAGCGAACCGTATCCCGCTTTGCCTCGTCCTTGTTTCGTCACGCGTCCGCGGCGACCCTTGCGTTGCTTGTCTTTTATATTTCGCTGCTTCTGACGTCCGCGCCAGTTTCGTCGGCGGATGCGGCAACAATCGATAGAGCTATCAATGTTCTTGACGCAAAAGGTTTTGGGATTGAGGCCTTTCTCCTGCGTCATGTTGCAACATTTCGGAGCAGCGACAATTGGCTCAATAGCGTTACTCCAAATGAAAATGCATATGCTGCGACAAACTTTCCTTTCCAAATTATTACGGTTTATCCCGATTTTTACTCTAAGGCGACAGACGACACCGAGCGGGCCATGATCCTTTTACACGAAGCTCAGCACTTGCGTAGCAGCAGCGAAGCAGAAGCCTATGCGTATGTCTGGCGTGAACGACAGCGTCTTGGCTGGACGCAGCTTTCGCATGGTGAGTCTCCAACTTATGTGACGGTCGAACAGCAAACGCGTGAAAACTCGCCTGAGCTCTTTACCTGTCAGGCAAAAGTTTGGAACGATTGCACGGAAACTCTCCAGGCAAAACGGTGACTGGA
>DAIRVI010000101.1:0-8703 GCA_036802885.1 Pyrinomonadaceae bacterium
GCAGAGGTCTGCAAAACCTTTATTCATCGGTTCGATTCCGATCGCCGCCTCCAACAAAATTGAGGACTTCGAGCGACCAATTTGGCAGCATTGTGTTATTTCCTCATCGAGGTTTTACTAAATAAAAATGTCAGTAATATTGGGAAAGTGTCCGCGAACCGCGTTTTTGACCGGCGGTGCGCTTATGTGTTTATTGTCCCCGTCGGCTAGCGCACAGCAGTCTGACGCGAATGCACAACCTGTTGTCGTGCAGCCGGGTGCGCCGGGTCAGCCAACTCGGATACTGCCTTCATCAACGAGAGCCGTGCTGCCGCAGAGTTCGGCAAAGGACGTTGAGTTCATGCAAGGGATGATCATGCACCACGCACAGGCGGTTGAGATGACTGCGCTGATTGCGTCGCGGACTGAGAATAAGGAACTTCGCCTTTTGGGGGCACGCATCAGCCATTCGCAATCGGACGAAATGATGTTTATGAAACGATGGCTCGAAGCTCGTGGAGAGCCTACTGAAATGAAGATGGCGGGGATGGGCAGTATGAGTGGTATGGATATGCAGAATATGGGAGGCATGGATATGTCGAGCCATCAGATGCTTATGCCCGGAATGCTCACCGCAAAACAGATGGCCGCGTTAAGATATGCAAAGGGTGTGGAGTTTGACCGTTTATTTTTGACCGGAATGATCCAGCACCATAATGGCGCATTGATAATGGTAAAGGATCTGTTCGATACGGCCGGTGCGGGACAGGATGCCGAAATATTCAATTTCGCAACGGATGTCGACAGCGGCCAGCGGGCCGAGATCAGGATTATGGAAACCATGCGGGCTAAAAAACCGTAATAGAAAAAATGATAAATCGAATAATGGCAATCGCGTTCCGTCTACTGTCGACTTCCCTATTGTTGTGCTCGGGCTTTGTAGCCGGCACTCTTGCCCAGGATTCGCCGTCCGCACCACAGCTTCCGGCTGGGATGACGGGTTCTCGGACAGATGACCCTCGCACCAAGCTCTCGCCCGGGCTGTTCGACGCGGGCGAAGCATCGATGGGCATCACGCATCTGTTGTTGCTCAAAAAACCCGACGCCTTTCAACTCGGTATCGATCCAAACGATCCAAAGGTTGAGAAAGCTCTGACCGCTTTGGGTGTTTCAGACGGATCAAAGATTCCGGCCGCGATCAAAATGAGTTTTGCCGGGCTGGCGTTCGCCAATTCCGACATTGCTTTCCAGGGGAATCATCTCTTTCTCGGTAATTTTTATGGAATGAACATCTTTGATATCTCCGATCCGGCGAAAGCTAAGTTGGTGACGTCGATGCTGTGTCCGGGTGGCCAAGGGGACGTTTCGGTATACAAGAACCTGATGTTTATGTCGGTAGAGATGCCGAACGGGCGGGTGGATTGTGGCACACAAGGATTCGCACCGAATGCGGGCCAACAAAACGGGCCACCAGCAGCGGACAAAGATCGCTTCCGCGGCGTCAGGATCTTCGATATCAGTGATATTAAGAGTCCTAAACAGGTTGGTGCAGTGCAAACGTGCCGCGGCTCGCACACTCATACGCTAGTAGTCGATCCAAACGATAAGAATAACGTCTACATCTACGTCTCGGGAACATCTTTTGTCCGCCAGAGCGAAGAGCTCGCGGGCTGCTCGGGCGAAACCCCTGATAAGGATCCGAATACGGCGCTTTTTCGCATCGAGGTTATCAAAGTGCCTCTGTCTTCGCCGCAGAACGCAAAGGTGGTGTCGAGTCCAAGGATTTTCATGGATTCTCGCACCGGCGTCATCGACGCTCTGACCAGCGCCGCAACACACGGATCAGAAAAGCCATCTGCAACCGACCAGTGCCACGATATTACTGTTTACTCGGCGATCGGACTTGCGGCTGGAGCGTGCTCGGGCAACGGAATTCTGCTTGACATCAGAGATCCTGCCAACCCAAAACGCGTCGACGCGGTGAACGATCCGAACTATGCCTATTGGCACTCTGCCTCGTTCTCAAATGACGGCAAGAAGGTCGTATTTACAGACGAATGGGGCGGCGGGATGGGAGCGCGGTGTCGCGAGAATGACCCGAATAAATGGGGTGCCGATGCAATTTTCCGCTTAAAGGACAACAAACTGAGCTTTGCGAGCTATTACAAAATGCCCGCTGCGCAGGGTGAAAGCGAGAACTGCGTTGCTCACAACGGTTCACTCATTCCGATTCCGGGCCGTGACATCAAGGTTCAAGCCTGGTACCAGGGCGGCATCTCGGTAATGGATTTCACTGATCCGGACAAAGTGTTTGAGATCGCGTACTTCGATCGCGGCCCGATCGATCCAAAAATGGTCGTGCTCGGCGGCTCGTGGTCAGCATACTGGTATAATGGCCGCATTTACTCGTCCGAGATCGCACGCGGACTTGATATCTTTGAGCTGACGCCGACCGTTAACCTTACGCAAAACGAGATCGACGCCGCAAAATCGGTGCAGGTTACCGAATTGAATGTACAGAACCAACAGAAGATCGAATGGCCCCGAAAATTAGTTGTTGCTAAGGCCTACGTCGATCAGCTTGAGCGTTCGCAGGCCTTGCCATCGGATCAGATCGCAAGTCTTCGGCAGGCGATCAGTAAAGGAGAGGGTTCGTCAAAGGAACTCGGTAAACTCAAAAAACTTGTCCCATCGCTTGAGACGAGCGCGAGCGCTTCGAAGAACGCAACTGATTCGGCTCGAATGCAGGCCTTGGCTGAGATCCTCAAGCGGCCGGCACTCTAAGTGGTTTCGTATTGCGGACGGAGTCGCATTATCGATTCCGATCGCTACCTCATACTTTTGCCTTCAAGGATCTGGATATAATTGCTGCGTTCAAATGCGGTCGGGTCCGCAATATGCTGCTGGCTTAGCGTTCCCTTAAGCGAATCGATCGACTGAAAAGGCATGTCGTTCATGTACAGATCGAGGTCGGTGATAACCTGGCTAATCCAGGGAATGCCGTTCACCAAAAGTGCGGACGCGCACATTCCGATGTCAGCGCCTGCGAGAATGTATTTTATCAGTTCTTTCGCACTGTGAATTCCGGTCGTCGCGGCCAACGAAACCGGGACGCGACCAAAAAGTACCGCGATCCACAACAACGGCAGACGGATCTCAGACCTAACGCTCAGATCCAGATTAGGCACCACAGCGAGTTCCTCAATATCAAAATCAGGCTGATAGAACCTATTGAACAGCACGAGTGCGTCGGCGCCGGCCTTTTGAAGTTGTTGCGAGACATTTCCGATCGACGAAAAGTACGGGTTTAACTTCACGGCTATTGGGATGGAAATAGTCTTGCGGATCATCCTGACGATCTCGACATATCGCTGCTCGACCGCTTCGGACGTCATATTAATGTCCGCCGGAATGAAGTAGATATTCATCTCCAAACCGTCGGCTCCTGCTTGTTCGATCTCACGGGCATATTCGATCCAACCCTCGGGCGTCACACCGTTTAGACTTGCAATGATGGGCATATCAACCCTCTCCTTAGCCTTTCTAATGAGGTCGAGATACTTTTCCGTACCGATCGCGTAATCTTGCAGCTCGGGGAAAAAATACGACGACTCAGCCGAAGCATTAGTGGTTAGGCTGTCGATCAGCTCAACCCGTTCGGCCTCCCGTCGTATCTGCTCCTCAAAAAGCGAAAACATCACGACCGCACCGGCACCAGCGTCCTCCATTGCGACTATGTTTTCAATCTTTTGCGACAGCGGGTTCGCAGACACGACAAGGGGAGTCCGCAGACTCAATCCCATGTATTTTGTACTTAGATCGGGCATATTATCACCTCCTTTCTATATCAAAAAACCGGCTGAAATTCGCTCGCTCCGGATTGAGCCATTTCTTCATAAGTTTTCCAGCGAAGGTCAACTATTTCCTGTGCCAAAACCATCAAACGTTCGGCTTCTAACGGATCGCTTTGCGTCAAAACTTTGTATCGCAATTCATTGTATGCGTAATCGCGAAGCGAGATCGTCGGCTTTGGCGAATCCAAAACAAAAGGATTTCGATTGTTTTTACGCAGCGAAGGATTGTACCGAATAAGCGGAAAATAACCGCTATGCACCGCTAACTGCTGCTGATTCAGCCCCTTTTCCATATCAATTCCATGAGCAATGCAATGGCTGTAAGCCAAAATCAGCGAAGGTCCATCGTAGGCTTCGGCTTCACGCATCGCCAAAAGCGTCTGCTGCGGATTCGCTCCCATTGCAACCTGTGCGACGTAAACATTTCCGTAAGAAATCGCCTGCAACGCCAGATCTTTTTTACCGACACGCTTTCCGGCTGAAGCAAATTTCGCCGACGCCGCAGTCGGAGTCGCCTTCGAACTTTGTCCGCCGGTATTTGAATAAACTTCGGTATCAAGCACTAAAACATTGATATTTTTGCCGGTAGATAATGCGTGATCAAGTCCGCCCGCTCCGATGTCGTATGCCCAACCATCACCGCCGACAAGCCAGATACTTCGGTGAACAAGCTGATCAGCGACCGAAAACAAGTGCTTCGCTTCAGACATTTCGATGTGCTGAAGTTTTTCTTTAAGCTGCTTCACGCGAATGCGTTGGGCAGTAATCTCGCTTTCGAGATTTTGTGGTGAATTTATCAAATTATCGACAAACTCCTCGCCCAGTTGCGGTTTAAGAACTTCCAGCAGCTGATACGCCATGCCGAGTTGCTTGTCGGCTGTCATCCGCATTCCGAGCCCGAATTCGGCGTTGTCTTCAAACAAAGAATTTGACCAAGCCGGACCTTGACCTGCGGAATTCGATGTCCAGGGCGTTGTCGGCAGGTTTCCGCCGTAGATCGACGAACAACCCGTTGCGTTTGCGACCAGCAATCTGTCGCCGAATAACTGTGTCAAAACCTTGATATACGGAGTTTCGCCGCAGCCTGCACAGGCACCCGAGAACTCAAAGTATGGCTCGAGAAATTGAACGCCGTGAACGGTCGAGAAATTAACGTCTGGTCGATCATTTTGAGGCAATCTTTCAAAGAAGCCGATCTTTTCACGTTCGGCAACGAGGTCTTCGGGTTTATCCATAACATTGATCGCACGCCGATTTCCAACGCTTCGATCGTCAACCGGACAAACTTCGTAACACAGATTACAGCCGGTGCAGTCTTCCAAATAAACCTGCAGCGAATATTTCGTTTCGGGAAAACCTCTCGCATTGATAGGTGCCGATTTGAAATCTTTCGGTGCATTTTCGAGATGATCTTTGTGGTAAAACTTCGAGCGGATAACGCTGTGTGGGCAGACGAAGCTGCAATTTCCGCATTGAATGCAAAGCTCCGATTCCCAGACCGCGATGCGATTCGAAACGTTGCGTTTTTCCCATTTCGAAGTGCCGTTTGGATAAGTTCCGTCAATAGGCATCGCACTTACAGGAATGTCGTCGCCTTGTCCGGCGATCATCATTTGGGTGACGCGGCGGACAAATTCGGGAGCGATTTCGGGAATCTGAAACGCTTTTTTCGCTATCGCCGTTGTGCTTTCCGGGATTTTAACCTGGAAGAGATTTTCGAGCGTTTGATCTACGGCTTTGAAATTCTTATCGATCACCGAGCGACCTTTTTTGTAATACGTTTTCTCGATCGCTTTCTTGATCTGAGCAATCGCTTCATCAGGCGGCAACACGCCCGAAAGAGCGAAGAAACAAGTCTGCATGATCGTATTGATCCTGCCTGCCATTCCGGTTTGTTTCGCAACTTCGGTAGCATCGATCACATACAATTTTATTTGTTTATCTAGAATTGTTTGCTGAACATTTAGCGGAAGTTTGTCCCAAACCTCGTCGGCTGAAAAAGGACTGCTCAAAAGGAAAGTCGCACCGGGTTTTGCCCACGTGATCATTTCTTCTTTTTCGAGAAAATTGAATTGATGGCAAGCGATAAAATCAGCAGACGCAATGAGATACGGTGCTTTGATCGGTTTCTTTCCGAACCGCAGATGCGAGACCGTTTTGGCTCCCGATTTTTTGGAATCGTAAACAAAATAACCTTGGGCTGAAAGTTCCGTGTTTTCGCCGATGATCTTGATGCTGTTTTTATTCGCACCAACCGTGCCGTCCGCTCCAAGTCCGAAAAACAACGCTTGAGTCCAATCAGATTCATCGAGTTTGAAACTGTAATCGACCGGAATACTCGTGTGGCTCACATCATCCGTGATTCCGACCGTAAAGTGATTTTTCGGCATCTCAGAATCCAGATTATCGAAAACTGCCTTGACCATCGCAGGTGTAAATTCTTTCGACGAAAGCCCATAACGACCGCCGATAACCTTCGGCATTTCCGCAATTTGCCCTTTTGACAATGCTTCCATGAGCGTGACCATCACATCTTGATACATCGGTTCGCCGGATGCACCGGATTCTTTGGTTCGATCCAAAACGGCGATCTTTTTTGTGTTTGCGGGAAACGCCGCGATGAATTCATCAGCCGGAAATGGGCGATACAAAGTGATTTGGATAACACCGGTTTTCTCGCCGTTTTTCGCAAGAAATTCGGCAGTTTCGGCGGCAGTTTCCACGCCAGAGCCCATTATTACAATGATATTTTCCGCGTCAGATGCACCGTAATATCTGACCGGCAGATAATTCCTACCCGTGAGAGCAGCGAATTTTTCCATCTCCGTTTTCAAGATGGTTGGAACGGCAGCGTAGAAATTATTTACAGTTTCGCGACCCTGAAAATAGACGTCCGGATTCTGAGCGGTTCCCCGAATAAACGGTTTGTCAGGATTAAGACCGCGATTTCGGTGAGCGATCACGAGATCATCGTCGATCATTCCGCGAATCTGTTCATCGGAAAGAAAGCTGATTTTGTTTACTTCGTGCGAAGTTCTGAAGCCGTCAAAAAAATGTATGAATGGAATGCGTGATTTGAGCGTTGCGGCTTGAGCGATGAGAGCCATATCGTGTGCCTCTTGCACGTTTGCCGAGGCGAGCAACGCAAAACCGGTCGTTCGAGCTGCCATGACGTCTTGATGATCGCCGAAAATTGACAAAGCCTGAGCCGCCAAACTGCGTGCCGCAACGTGAAAAACCGCTGATGTCAGTTCGCCCGCGATCTTATACATATTCGGCAGCATCAACATCAAACCTTGCGATGCCGTAAATGTTGTGGTCAGCGAACCGGTCTGCAAAGCACCGTGAACCGTTCCCGCGGCTCCGCCTTCGCTCTGCATTTCAATCACTTCGGGTGTGTTTCCCCAGATGTTTTTGATGCCTTTTGCCGACCATTCGTCAGCAAATTCCGCCATTCCCGATGAAGGCGTGATCGGATAGATCGCACAAACTTCATTGACGCGATATGCCACATATACCGCCGCCTCATTACCGTCAAGCGTGACTACTTGTTGTTTATCGGTGTTCATTATTTTAACATTTCGGGTTCAGCCACCATTTCGATGGCATGACAAGGACATTGTTCGTAGCAAACTCCGCAGCCGGTGCAGAGGCTGTAATTGAATTTATAACGCTTTCCGGGACCGAGTTTGATGATTGCGTGTTCCGGACAAGCACCAAAACAGCCGTCGCATTCGAAGCAATTTCCGCAGGAAAAACACCTTTGAGCTTCAAATTGAGCTTCGGCTTCTGAATATCCGGAAACGATTTCTTCAAATCCTGTCGCTGCAACCACTGGTTCTATGTGAATCTGCTCTTTCGCATCGGCACTCGTACGATACCAAACGTGCAGTTTTTCGATTTGAACGAGCGGATTATTCGGAGTTTTTTGAAATGTTCTGTGATTGAGCCACGCGTCGATATTGCGAGCCGCTTTTTTGCCATGTCCGGTCGCGATCGTTACGGTGCGTTCGCTTGGAACCATATCGCCGCCCGCAAAAATTCCCGCGTGTCCGGTCATCATTTGCGAATCTACAACAACAGTTCCGTCAGTCTGAAAATCGATTCCTTCGATTCCCTTCAAGAATTCAGTTTCGGTTTCCTGACCAAGTGCGAGAATCACGGAATCGGCTTCGAGCGTTTCGAACTCGCCGGTCGGAACAGGTTTGCCGTCCTTGATATCCATCCGCTCAACCGTAACTGACGTTGAATCAAGGTTTTTGATCGTTCGGAGCCAGTGAATTTTGATTCCTTCACTCAAGGCTTCATCGGCTTCGAAATCGTGTGCGGGCATGTGTTCGCGGTCGCGTCGGTAGATGATCAAGGCTTCTTCGGCACCGAGACGTTTTGCGGTTCTCGCTGCGTCCATCGCGGTATTTCCGCCGCCGTAAATTGCTACGCGTCTGCCGATCGAAGGTTTGTTGCCGAGTTCTACATCGCGGAGAAACGTTACGGCGTCGAGAATTTTACTCGCATCACGAGCAGGAATTCCCGTTTTCTTTCCGATATGTGCACCGATAGCAATGAAAACGGCATCGAAATTTCCTTTTTCCTTCTCGATAATTACGTCTTCAACCTTGTAATTGAGCGTGATATTCACGCCCAGATCTTCGATTCGTTTTATCTCGGCTCGCAAAACATTCCGCGGCAGGCGGTAAGCAGGAATTCCAAAATTCATCATTCCGCCAGCCATCGGACCTGCTTCGAAAATTTCTACATCGTGTCCGAGCCGTGCGAGATGATAAGCCGCGGAAAGTCCGCTCGGACCGGCACCGATCACAAGGATTCGTTTACCGGTTTTGATTCGCGGTTTTGGGAAATTCCAGCCTTC
>DAIRVI010000102.1:0-8696 GCA_036802885.1 Pyrinomonadaceae bacterium
AAGCTGAAATTCGGATACTTGTCGATGATCTCGCGAAATCTCGACTGCGAGCCTTTGAGTCCGCCCTTCTTCTGGTCCACCGAGAGAGTGTAGTAGTAATTAGCGATAAGGAGATTGTGAAGACCTAGATTGTCCTGAACTTGTTTTAGCCGCCTGTCAGCCTCACCACGCAAAATTGAATCAGGGCATTGCTGAAGCAGCGCCTTTAGACGCGTTTCAGCACGCTTTGCGCGCGTCGCATCACGATCAGGCAGGCCGATCTGGCGCATTTCCGATTCACCGATCTTTAAAATCACCCTGCACGAAAGCGGATGTGTGGGAAAAAACGTCAACCAATCCTGATACGCCCCAATTGCCTGGATCAATGAACTGGTCGAACCCTCAAGATAGAACGAATCGCCCACAGCGAGCTTCGACATCGGTAGGTATGGCGAATCGGGGTACGTGGTTATAATGGTCTGAAATAGCAAGCGACCGACGTCATAGTTACGTTTTCGCACCTCGCGGGTCGCTACGACAAATAATTCGCGGTCGCGTCCGGGGGTTACATTGCCCAAGAGCTCTTCGTACTCATCGCTGCCGCCGCCGCCAAAAATACCCAGAAACTTTTTCTTTTTCTTTTTTTCGCGTGGTTGACCGAGGGTCGATGCCGGATTTGCACGTGCCGAGGCCGTTTCGAACTGCGCCGTGTCGACGCGTGCCTGCAATTCCGAGACCTGCTGTTCAAGCGTATCAACATCGCCCCGCTCAAATTTTTCGCCCCGATCCACTTTGCCGCGGAGGCTGTTTACATCCGACTGCAGCCTGGACGTGTCTTTCTCCAATGCAACGAGGCGGCCAAGCGGGGTATCGAGCTTTTTTTCGTCGTCCTTTTTGGCTTTATCCGACTTATTTTCTTCCTTTAAAACTGATGTCGCGCTGTTGAGCGAACGCCGCATACGTTCAAGCTTGTCACGCATGACCTCGAGCCGCTGCGATGCGGTCCCGTCGCCAGGTTTAGCCTGTCCATATCCGACGGCCGTCATTGCCAAAAGCAGCATAAAAGAAAGAATAATTGCCCTTTTTAGTTCAAAAAACATAATATTTCGCGGTAACTGTTAAATTCGTTAGTAGCTCCCCTGAATCTCAGATTCACACCCAGACTGTTCCTTTTTCGATAAGACCCTTTATCGACGTCGTTGCATCGCCACCACCAAAGACCGCGGAGCCCGCAACAATCAGGTCGGCACCGGCTTCGACAACTTCGGCGATATTCGTTTCGTCTATGCCACCGTCGATCTCGATCTGCACGGCAAGCCCCCGGCTTTGAACAACGGACTTTAACCGGCGAAGCTTGTCGAGCGTGGAGGGGATAAATTTCTGCCCGCCAAAACCCGGGTTTACCGACATAACAAGGATAAAGTCGGCATAATTGAGCGCTTCGCTCAAACTCTCGATCGGCGTCGCCGGGTTAATCGCGACTCCGGCTTTGGCACCTGCATCCCTTACGGCCGTCAGAGTACGATTGAGATGAGCGTCGGCTTCGACATGAACCGAAACCATGTCAGCACCGGCCTTGACGAATTCGACAGCGTATCGGCCCGGCTCCTCGATCATCAAGTGAGTGTCGATCACCATATCCGTCGCCTTTCTGATCGACCTGACAACCGGCAATCCGATCGTAATATTTGGCACGAAATGCCCATCCATCACGTCCACGTGCAGCACCTTTGCGCCGCCCGCACGAGCCGCCTCAATTTCCTCCGCCAGCCTTGTAAAATCAGCCGATAAGATCGACGGTGCTAATTCAAACATTTTTCTCTGATCTTCATTTTGGGTGCAAATACCACGCGAGCGACAGGTTTTACGGAAATCAGGGTTTTGGTGCCGGTTTTGGCCTGTCGTCAGTCTTCGGTTGCTTTATCGTCAGTGTATTCGGCTGACGGTCGCCAGGCGGTGTTTGCGAATTCTTATTTGTCTTCTCGTTTGAATTTCTGTTTGATCCGGCTTCCTTCTTATTTGAGTTTGAATCGCTTGAGTTTGAATCGGAGTTAGAGTTTGAATCCGAGTTATTAGCGTTAACGTCGCGGGCGGTGTCGGCCTTTTTCCGGTTGGTATTCGAATTAGTTTTCGGCTTCTTAGGCTTGTCCGAGATCATTTCCTCTATCTTTTCCGTATCGTCCTCGTTTGTATTCTTAAGGCTCGAGGGTGGAGCATCACCGTCTCCCGCACCCTTGCTCGTGACGACAAGGATCATTTGTCCGGTCTTAACTGTCTCGCCGGGTTTTGGAAGCTGCTCGATGACTGTATTCGGCGCTTCCTGACTCGACCGTTCTGCACGCTTCTTGATCTTCAACCCAAGCATCGACAGCTCTTTTTCACCCTCAGGCAGGACTTTGCCGGTAATATCCGGGACAGTTACCTGAGCGCCTCTCAGCGACATGTAAACAACTCCGGCCAAGCCAAGAACAAAGGCCGACACGAGCAAAACCAACGCTCCTAACCTACCTACCGCTGATAATCCGGAATTGACGAAAGTCACTGAATAAAAACCTCAAAAAATCAAAACAAGAGTCTATCATCTTTAGCAAAAACAAGGAACTTGAACTTGTCTAAGCGATGCATTCCCGGCCTTACGCCGTTGAAAAGCCGCGATAAAGAATCCGTCCATGTTGTCACGCTGCGGCCACGTCCTCCCAAACCCGTCGTCCGTAATAAAAGCTTCCGAAACGCTCGGCATCACCTTTATAAATTCCGGATTCTCGCCGAGGAAACGCCTGCAAACCGCCTCGTTCTCCTCCGATTCGAGAGAGCAGGTCGAGTAGATTACTAAACCGCCGGTTCTTACGAGTTTTGATGCATTCTCAAGGATAGAAAGTTGTTTTTCAAAAAGGTCCGCAAAATCAATTAGATTGAGAAAATAGCGAATTTCGGGATTTCGCCGAATCGTTCCCGTGCCCGAACACGGTGCGTCAACCAAGACAACGTCAAATGAGCCTTCCGCGAATGGTAATTCCCATTCCGCATCGAATTCAATGATCTTGACAGAACTCACACCTTGGCGTCTGCAATTTTCGCGCAAAAACTCGAGCCGTGACCGGCGTTTGTCCCCTGCGGCTATCAACACGCCCGGGCCTGCATGACCGAGTGCAATTAACGTTGTTTTCCCGCCGGGAGCCGCGCAAACATCCAAAAATCGTTCACCGGATGAGACCTTTACGGCCTTTGCGACCATCTGGGACGCCTCATCCTGAATATAGATCTGGCCCGAGTCCGCAAGGTCGAAAAGTTGCCGCTCGTCTAAATCGGCGATGAAGCAACCCTCGACGTACTCAGATCGACGCGCTCGTGACGCGATAGCTTCACCCATCTCACTTGCCGTACCAACCATCCGAAAAGCTGTCGTCGGAACCTCATTATTTGCAGCCGCTATTCTCGCAGTCTCGTCAATTCCAAAATCGCCGGACCATTTTTCGATCAGCCATCTCGGGTGAGAGGTTTCAACTGAAATCCTGTCGATATCGTCAATAAAGTGGAGCTCTGGTCGTTCTTTAACAGCTCGCCTGAGGATAGCGTTTACAAATCCTTTCGCCGATGTTTTTCTTGCCCGCTGGACGAGATTCACGCTTTCGTTTATCGCTGAATATTGTGGAATCTTCGTGAGGAAATACAACTGGTAAAGGGCGATTCTGAGAGTTAGTCGAACCTCAATGTCGAGTTTCTTTCCAGCCGAAAACGTATCGATATATCTGTCGAGATAAATCTGCCGACGAAGCGTCCCAAGCGTCAATTCATGGCAAAGTCCCCGATCACGTGTTGAGAGGTTTTCTTCGAATAATGGCAGCAGAGCCGATGAAAACGCCTTTTCGGTCTCGATTCGAAACAAAATGTCAAAAGCCGCAATGCGTGCAGGTGAGATGTTCATCCCGCAACCTTAAACTGCGGCTTTTTGCGTTTCTCGAGTCTTTGAGAATGGTCAGGCCTGCTTCCCTTCTGCAATGTCGCATCAACCGTCACGCGTTCGTCGAAAACAAAACACTCGCCCTCCCAGAGCGTTTCGTCCGACGGCGTTTCCTCAAGATATTTCAGGATTCCGCCGTCGAGCTGAAAGACCTCCTTGAAACCCATCTGTTTCATGTAAGGAGCAAATTTTTCGCACCTGATGCCACCGGTGCAGAACATTGCAACGCGCTTATGCTTTTCGGTATCGAGATTCTCCGCAACGAACGCAGGTAGGTCGCTAAATTTGGCAATCTTTGGGTTAACCGCTCCTCGAAAGGTGCCGGTTTTGAACTCATAGTCGTTCCTCGTATCCAAAATAAGGGTTTCCGGATCTGAGATCAGTTCGTTCCATTCGCGGGGCCTGACGTGCGTTCCTTTTCCCAGCGATATGTCTACTAGTTGTTTAAGAGTGACGATCTCAGGCTTGATCTTGACGTCGATCTTTCGAAATGGAGCGTTCTGGTGAAAGGAGGATTTGACCGCGAGTTTTGTTTCGAGAATTTCTTCCGTTCGGCGGGTAAAATGTGTGATCTTTTCACTTGCTCCGCAGACCATTCCGTTAAATCCCTCGTTGGCAACAATTATCGTACCCCGCACGTCAAACTCGAGCAGCGCGTCCTTTAGCTGCACCTTAATTTCCTCCAGATCGCCGATCGCCGCAAGGTCCTTGAACTCGTAGAACGAGATTATTTGGATTTGGTTTGTATCGTCCATCACCTGATCAATAGCCTAACTTCGCTCCGATTCGCGGTTTGAAACCGTTTAGAAAATCCCTGACCGCCATACGCCGTTTGCCTTCGGGCTGCAATTCATCGATCTTCAGAATCGAGCCGTCTCCGCAGCCGACAAGCAAATCATCACCGTGCGCCGCAACGATCTCGCCCGCTTTCGAAACGCTTCCCTCATTCATATCGAGTGGAAACGCCCGCCAAATCGTCAATCTTGCCTGCTGCCAATACGTGAAAGCCGTCGGAAAAGGCTGAAATCCACGCACCCTGCGCGAGATATTTTCGGCCGACATTTCCCAGTCTATAAGTCCGTCTTCCCTTTTCATAATCGGAGCAATCGTGGCCCGATCGTGATCCTGTTCAATCGGCTTGATCCCGTCAAGATTGGCGAGCGTCTCAGAGAGCAGATCGGCGCCGACAACGGCCAATCTGTCCATCAGTTCTACCGATGTCTCGCTTGCACCGATTTGCACCGCTTTTTGCATTAGGACGGCACCCGTGTCGAGCCCGACGTCCATCTGCATCGTTGTCACGCCGGTTTCCATTTCGCCGTTTACGATCGCCCAATTTACGGGCGCGGCTCCGCGATATTTCGGCAGTAGCGAGAAATGTACGTTTATCGCACCTTTTGGAAAGGCATTGAGAAACGTCGCTGGCAATATCCGTCCGTAAGCCACGACGATCGTGACGTCCGCATTATGCGATTGATAAACCTCAAGCGTTTCCGGTGCTTTTATTTTCAGCGGCTGAAATACAGCCAAATTATTTGCTTCGGCACATTCCTTGACGGGTGAGAACGCGATCTTATTTCCGCGACCAGCCGGGCGATCCGGCTGCGTGTAAACCGCCACGATCTCGTGCTTGTCGCGCAATAACCGTTCGAGCGACGGCACAGCGGCTTGCGGCGTGCCCATAAAAACGATCCTCATTTGCGTCCGAGCCTCATGGCATCGGCCATCACGTAAAAGATCCAATTTTGTTCCATTGAGCCGCGGATAAGGTGCGAATTTGGGCCGGTCGCAAAGATCGCGACGTCCTCACCGCCATGCGTTTCGGAGGTCATTGGAATATTCGCTTCTTGTTTGTAATCAGGATCTAAGACGGCTTCCTTGGTAAGTTGTGGCCGCTCGCTGCCTCTTGCCCCGGCTCCATTTGCATATCCAAGCGTCGTAAAAGTCTTCTTATTGCTGTCCCTCTTAAAATCTCCTTCTATTTCGCCATCGCCCCCGATCTCTCGAACAAGGCCCAGGATATTATTACCTCTCGCGGGATAACCTTGAATGAAGAGCGTATGACTGTGATCGGCCGTTACGATAATCAGCGTTTCGTCGAGATTGACCTTTCCGACCGCCGCACGCACGGCGTCGGATAGTTCGACCGTGTCTTCCAGCGCACGATATGCATTGCCGTCATGGTGCGCGTGATCGATCCGTCCGCTTTCGACCATAAGAAAATAACCCTTCTTATTGTTCGAGAGGATGTCGACCGCCTTCGTCGTCATTTCCGCGAGGGACGGCTCATTCACAGTACCTTTCAGCCGGTCATTTTCATATTGCATATGCGACGGCTCAAACAGGCCAAGCAAATGCTTGGTCTTTTTCGGGTCGACCGCGTCGAACTGGGCTTTGTTCCATACAAAACTTGATTTAGTGTATTTCTTTAACCACTGCTGCGCGAGATCGCGACCGTCGAGGCGCTCACCAAACTTGTTGTCATACTCAGGGTCGCGAGTTTCCTTCGGCAAGAATTTAGACCGGCCACCGCCAAGTGCGACCTCAAGACCGTCTCCATAAGGAAACTCCAGTAGTTGCCTCGCTATATCCGGAAACCCGGCGTCAAATGCGTCTTTCTTTCGGTCAAAAATGTCCTTGTCCGATTCCCAATCGCGAGCGGCCGTGTGTGCGTAGCACGCTCCCGGAGTTGCGTGCGTAAGGCGAGCGGTCGTGACCACGCCAGTCGAGCGGCCGGATTCCTCGGCAAATTCCAACAAAGTCTTTGTTTCGTTTCCCTTGACCGTCCTATAGTCCGCGTGTACGACATTCTGGTTTACCGACAGTGTTCCCTCGTCGGTTTTCACGCCCGAAATTATAGCGCTCATCGTCGGAGCCGAATCCGAGGTCTGTTGGTTCGCACTATAAGTTTTCGAAAGAGCCGCGAACGGAAATTCCTCAAAACTCAGGCGATTTTCCTCGCCGCTTTCGCCTCTTTTCTGGCCCTCGAATATCCTCGCAGCCGTTAAAGTCGATATTCCCATTCCATCGCCGATAAACAGGATCACATTCTTGGCTTTACCGGTTCGGATTTTCTCACGTTTTGCGAGATCGACTGCACGCCAGCCGTCGCGGCGCCAAGTCTCTGCCGACTCCGCGCGCTTTACGGGAAAAGGTGGCTGCACGACCTGTGCAAAAGATGCCACGGTAAAAATGACCAAAACGGCTGCGGTAAAAGCCTGTTGCTTTGCAATTTTCATAACTTCGAGCGCAAAAAAAGTGCTAAATTCACCAATGAATTTAACACTTGAGTTCTAAAAACTGAAATTTCAATCCGGTGACGGATCAGTAACCGCAATGATAATTCGAGCCTTCGAATGACTTGACCCATTTGCTGCCGCTGCGGCTATAGGCATTAAAACCGGCACCTTCGAAAGATTGAACGTACGTAAATATATTGCTCACACCGTCGCCGTCGTAGTCAAACGCATCGAGCAGCAGTTCGTGATAGACGCCTTCGTCGACATTCTTGATATCACCGCTCATCACATTTGCTTGTTCAATCGTGCGGTAATCTTGATAACCTATCAAGTACTTTCCATTACTGCCTTTGCCTGCGATCAGGAACAACAGTGCCCGGGTCAATTTATCGATCTCTACCCAATATGAACCGACGAATTCAGCCTTTCCGTCGTTATCGAGATCAAGAGCGGTAAGATTTTGCGACCGCAGGATCGCGGGAGCCAATTTTTGTTTCGCGAATTCAGCCCGCGCGAGTGCGTCGATCTCAACTTTTTCCGCAATGGTCGGTTTTCGGCGGTAACTTGCGGCGGTCGACGCGTTCTGAGAATTTGTCGCCAAACCCATTACGTTCCCTTTCAAAGGAGTTTTTAAGGCATTGGTTGTCGCCTGAGCCATATGTGCAATACATTCGCCCTTTGGATCGGAAGTTTTTACGGTTACGGTCCCTGCGGTCGCACCGCCGAAGATCAAACGATAGACCGTTCCGGATTTGTAATAAGTCTTGTTGAAAACCGAGATAATGTTGCTTTCGGTCGAACCGTCAACCGCAGCCTCGAGTTTGCCTTTGTTTATATAGGCGATCGGTTCGAGAGTCTTGCCGTCGTTTAAAACGGCGAACATCATCGGTCGTGCGACCTTCGCCACCGGATTTGGCTTTTGTGCCGTCGCAGTCGCGTAAACCAACGAGATTGCCGATAAAACTATAAGAACGTTTGTGAATTGTCGTCCTCTCATATAATCAACTCCGTGAAGAAAATCAGATCTTTTGAGCGATCGATTTGCCCTGCATAAATTGCAGCAGATATTCGCGGCCGCCGGCCTTTGAGTCAGTTCCGCTCATGTTAAACCCACCAAACGGATGCACGCCGACCAGTGCGCCGGTGCATTTACGATTCAAGTACAAGTTGCCGACGTGAAACTCGCGTCTTGCACGTTCGAGCCTTTCCTCCGAGGCAGAATACAGTGCGCCGGTCAATCCAAATTCGGTCCCGTTTGCTATCTCAAGGGCGTGATCGAAATCGCGTGCCTTTATCACAGCTAGAACGGGCGCGAATATCTCTTCCTGCTCGATCGTCGCACCGGGCTCGACATTGTCGATAATCGTCGGCTCAACATAAAAACCTGTCGAATCGTCGCCGGTTCCACCGGTTAAAACTACGCCGCCTTCGTCGACACCCTTTTTGATGTAACCGAGCGTCGTGTCGAACGACCGTTTGTTGATAACCGCGGCAACATTTGTATCGCCCTCGGTCGG
>DAIRVI010000103.1:0-8439 GCA_036802885.1 Pyrinomonadaceae bacterium
TCCAATAGCCGAGCGTCGTGCCGAGGTCCATCAGCGGGTCGCCGACCGTGACCATTTCCCAATCCAAAACTGCATTTATGCGAGTCAGATCATCGGGGTCGAGCATGACGTTGTCGAATTTGTAGTCGTTGTGGATCAGCGAAACACCGGATTCGGCCGGGATGTTTTCATTGAGCCAACTTATTACTCGTTCTAGCTCAGGCACTTCGTCCGTCTTGGCCGCGAAATAGCGTTTTGTCCAGCCGTCTACCTGGCGTTGGTTGTATCCTTCCGGCTTGCCGAGCGATTCCAGTTTTGCGTCCCTGAGATCTAGCGAGTGGAGATCGGCTAGGTTTTGGATGAAGCTCTGGCAGACCTCGGTTCGAAATGCCTGAGACGTTTCGAGCAGATCGGCTTGAGATCGGGCGTTTTGAGTCCCGCCTTCAGGCGGCTCTTCGCCCTCAGTGTTGCCGCCTGAAGGCGGGACTCCAAGCTCGTGCGTCCCTGGGACCTTGCCTCTGATTATCAAACCGTTTCGCCGTTCCATCAGATAAAACTCTGAGCCGATCACAGACTCGTCATCGCAAAAGAGCAAAGGCTTAGGAGCTGGTCGATACACACCCGACAGCTTCGAGAGAACGTCAAACTCCCGCCGCATATCATGTGCCGTCTTTACCGTGTTGCCGAACGGCGGTCGGCGAAGGACATATTCGTCTTCATCGACACGGATGAGATAAGTCAAATTTGAACTTCCGGCCGGAAATTGTTCAACTGCGATATCGCCATCGGACAGCAGAAGTCGCGCCGCCAAGAATGCGCTCAAACGCTCAATATCCAATTCCTCTCCGGCACGAGCCGTCCTCGTTTCCTTCATTTTGCGATTTCTATGTTAATCTGTGGCTAAACTGGCCTTATGAACTTTGATTATTCAGCAAAAACTATTGAACTGCAAAAACAGCTTGTTGCCTTTATGGACGAGTATATTTACCCGAACGAGAGCGCCTATACGGCCGAGATCCAATCGGGCGACCGCTGGCAGCCGCTTGCCCTGATCAAAGAGCTAAAGCATCACGCTGAATCCTCGGGCCTTTGGAATCTGTTTTTGCCGGACGTCTCGGGCCTGACAAATCTGGAGTACGCTCCGCTTGCCGAAATTATGGGCCGCGTCGTTTGGGCGTCCGAGGTCTTTAATTGTTCGGCTCCCGACACCGGTAATATGGAGGTCCTGCATTTGTACGGCACGCCGGAGCAAAAGCTTAAATGGCTGGCACCGCTGCTTAACGGTGATATTCGGTCGTGTTTTTCGATGACCGAACCGGACGTGGCGTCATCGGACGCGACCAACATTCAGGCGTCGATCGTACGCGATGGTGACGATTACATTTTAAACGGCCGCAAATGGTGGTCGACCGGAGCCGGTGACCCGCGCTGTAAGCTGTCGATCTTTATGGGCAAGACTGATGACACTGCGCCGCGACATCTGCAGCAATCTATGATCCTCGTTCCGATGGACGCTGAGGGCGTCAAGGTCGAACGCCAGGTCGATGTTTTTGGCTATGACGACGCACCTAACGGACACTCGGAGATCACATTTACAAATGTCCGCGTTCCTAAAGAGAATCTTCTCCTGGGCGAAGGTCGCGGTTTCGAGATAGCACAGGGGCGCCTCGGGCCGGGCCGCGTTCACCATTGTATGCGGCTGATCGGCGTCGCAGAACGATCGCTGGAAATGATGTGCGAGCGTGCAAAGGCGCGTGTGGCATTTGGTAAACCAGTCGCCGATCAAGGCGTCGTCCGCCAATGGATCGCTGAGGCCCGGCTCGCGATAGACCAAGCAAGATTGTTTGTCCTAAAAACCGCGTGGTTGATGGACACTGTAGGCAACAAAGCGGCGCGCGGCGAGATCGCAATGATAAAGGCGCTCGTTCCGCAAATGGCTCTTAAGGTAATCGATAGGGCGATCCAGGTTCATGGTGGCGCCGGCGTATCATCCGATTTTCCGCTCGCACAGTTTTGGATCTACGCACGTACGCTTCGCCTCGCCGACGGCCCGGACGAGGTTCATCTCGAATCTATCGCTCGAACTGAGCTTAAGAAATAGCGCCTGATAAGGCATTCTTCACACCACTTTTTAGCCGCAAAACACCCATCTTCGTGCTATTTGACCGGTTGCATCCGTTCATTCTGACCTAATGCCCACGTCAACTTGAACATATTTCTTTCATTTTGCGGTTAAACAATGCAAAAAACTGTTGACAACTGTTGTTTGTTCCTGTAACTTTGAAGAGTGACGACGACTTAGGTCGTTAACCTTTCGCCACCAGATGCGGCAAAGTTTTCTAAAATACGCTGGTCCCAATGATCACATCCGTGATCGCAACATCCGAAACATGTGGGTTTTGGGCATATCTCAGAGTTGACCTGTCGAATGTAATCCTTTCCTCTCTGGCACAACTAGGTGGCAAAAAACCTTCAGAAATCAAAACCCGCATATTCGGATGAACCTAAAGAAGACTTTTCGATAAAGATAGCGTCCGAGGACGCTAATAAGGAGCAAGAAAAATAATGTTCGCTAAAAAGAAAAGCGTTGCCGGTTTGGACATAGGTTCAAGCTCGATAAAAATGGTCGAGCTAGACGGTAAGCTGAACAGCCTTAATCTAGTGAGCCTCGGCTTCGAAAATTTGCCGGGTGACACGATCATCGATGGCCAGATAATGGAGCTCAATGTCGTTTCGGATGTAATCCAAAGCGTCTGTGCAAACCATCAGGTCAATGCGATTAACGTCGTTACCGGCGTCAGCGGCCACTCAGTCATATTAAAGAATATCGTTTTGCCGCCAATGACGCGTGAGGAATTGGAGGAATCGATCGACTGGCACGCCGAGGAACATATTCCTTACGATCTGGCGGACGTTTGCCTTGATTATCAGATCACGGGCGAAACGCAGGAGTCGACAAATGTTTTGATCGCCGCCTGTAAACGCGAGCGCATTGACAATATCAAACAGGCAATCCAGCTTGCCGGAAAGACACCTTACATAATCGATGTCGATACCTTTGCTTTGCAGAATTGTTACGAAGTTAATTATCAGCCCGGCGATGATGACGTTGTGACGCTTCTTAATATTGGTGCATCGACGATGAACGTAAATATCGTACAAGGCACGCGTTCGCTCTTCACACGGGACATCACGGTTGGCGGCAGCCAGTTTACTGATGTTCTGCAACGGAGTTTCGGGCTGAATTTTCAAGAGGCCGAAGCTGTCAAGCGGGGCGTGGTCGATGCCGTCGAGGGAGTCGAAGAAAAGGCGATCGAACCGTTGATGAACAACGTGACTGAGATCGTTGCCATGGAGATCCAAAAAACATTCGACTTTTATCGTGCAACTACCGAGGACAACGAAACCGTTGTTCAGAAGATCCTGATCTCAGGCGGCGGCTCAAAACTTGTTGGTCTCGCCGACGAGCTCTCGCAGAGACTAGAACTTCCGGTTGAAGTTTTGGATCCGTTTCGCAATATTAAGGTCGACTCGAAAAAATTCGACCCTGAATACCTCAAAGAGATCGTGCCCGAGATGGCGGTAGCTGTCGGATTGGCAGTAAGGGGAGTGTAAACAAGATGATTAAGATCAATCTATTAAATTCTGTTACCGAGAGACAAGGCGGCGCTGCTGTCGCGGTCGATCGCAAGATATCGAGCCCCGGTTCCCGGATAGCGTTGATGTCGATAGTCGTAGCTGTCCTCCTTGCGGCCGTTGTCGGCTGGGACGTTATTAGCACCCAGATGGCCAAGACCGCAGCTGAAGCTGAACTCAATAATCAAAAAACGATCGCCGCTGATCTCGAGGTTGTCATGAACGAGCAGAAAGAGCTCGAACAAAAGATAGCCAGTATTGACGGCCGCATCGATGCCATTAAGAAACTTCGAGCGTCACAGGCAGGTCCGAGTGCCGTTCTCATGGCAATGCGAGAGCGTATTGCGATGGTCCCGGGTCTGTACCTCGAAAGTGTCGAACAGTCAGGCGACAGCCTTATTATCAAGGGTAATTCACCAGACGAGTCACAAGTTACACAGTTTGGACGCAGTCTCGAATTCTCCAACGGCCTGTTCTCAAATCTCAATATCGAGACGTCTCGCGCCGAGATCCAAAATCAGAATGCTGTCCAGAAACTGAATGCCGAGGGTGAGGCGCCAAAGGTTGAGATCGTGAATTTTACGATCAAATGCGCATACACTCCGTCGAAAGCAGCCGGCGCAGACACGGGAAATCCAACGACCGCTTCGGCACAAGCCCCCGGAACAGCACCTAATCAAGGCGCACAGCCCGTACAGGTTGCAAAGAATTGATCGGTTGAAATAGCGAAATAGAAGGAAAAGAAAATGTTAGAGAAAATCAAAAACCTAAAGTGGCACTTCCAACTGATAATACTCGTCTCTATTGCAGCGATGCTCTACATGGGTGTGTGGTATTTCGTAACGAGCGAGACACGTGCGGAGATCGCCGTTCTTAATGACGAAATCGCGCAGCTCACGGCAAAAAACGAGGCGGCAAGAGTCGCAACTCAGCGCATTAACGAATTTCGTGAGTTGTATGCGAGCAAGGCCGCAGAGTACGAGGAATTAAAGGTACTCTTGCCGGAACAGCGTGAGATCACCAACGTTCTCCAGGGCTTGCAAGATACTGCGAACGGCAGCCGTATGGTGGTAATGCGATTCGCTCCGCGAGACGATACACAGCAGGATTCGATCATGGCTAAACCGGTGGAGGTTGAGGTTGACAGCAATTTCAATAATCTCCGTTCGTTCTTTGACGCTATGGCAAAACTGCCCCGAATCGTATCGATCACTGATTTCAAGATCAATCAGCGTGATAAACAGAGTGAAGCAAAAACTCTCCATGCCCAGTTTCTACTAACTGCATATTACGCTGCTCCGACAGATCTTAAAGCAAAACCGGCTACGCCGGGAGCTCCGGGCCAACCTGCTGCACCGGGCCAACCGGCTGCTCCGGCTCCACAGACGCCGCCCGCAAAATAGTACATTCCTAACGTCTCAAACACGGTAAAAAAGAGAAAAAAGCCATGATCAACATATCGACACTAAAACGCTTTGCATGCCTGTCCGCGATGGCAGCCGCCATTGTGCTCATCGGTGGAAACTTTTCGGAGATCAATGCTCAACGTGATCCCTTTCAAAAGCCGGGATATATGAAGGCCAAGAATCCGAATATTGCCATGCCCGGCAAAGGCAGATCACCGTCTGGCGGACCATTGATGCCAGTAAACTACGGCCCACCGGCGATCGAAGCACGAATTGAGTACTTTAAACGGCTTCGTGAGGCAGCAGCCGCGAACGGAACGGCTTTGCCAAAAGTTACAAGTGTTTTGACGCTCAACGAAATGGCCGTGACCGGCATTTTCAAGACACCTCGCGGCTATGCGGCGATGGTCGAAGCGACGCCGATAAAGTTGTCTTACACGGTTTATCCGGGGGAAAAATTCTTTGACGGACAGCTTGTTGCCGTGGAAGAGAACCGCCTCGTATTTCGCAAGGTAACTAAGGTTGGCGAAGGCAAATTTGTCGCGTCGGTCGAGAACAAACCTTTAATGAAGTACACCACAAAATCTCAGATCGAGGGAACGGCACCGTCCCAGCAATCGGAAAAACCGGTTGAAACGGCTAACAACGCGCAACCCGCAAAACCGACCTCAAATCCATTTCTCTCGCCGCTTGACGAGATGAATAAACAACCCGCCGATTCCGGAAAGGAAAAGTCTAAGAAAAGTACAAGGAAACCGGCAAAGGTTGCCAAGAATGACGGTCGTTAATGACCGGTCCAACGGGGAATGATTCTTAATTCAAAGAATTTAACCCACATCAACTACGGAGGAAACATGAATTCTCGTATCAAATTAAGCGCCGCGGTCAAAACGATCGTTCTCGCATTGTCTATTATCGGCGTCTTCGCTGTTGCTATCTCGGCTCAGAAAGTCGATGCGCAATCGCAGGGCAAAATGTACGGCGAACCGGGCTTTCGCGGTGAGTCGATCAATCTAAATGTCGTAAATGCCGACATTCGCGACATTCTCAGCTACATCACAGATCAATACGGCATCAATTTCGTAATCGACAAATCGGTTAAGGACGTGCCGGTGACGGTCAAGGTAAATGACGTTCCCTGGAACGTTGCACTTGACTCAGTTTTGCAGGCGCAGGAACTCGGCGTTCAGGTAAATGGCAACATTCTCCGCGTCGCCGATAACAAGACGCTTGCGACCGAGGGCGAGCTATACCGCGACCGACAGAACAATCAACTGGATACGTCGCCGCTGTATACAGAGTTAATAAGGTTGAACTACGCGACGACTACGGGCAGCGCGTCTGCTGGCGGTACGACGAGCGGAACTGCAGTTTCATCCGATAGCGGCTCGTCCGGCGCAGGTGCTTCGGGCGGTTCATCCGGCGAAGGCCTTTTGCCGATCATCAAACGAAGACTCTCGCGTCGCGGCTCCATTGAGACGGATTCGAGGAGCAATTCTTTGATTGTCACTGATGTTGCGTCCAATATTGCAGCGATCAAACAGTTGATCGCGATTCTCGACCAGCCGGAACCGCAAGTTGAGATCGAAGCACGCATAGTCGTTGCCTCGCGAAGCTTCAGCCGTGACCTCGGCGTCCAATTGACAGCTTTACTTAGCGGAGCCCGCGGCAGCGGTATCGGAGGCGGAACCTTGCCAAATACGCCAGCTGGTGTGCAGCTTCCGCTGACGCCTAACCCGACGATTAGCAACCCATTCAACTTCTCACTTGTGAATACGGCCATCGGCCTGACAACTGGTGTTTTTGGCACTGCCCAGATCAGTGCGATGATCAAGGCCGGTGAACAGAAGGGTCAGGCAAAGGTTATTGCAACCCCTCGCGTCACTGCCCTTAACAACCGTCCAGCCGAGATCAAGAGCGGAACAAAGATCCCGGTCACAACGATCCAGCCTGGTAGTACAGCTGGTGGTGCCGTAATTGCAACGACAACATATATTGACGTGCCGCTTCGACTTGCGATCACGCCGCAGATCACCGACCAGGGTACGGTCATCCTTACCGTTGTTGCGGAAAACAGCTCGACGGCCCAGATAGTAGGAGGCGCACCGCCGGCGATCAGCACTCAAAGTATGTCGACGCAGGTAGTGGTTCCCGATGGCGGAACGACCGTTGTTGGAGGGGTTCTCTTCGACGACGAACGTGAAAGTCAGGACCGCACGCCGGGTCTGGCAGGCATTCCACTTTTGGGAAATCTGTTCAAACGTAAAGGCGTTTCGCGTACCACCAACGAGATATTGTTCTTTATTACGCCTCGTATAAGCCGGCCGGATTATTCCGCAGGCACTCAGAACGGAGCGGCGCCGCGTCCTGGCACGATCCTTCAGCCAGTCCCGATGGGCAATCCGCCATCGAACTCGTCACCGGTCACTACAACTCAAACGCCAGTCTCGTTTCAGGCACCTGGACTTGCCCGTCCCGAGCCGGCACAAGCAACGCCGAACAAGCCATAAGCTTGTATAGCTAAGTCACTCCCTCTTCTTGATCAATGTTTCTTCCGATGACCCGTCGGCCCTCAAAGGCCGGCGGGTATTATTTGTTGACTAGCTTGGATGTCTCACTCCCATCCGCCACCGGTCCACCTTGGATCTAGTTCTCCGTTAAACCCGCAACGGCGCATCATAACTGGACGAGCAGTTTCTTTGCCGAAGGAAAGGGCTTATATTCCATACGGCATCGCGGCCTCAGTACACAGGCTGACCTTGTTCAAAGCCACGCCGAGGCCCGAATGAAAACGGAGCATTGACTTGTGTTGTAAATTCGCTTGACCCGAACCCGGGTCCATAACGACGGTCGATCCGGTTCAAGGCTATTAGATAAGCGATCGCCGAGGTAATCCGACTCTTCGGAATCGTGATTACTCGATGGCCCCGAGGCGCTGGGGCCGACATCTTTGGGGCACGGGCGCTGAGAAAACTCCCCGACAAGCCGATTCTACGCTACCAGAGCGCAGTGCAGAACATTGCTTAAGATCGGGGGCTTCTTGCGAAGTTATACGACAACAAGCCTATCTCTTGGTTTAGTTAGCCGCCCGGCGATTATTGGGGCGCTCAGGTCGGCGTAAACATAAGAGGACGAACGCCCCAATCACTAAGTTCCTTTTTATTGTGGTCGGATAGGATTACGTGCGGCTCCGCCTTCCAAAACAAAAAAAGACTCCAGATATCTCGGAGCCTCTTAAGCTTTATGCCTGTTTCGCTAGTTTAACGAACGAAGGCCGCTGGTGCCGGAGTGTCGCCGTTTGCTCCAAAGGTCGCTATAAGAACACCGGTTGTGCTGCGGAGCACGTACCAGGTTGAGTTTGTTGGGCGGAAGACGCCGGCGTCGAATTTGCCGTCGCCGTCGTAGTCGCCGGGTGCGG
>DAIRVI010000104.1:0-8397 GCA_036802885.1 Pyrinomonadaceae bacterium
CCGCGGCTGTCGTTTTTCTTTAACGCACACAACGATTTTTTCGAGGAGATCGCTAAGTATCGTGCCGCCCGCGTCGTTTGGGCGCGGACGATGAAGGAGCGTTTTGGCGCTAAAAGTCCGCGGACGATGCAGATGCGATTTCATACGCAGACAGCGGGCGTTTCTCTTACCGTCCAGCAACCGCTGAATAATATTGCACGTGTAGCTATTCAGGCGCTTGCCGGAGTGCTCGGCGGCACCCAGTCGCTGCATACCGATTCTTACGACGAGGCACTCGCTTTGCCGACGGACGAAGCCGCATTGATCGCACTTCGAACCCAGCAGATCATCGCAGAGGAAACCGGCGTTGCAAACACAGTCGACCCGCTCGGCGGCAGCTATTATGTCGAGTCGCTCACGCAAAAGATGATCGATGGCTGTATGGAATATTTTGCTAAGATCGACGGTTTCGGCGGCATGGTCGAGGCGGTCGAGGCCGGATTCCCGCAGCGTGAGATTCAGGAGTCGGCGTATCAATACCAGAAAGCTGTCGAACGTGGTGAGCAAGTAATCGTCGGTGTCAATAAATATTCGATGGACGAGGGCGACGCAAAATATAACATTCTGCAGATCGACGAAACGGTTCGCACGCACCAGCTCGAACGCATGGCCCACGTTAAGTCGACCCGCGACAGGAGCGCCGTCGCCAACTCGCTTGAAAAGCTCAAACAAGCTGCCAAAACGGGTGAAAATACGATGCCATCAATAATCGAGGCCGTCGCCGCGTATGCGACCGTCGAAGAGATTTGCGTTGCATTACGTGATGTTTACGGCATTTACGAGGAACCTGCGTTTTGACCCGTAGTTCGCCTAATGGAAGATATCATTTCAGTTGTTAGTGCTCCCGTGCGATCAGGTCCGAACCTCGGCGAACGCGGTGAGGCTCTTGCCGCCGAGTTTCTGGTCGTCAACGGTTACCGACTTGTCGTCGCAAATTTCAAAGTCCCGGTTGGCCGCAACAGCAAAGGCGTATCCGTTACGGGCGAGATCGACATTATAGCTCTTGACGGCGAGACGCTGTGCTTTGTAGAGGTCAAGACGCGTCGCTCTGACGAATTCACGCCCGTGATCACGAACGTCAATCTCCGTAAACAGCGACAGATCACACGCACGGCAAAGGTCTACCGGCGAATTTTTGGTGTGCTGGAAATGAAGTATCGATTCGACGTCGTGACAGTACTGATGCCGAATGGCGCTGAGCCCGAGATAGAGCTAACAAAAGGATTTTGGACCGAAAGTAAATTTCGCAAGCGGAACTGGAATCAACGGGTTTGGCGAGAATTTGTTTGAACAATATCTTACAACGGAGCGTAATAGACCGAAAAGGAAATAACAACCATGAAAAAACTAAATATTCTGTTGACTATTCTTCTATCGTTAATCTTCGTCACGGGGTCGACGCTCGCGCAGCAGCCGGCTTTGATCGACCGCGAGGCTTTCTTTGGCAATCCGGAATATGCCGGAGCACAGCTCTCGCCGGATGGAAAATACATTTCGTTTATCAAGCCATTAAAGGATGTTCGAAACGTCTGGGTAAAAGGCATTGACGAACCGTTTGAAAGGGCACGTCCCTTGACGGCCGAGAAAAAACGTCCAATTTCCGGCTATTTTTGGAGTTGGGACAGCAAGTACATCCTCTTTACAAAGGACAACGACGGCGACGAGAATTTCAATGTTTTTGCCGTCGATCCGTCCGCCCCTCCGGCAGCAGGCGCCGATGTGCCGGCACCGACAAACCTGACCAATGCTAAGGGCGTTCGCGTCATTATCTACAACGTTCCTGAGACCGAACCCGACTTTATTTACATCGGCATAAACGAACGGGACAAGGCGTGGCACGATCTCTATAAGGTTCAGATCTCTACCGGCACAAAGAGTTTGCTTCGGGAAAACAAGGACCGGCTTACCGGATGGATCTTCGACAACGCCGATAAACTTCGAATGGCAACTCGCTCGCCTCAGGATGGAAGCACCGAGATACTAAAGGTGGACGGCGATAAGTTCACGACCGTATATACCTGCGGCGTGTTTGAGAGCTGTGGGCCCGTCCAGTTTGCCAAGGACGATAAACGCGTCTATATGGTCTCGAACAAGGGCAACAGAGATCTGATCCAGCTCGTGCTCTTCGATCCCGACACCGCCAAGGAAGAATTCGTGGAACAAGACCCGATGGGACGTGTGGATCTTGGAAATGCCTCATTCTCAAGCGTAACGAAACAGCTTATCGCGACAACGTATAACGACGATAAGAATCGCATTTATTGGAAAGACAAGGCTTTTGAAAAGGATTATAACCTCATCAAGAAACGGATCGGCGACCGTGAGATCAGTTTTGGGTCAAGTACAAAAGACGAAACCAAACTCATCGTTTCCACCAATAGTGACATCGATCCGGGAACAGTTTGGCTTTTCGATCGCAAAACAAAAAATTTATCGACTCTCTACACGGTTCGTGAAAAACTCCCGCGTGCATCGCTTTCGCAGATGAAGGCGATCCGTTATAAATCGTCTGATGGATTAGAGATTCCGGCATATCTGACGCTCCCGAAAGGTCTGTCCGAAAAAAATCTGCCGCTGGTCGTGGTTCCACACGGTGGACCGTGGGGACGTGATTCGTGGGGTTATAACAGCATGGCACAGTTCCTCGCAAATCGTGGTTATGCCGTGCTCCAACCTAACTTCCGAGCTTCAACGGGCTATGGCAAAAACTTTCTTGACGCGGGAAATGGTCAATGGGGAGACAAGATGCAGGACGACATCACATGGGGCGTCAAATACCTGATCGACCAAGGCACTGCCGATCCGCGCCGTGTCGGTATTATGGGCGGAAGTTACGGCGGATATGCAACGCTGGCGGGGGTAACGTTCACACCAGATCTTTATTCGGCGGCAGTCGCGATCGTCGCTCCTTCGAATCTGAACACACTTCTCGGATCGATCCCACCATATTGGGAGTCCATTCGGACACTTTTCCACAAGCGAATGGGCGATCCGAACACGCCCGAGGGAAAGGCCCAGCTTGACCGTCAATCGCCGCTCAATCACGCGGCAAAGATCAAAACGCCGCTGATGGTTGTTCAGGGTGCCAACGATCCGCGCGTCAACAAACGCGAATCTGACCAGATCGTGATCGCTCTTCGCGACCGTAATTATCCGGTTCAATATCTAATGGCAGACGATGAGGGCCACGGTTTTGCGCGTCCGGTCAACAATATGGCAATGTTTGCGGCGGCTGAAAAGTTTCTTGCGAAGTTTCTCGGCGGCCGCTATCAGGAATCGATGACACCCGAGGTTCAGAAGCGACTTGGCGAGATCACGGTCGACCCGAAAACGGTAGTCCTTGCAAAGCCGGCGGGTATGACGGCAACTCCGGGCACGGATATTTCAGGTAAATGGAAGCTCGTTGCCGATGCCGGCGGCCAATTGATGGAAATCTCGGTAGATTTGAAACAATCCGGTGCCGACTTTACGGGCGGAACGAGTTCGCATTTGGGCAACGGCAAAATAGACGGTGGAAAGGTAAGTGGAAAATTGTTTTCCGGAGTTTTGCACGCCGATATGCAGGGACAGATAGTCGATTTCAAGATGGACGGAACGATTGACGGCGACAAGATGACCGGCACATTTTCAAACGCCTCTTTCGGTTCGATTCCCTTCACGGCGACCAAAGACAAATGACGCTCAGAAATCCCTAATGACAAAAAGACGCGGAGCATGTGCGCCGCGTCTTTTATTTTGGGCCGTGTCCCGGTTACTTTATTTCCCAAGTCGTGCCGATGGTAAACGACCGGCCCCTCGCCGGCGAGTATACAAACTGCTCGCTATAAAATCGGTTTAGTAGATTCGAAACGCCCGCGTTAACGCTGAAATTGAAGTTTTCCTTGCGGAAGTAGTATCCGCCCGACACGTTATGCGTCACGTACCCCGGTTCCGGGCCGTCATTGACCGGTATCAAATATCCGACCGATAGACGATTCTGCTTACCGACGATTCGGGCATTGTAATCAAAGTAGTAATTCTTACCGAAGTTCTGCCATCGGAAACCGACATTCGTCCTGAGTGGACTGATAAAATCGAGCGGCTGTTTCAACCGCACGTCGTCTCCGCGCAGATAGCTGACGTTACCGTAAGGTGTCAGGTAACCGAGGCTGATCTTGAACGGTGCCTCGATCTCGGCCTCGAATCCCTGGATCCTCGCCGTCCGGACGTTCTGAGTTTGGTACACATCCAGAAATCTGCCCGGGCCCTGAGGTATACGGATGCCGGTAAACTGAGTCGCGAGAAAATTCTTAAAGTAATTATGGAAATAGGTGACTGAGCCTGTAAATCGCGATGTATGGAATTTTGCACTCGTGTCAAAATTAATACCGGTCTCCGGTACAAGAGCCGGATTGCCGACAAGGAACCCCTCGGCGGATGCGGCATCTGTAAAGTACCTTTCTGAAATATTCGGCGTGCGGAATGAGCGACCGATTCGTGCTGACAGACTAATATTCTGTGTCAGTGTAAAAACCGCACCAAGGTCACCCGTGTAAGCGGCATTAGTTACACTAAGTCCGTCGGCCAATCCTGTCAGGCCAAGCTGTGCGATCTGTTGAGGCGTGAGCCGCGGATCAACCGAAAAATTAACCGTCGGCTGAGACGCTGTCTTAAATCGATCGTAACGAAAACCGCCGGTCAATCTCAGCCGATCGGTTACGCGATAATCGTCCTGCACAAAAAAAGCGATATTCGACAAGCTGGCGTCCGGAACGCTGCGTGTATTGCGAATTGTGCGGTTCGGCGAAATTGACGTGGTCGATGAGATGGTCACACGACGGTCGGTGTTGGAGTCCCGGAAAAAACTGGTACCGGCGATGACATTGTGCCGACCAAACATCCAGTCGGTCTGCACGTCAAAACCGCTCGTCTTAGTATCAGTTACAGTTTCGCTGAACTGGTAAAAACCCGGGAAAAATGGCGGAGCACTAGGAACCGTCAGAATGTTTGTGAAATTCCGGTACTGCGTTTGATAAAACGCCTTTCCGGTAACCCGATGCAGGTTTTTGCTCAGAGCCGCCACGTCGTATCGGACGTTAAACCGGTCGCGGTTACTGAATGGGAAAAAACCGTTAAAGACGCCCACCAGACCGGGTACGCCCGTGTTAACACCCGCCAGTCCGGACGAACCAACGTCCGCGCTGCGGCGGCGTTCGTAATTGAGCTTGACCGTGTTCGTGTCGTTTATAAAGAATCGGAGTGTAGCCTGGCTGTTACCGCCGTGCGATTGCGAATTGAGGACCTCGCCGTCGTTCGTGATCTGAAGATCGTCGGCGCGAAGACGCGAGACGTCGATCGCACCCGGCTTACCCGATGAGTAGTTTGAAAATCGCTCGAGCGACTGTGCAACCCGAAAAGCAAACAAGTTGTTCGACCCGTTAACCTCGAGGTTCCCGCGCCTTCCCTTTTCGTTCGAGCTGAAATAGTTGCTCATAACACCGCCGAATCGAAAGCCCTGATCGCGGCGGGCCGGCGTGTCGCGGGTAATTATGTTGATCGTGCCGGCAAGTGCATCGGTCCCGTAGAGCACCGATCCGCTGCCGCGGACGACCTCAACGGTTTGAATCTGGGACGTCTCGACGAGTCCGGGCTCGATCCCCGATTGTGCTGAGGTACGGCTGTTGTTTAGCCGCTCTCCGTCAACGAGGATGAGCACGCGGTTGCTTTCCAACCCGCGAATACGCGGACGAACCTGGAATCCGCCTTCGTTTGTGGTCGAAGTGCCGGGCAGTGTCCGAAACAGATCACCGATTGTATTTACGTTCCGGCGGTCGATCTCTTCGCGGTCAATGACGCTTACCGGAACCGCCGTGTCGGCTGTCGATATTTCAGTCCGCGTCGCGGTTACCGTAACCTGTTCGGTGATCCCGACCGGATTTAGCGTTAGGACGACATCGACATCATTAGATGTCAATTGTTTCACGATGCGGCCAAAGCCACTCGACGAGACGATCATCTGATACTTTGAGGTATCGCCGATCCCGTCAAATGAAAAACGCCCCTCGGCGTCGGTATTGGCAATTCTATCGAGGCCGGTCGTCTGGCTCCGCAGAACCACGACCGCACCCGCAATCGGGGCCTTTGCCGAGTCCTCAACCCGTCCCTGAAGCGCGACGGACTGAGCTGCGACGCCAAATACAAAGATGGTCGCTGTAAGTAAAATTGACAGAAGAAAAGTTTTAAGCATTTTAACTACTCCGGTATATATTCGAGTTTCTGGTCGATCCCAAAAAGTTTACGATAGCACATTCAATTAATCAGTGCTTAATGACATCGATTGGCAACACGCGTGCCGCCCGTAAATACCCTATTTTATTGAAGTTCCCGAAATACAGTTGCGTAGAAGTTCACGTGTGATCCAGATCACTGCGAAAAATTCCACGGTCAACTTTCCAACGGAGCACGCCGGCAAGATCAGATCGACGGGAAACGTGCGTCGTCAACGTTTACTTCTGGGAAGCTTTGCGTCGGTGAGAATGACATAATCGCCGAGGTCCGCGTGTTTGGACCGCTCAAATGACAGAAAATCTTTCTCAGCCCGCATTGTTATGACGATCACCCGAGCCTTAGAACGGTATTTGAGCAGATGCTCGACCGTGCCAAGACGATTCTCAGTATGAAAACCGCCGTTTAGGTGGATGACTAGCGGGTCGCGACCGTGTTTTAGGGCGCGTGAGACCGAGTATGCCATCGACGCGTCCCATAGCGATTGCGAGCTAAGTATCTTATCGATACCCATTTGGGCCTCGGGCATTGCCGCCATCAGAGCCTTAAACTTTTTGGAATACGCCTCGGACGGCTCGCCGAATGGCAGGGGCGGCAACCACTTTTTGGCCTTCTTGCTAAGTGCTCTAAGGGTCTCGCGTCCGCCGCGTGAGACCATGTTCACGTAGCGTCGCGGAGCATTAGCGGCAAAAACCTCGATCCGTTTTTCCTTGGCAAATTCGATCAGCGGCCGATAATCTGTTTTGTAATTTCCCCACGGCCGCGAACTCGACAAAAAGTGCTGCTCCGATATCAGGCCATCGAGATACTCGTCGAGTATGATCTGCACATCGCTCTCAAACATCTCGAGCGACAGCTTTACCGTCCGCTTGGCGGAATATTCGTTGAATATCTGACGAAAGAGCTCGGCCTCGATCGCGTGTCCAACCGGATCGTCGTGGAGTTCGCCAAGGAATATGACGTCGGCCTGGCCCGCTGCCTTGACGAGATCCGCGAACGTCGCGGCGTTGCCCTTGCCATCAAAGGTGCGAAACTGCTCTTGCGAAAACGGTATCTGTCCGTAAATATTGACACCAATGGACATAACTAAGACTATTGCAGCACCTATAAACTTCATACTAAATCTGGCCGGCCGCTCATTCGCCGCAGATGATCTGCGCGGCCAATAGCGGCATCGTGAGTTCGTGATGGCCGGTGATCGAGAATCCGCGGCCCGCACCGTTTGCCGTCGGGCGATGTACGACGTTTGTCATCGGGCGATAACGCTGGACGAAATCAAAATTTGCGGTCGTGAAATCCTGCAATTCGTGCCCGAGATTTCGAACAACAGTCACCGCCTTTAGGAAGATCTCGGGCATCACGACCGCCGAGCCGTAATTGATATAGACGCCGCCGCCGTTCATTTCCCTGACGATCGAACAAAAAAGCTTAAAATCGGTGTGCGATGCGGCCCCTAGCGCGGCTCCGTCCGCCGACGCGTGAAAATGGCCGATATCGGCGCCGATCGTGAGATGAGCGGTAACCGGAATCTTGCGGCGGTAAGCCTCGCAGAGCATCGATTTACCGGCGTGCGGCGGATCTAACGCTGAGATCTCCCTGCACATCGCCTCGCCCAGACCGATGCCGTCGCGTTGCCCGGCCTTTGCCGCGGCATTTAATAGTTCGCCCGTTTCTTTTGCCGCGCCAAAATCGCCCTTACCCAAGGTCGCGTCGACGTCCTCGCTCGTAAAGCCTACGCGTGCTATCTCAGTATCGTGTACAAGGATCGAGCCGTTGCCCGCGATGGCGGTGACAAAGCCGCGTTCCATCAGGTCGATAACTATGGGAGCGAGGCCGGTTTTGACGACGTGCCCGCCAAAGCCCCAGATCACCGGCTTGCCGAGATCACGGGCCCGGCGGATTTGTTCCGCCAGAGCGCGCAGACTCTGGACGGCGAGGATATTCGGCAGCTTGCCCAGAAAATCCTTGACCGAATCAGTCTCGGCAGGCGGCCTGGCAAATTCCTCGATCGTCACCTTGCTCGGCCGCGATGCAAGCTCGTACGTGTGTATTTCGGTCAGATCGATCGGCGTCAGGTCTTTGTAAATGGACATT
>DAIRVI010000105.1:0-8266 GCA_036802885.1 Pyrinomonadaceae bacterium
CGCTTCGTCCGATGAAGTACCCGCAGTTTTATGAAATGTATAAAAATGCGATCAAAAATACGTGGACGGTCGAGGAGGTCGATTTTTCGACCGATGTAAACGACCTGCGTAACAAAATGACGCCGTCGGAGCGGCATATGATCAATCGTTTGGTGGCCTTTTTTGCGACCGGCGATTCGATCGTGTCGAACAATCTGGTTCTCAATCTCTACAAACACATCAATTCGCCCGAGGCGCGGATGTATTTGTCGCGGCAGCTTTTTGAGGAAGCGGTCCACGTACAGTTTTATCTGACTCTGCTCGATACTTACATTCCGGATCATCACGAGCGCGAACAGGCATTTGCGGCGGTGCAGAATATTCCGTCGATCCACACGAAGGCTGAGTTTTGCTTCAAATGGATCGATTCGATCCAGAATCTACACGCTCTTGAGACAAAGGAAGACCGCAAACAGTTTCTGCTCAATCTGATCTGCTTCGCGACCTGTATAGAAGGGCTATTCTTTTTCGCGGCGTTTGCGTACGTCTATTTCCTCCGTTCTAAAGGATTGCTTCACGGTCTCGCGGCGGGGACAAACTGGGTCTTTCGCGACGAATCGGCTCACATGGCGTTTGCCCTCGATGTCATCAAAGAAGTCCGGAACGAGGAGCCCGACCTTTTCGACGAACACCTCCATCGTCAGATCGTCGCTATGATCGACGAAGCCGTGACTTGCGAGATGCAGTTCGCCGAAGACATACTCTCCGGCGGCATCTCGGGCCTGTCAGTCGCCGACATGAGGCAATATCTTGAGTTCATCGCCGACCAACGCCTCGTTATGCTCGGAATGCAAAAGGTCTACGGAGCGAAAAACCCGTTCTCGTTCATGGACCTGCAGGACGTCCAGGAACTCGCCAACTTTTTCGAACGCCGCGTCTCGGCGTATCAGGTTGCGGTCGCCGGTGAGGTTAGCTTCAGCGAGGCGTTCTAGAACTCGGACGTATCCGTTCGATGTGAAGAGCCCGGTCGATCGAACGGGCTCTTTTCCTTTTCCTCGACAGACCTGTCAGCGCCAGTATTTAGCCGACATCTGACTGCCTGACCGGTCGAGCTCGAGCCCAGCTTTCACCACGCTGTAAACTGTCAACCGATACAGTCCGCGCAGTGACGACGACACGGAGAAGGTCGCGATGCCTTGGGCATTAGTATCGCCGGTCTGTATCTGAGTTAGGCCATTCGGCATTCGCCATCTGACTGTAACCGCCGCTCCCTGAACAGGTACGCCGCTACTGTCCGCGACATAGACGTCAGCGTTGACTGACGTTCCTGTCTTGCCCGTCGCGGTATAAAGCCTGATCGAACTCACGAGCATCGTGGATGAGGTGTTCGCAATTACGTTTACATTTGCTTCAGACCTTGCGATATTCCCGAGCGTGTCATACGCCATCGCGGTCACTCGGTATGTTGCAGGCGTTAGCTGCCGCGTGTCCCAACCGGATGTTATCTCGCCGCCGCCGGTTGCAGAGACGATCACGACCTCCTGGCCCGTGTACTGGTTCCAAAAACTGATCTCATGATATTCAAGCGCCACATTGTCGGTCGCCGTTGCCCGAACCGGGACAATGCCCGAAACGTTGGCGCCGTTGACGGGTTCATGCAACGTGACCGTCGGTGGCGTCGTATCCAGCGGAGTTGGGGGTGACGTGACCGTCACGATATTTGACCACCCGCTTGCACCTCCGAGCCCGGTGGCCCGGACCCGATAATTATAGGTGACATTGACCCCGACCGTCGTATCACGGTGATTTACGGCAGTTCCGGGCGGCGTCAATGCAAGCGTCGTCCAGTCGGCCGAACCCTGCACGACCCGCTGCAACTCATAACCACGCGTCAGCGGACTGGTGTTGACCCATGTGAGATCGATCGAGTTGAACGGTTCCATCCGTGTCGCCGGATGGGAAACGCCATTTAGATCGGTCGGTGCGGTGGGCGTCGGTAAGGCTCCGATCGGGGTCAGCAGGACCGCTCCGTTCTCTCCCGTGATCGTATTTCGCCCGACCGTCGCGACTGCCCTCATATCATTGACCAAAGCTCCGTTGCCGGTGATCGTCCAACCTGCATTTCTTACCGCCGGATCGAGCAGATTTCCGACCGCGTAGGTACCGAGACCGTCGAGATATAGCCCGGCTCCAAGCTCGCCATAGCCGATATCGCCAAGGCTGTTGATACTGGATGCCGTCGTGTAGCGGCTTGATCCTGCGATAAATGTCCATCCGCCGCCCGTGACATAGCGAAATACCGAGACGATATTGAGCGATGACGAGCGAAGCGATGCTGCCCCGGCGATCATTCCACTCGCATTTATCGCGACGCCGGCGACCGCGTTGTAATTCGCCGGGCCTTGTCCGATCACGTCCACCTGGCCGGTTGCCAGATTCAGTCTCTCCTGGCCGCCGATTATCAATCCGGAGTTGTTCAGATCGCGAGGTACGATCCAGAAACCGAAGGTTGTCAGATCCGTGAACCCGGCCGTGTCGCTGTAGATCCATCCGGTACCGGTCGGCTGATACCCCAGCGACCGTCGGGCACCGATGATCTGGCCAAGGTCGTTGATCGCGGTGGCGTACGAAGACGGGTCGTTGGCAATTCGCGGCAAGATCTCAAGCGTGTAACCACCGGTTCCGCGCGTCCAACGGACGGCAACCGGATTCCATTGCGGGCTATAAGAAACGCCGACGATAACGCCGCTATTATTGATGTCGGTCGGAAATGTGCTCATTGACCCGGCGGGTACAGGCAGTGTAACCCACGGCAACCCGTCCGAGCTGACGAGCGGCTCGTAAACCGAGCCTGTCGTTCTCACGCCGACGACGGTTCCCGAGTTATTTATCGCCGACGGCGAGCCATTACCCAGAAAGTCGAGGTCGAACGCAGGAGGAACGCTCTGAGCGTAAATCTGAGGCAGATTTACGCTCAGCACGATCAGGAAAAGGAAAATGAGATTTATAGTATGTGAACGGTTGTTGATTCTGTGACGACCTATATCTGAATGCATAAAGATGACCTCCAAAAGGGGTGATTGCATCCTACCGGTCGTCAACGGCTCTGTCTGCGGTTCGTAGATAAACGACTCCGCAGATACCCGGCGTACAAAGTACACCCGTAACTAAATGATTGCACCCAGAGCCTTCGGATTTTGTGATCCAGGTCACAACATTAGAAAAATATTTTTCCTGCTCTTCTCGCCAGGCTCAATCTTTTTTCTTAATCCGGGGAATAATGAACTGCGTTTGATTCCAAAGTTGAAAATCCGTGTCGAAGCTCGCGTGCGAATCCCCTCGAAACGAACAATAAACTACTTGTCACACCAAGGAGCAAAGGCTTTACATTACGAATTGTTAACATAATCAAAAAATATCCAGTCCCGGCTATGCTACAGCGTCCTTGCGATGCGGGAAGATCAGCGAAAGGATGATCGACGCTGAGATGACCGATAATATGAACCCAAGCGAGTACGAGATCGGGAATTTTCCACCAGACAGATCATTCAGCCAGACCATCTTTAATCCAACAAAAACCAAAACAACCGCAAGGCCGTATTTGAGTAAGTAGAACTTATCGATCACGCCCGCGAGCATGAAATACAACGACCGAAGGCCGAGTATGGCAAATATATTTGAAGTAAAGACGATAAACGGCTCATTCGTCACGGCAAAGATCGCTGGAACGCTGTCCACCGCGAATATGATGTCGGAAGCCTCGAGAAACAGCAGGGCGATGAAAAGAGGAGTTGAATTCCAACGACCATTGATTTTCAGGAAGAAACTCTTGCCGTCGATCTTGTCCGTGACCGGCATGAATTTTCGAAATATGCGGATCATCAGATTCTTTTCTGGCTTGATCTCTTCTTTGCTTGTGAAAAACATCTTAATGCCAGTGATTATCAGAAATCCGCCAAAAAGATATATCACCCAGTGAAATTGCATCAGTACCGAGCCCAAAGCAATAAAGACCGCTCTAAACACAAGCGCCCCCAGAATGCCGTAAAACAGCACACGGTGTTTGTACTTCGCCGGTATGCCAAAGTAGCTGAACACCAGTACAAAGATGAAAATATTGTCAACGGAAAGCGATTTTTCGAGAATATAGCCGGTTAGAAATTCAAGCCCGACTTGATACCCGATTTCCGGGCCAAATTTGCCCGCGGCATATTGATAAAAAAGAAAGTTAAAGATTAACGCAAGCGTCACCCAAACGATGGTCCAAATCGTAGCCTCTTTGAAGGAAACAACGTGGGCTTTGCGGTTGAAAATGCCGAGGTCGATGGCGAGCAAGGCCAACACAAAGGCCATAAACGCAACATAAAACCACCAATACTCGGCAAACGGAAATAGACTCATTTTTTTCTCTCCATCGGTAAGCACCAAGTGCGTTACCTGATTATTTCATCAAACTAACCAGTACTGTTTTACTTTCTTTTGATCGCTCCGTTCAGGATCCTCGCGATTTGCTTAACTGCGGTGATCTCCTCGTCGCAGATGCGGGCACCGCCCGAGGGAAACTTCGAATTGCCCCCTGAGGCCTCCGCAACTAAAGTACATTGTGAGATCAGGCTATACTTTTCGTTTGCATGGTCATCGTCGGAAAGTGTTTCTAATCCCGCCCTTAGCTTTTCAAGCGACTCTTGGAAAAACTCCTCTTTTGGGCTCAACTCCAGCCACCCGAGCAACTGGTTTAGATTCTCGTTTGTCGGGTCGATCCCAAGATCGAACATTGAATCAAAGATCATCTGCCGTTCTCGTTTTGTTATGCGGCCGTCCGCCCAGGCGACCTTTACGAGCGGCAGCAATTTGAGATGGTCATCGATGCCATTTTCTTTCGATACAGAATCTCCATCTGGGTGTCTGGTCTCCAAACGGGAAAAGCGTCTCTCCGTTTCTTCGAGTTTGGCCTTTTCGCTTTCACCAATCGAATGTCCGCGCCACATCCCGAATATTTGTTTCTGGCCGAGGTCAGCTACATATCGCGTTTGCCCGAGCATGAGCGACGAGATCGCGGCAGTCTGACCGATCGGTAAGCCTGATAAAAGGTCGCCGATACCGTTCCACCAACGCTCGATCGTCGCCGCAGGCGGTCGACTCGCAAGCCGTGTCATAATCTCGACGAAAGTCTCGTCGCCGTGCAACAGTCCGTAAACCTCAGCGGTTTTCAGAATTGCGTTCTGCTCGGCCCTTCCCACTCGTCCGTCGACCCACGCGACCTCGATCATCGGCGTCAGCATCAGTAAAAATGAGTCTTCTGATACTTTTCCCCCAATCTGTAGCAAAATTTTCGTGCGTCTCGCATAGCCGACGAATTGTTGTTCTAGGGCAGTTTGTTTTCGATACTCCGCGATCCCCTGCAGTATGAATTCGTTCATTTGCGTACTCCGTTCGTTTTTGAGTCTGCAAATACAAAAAGACCTCTTGCAGACTAAAGCCGCAAAAGGTCTCGAAATTTCCCCACGCACCGGTTCGCTTGGCTATTAATGCGAACGTATTGACGATGTCGTGGACCTCTGAGGAAACAGAGGTTTCTACTCCCCTAACAAATTATTTTTTGATACTAACGAAACATTATATTATTGTCAAGTATAATTCGGCGAGCCGTTCGCGGTGATGGAGACGGCGGAAAACTGCAGCCGCAATATGTTGAGTTTATCGCCAACGAAGGCCTCGTCATGCTAGCCCTGCCGAAGCTTGACTGAGCAGAAAACCCGTTCTCTTATATCGATCTGCAAGAGGTCCAAGCGTCTCGGTGTATCAGGTCGCGGTGGCTAGGGGTGTGAGTTTCGCCGAGGCCTTCTAGTTAATAACCAAAGGCGGAAACCCGAGCAGTAGCGGGGGTGCGGCTAGTGTCGACAAGATCCGACGTAGCGCACACTCCCTACCGGTCGTGTTTCCGCCCTTTGTGTCTTATTATTGAATAAATGAAAGCTACAGTAACAGAATTTATTAAACACCATTACAGGCACTTTAACTCTGCGGCCCTAATTGACGCCTCTGAGGCATATGTCCGACATCTCGATGCCGGCGGGAAGATGATGATCACGCTCGCGGGAGCGATGTCGACGGCGGAGTTGGGGTTGAGCCTCGCGGAGATGATCAGGCAGGACAAGGTGCAGATCATCTCGTGCACTGGTGCGAATTTGGAAGAGGACTTATTCAACCTCGTCGCGCACGATTTTTACGAACGCGTGCCGAACTACCGCGACCTGACGCCCGCGGACGAACAGGACCTGCTTGACCGCCACATGAACCGCGTGACCGACACCTGCATCCCCGAGATGGAAGCGATGCGGCGGCTCGAGAAGGCAATGGTCGATGTCTGGACAGCGGCCGATGCCGAGGGCAAGCAGTATTTTCCGCACGAATTCATGTATCAGGTGCTCAAGAATGGCTCGCTCGAAGAGTATTACCAGATAGACGTAAAGGACTCGTGGATGTACGCCGCGATGGAGAAAAATCTGCCGATGGTCGTGCCTGGCTGGGAAGATTCGACAATGGGTAATATGTTCGCCGGACATTGTATTACCGGCGACGTCAACAACATTCACACCGTGCGAACGGGTATCGAGTATATGATAATGCTCGCCCAATGGTACACGGATAACGCGACGGACGATTCGACCATCGGATTCTTCCAGATCGGCGGCGGCATCGCGGGCGATTTTCCGATCTGTGTCGTGCCGATGCTTCATCAGGACCTCCAGCGTGACAACGTTCCGGTCTGGGGCTATTTCTGCCAGATCTCAGATTCGACAACGTCTTATGGCTCGTACTCCGGCGCCGTTCCGAACGAAAAGATAACCTGGGGCAAACTCGAAGCCACCACGCCAAAATTCATTGTTGAAAGCGATGCTTCGATCGTCGCGCCGTTGATGTTTGCATATATCCTGGGATGGTAAATGGAACATTTTGACGTTCTCATTATCGGTGCGGGGCTTTCCGGAATTGGTGCGGGTGCTCGGCTAAGCATGGAGTGTCCGGGAAAGACTTTCGCGATCCTTGAGGGCCGCGAGGCGAGCGGCGGGACGTGGGATTTGTTTCGTTATCCGGGCGTGCGCTCGGACTCGGACATGTACACGCTTGGGTATAGCTTTCGGCCGTGGAGTGATCAGAAAGCGATCGCTGACGGACCTTCGATACTGAACTATATCCGCGAAACTTCGACCGAATACGACCTTGATAAAGAAATACGCTATGGCCATCGCGTTCGGCGGGCGGAATGGTCGTCTGAGACTTCGAAATGGACGGTCGAGGTCGAGGTCGGAGAAGATCTCCCGCAAAGTGGCAAAGACGCAAAGCTGAAGAACTTTACCTGTAACTTTCTCTATCTCTGCACGGGCTATTACGAGTACGAACAAGGCTACACTCCTGTCTGGCCCGGGTTTGACGAATACAAAGGAACCACAATCCATCCGCAAAAGTGGCCCGAGGATCTGGACTATACGGGCAAGAGCGTTCTCGTCATCGGCAGCGGAGCGACCGCCGTTACGCTCGTTCCGGCAATGGCTGAGACCGCTGAGCACGTGACGATGCTCCAGCGTTCGCCGACGTATATCGTCACGATGCCGTCGCAGGACAAGATCGCAAACTTCTTTCGCTCTGTGCTTCCGGCAAAAACTGCCTACGTACTTGCGCGGTGGAAGAATGTTTTCAGGCAGATGTTCTTTTACGAACTCTCGCGCAAATATCCGTCTGCCATGAAAAGACTGATCGCTAAAGGCATAAAGAAAGTGATCGGCAATAAGACCGCGGAAGATCATTTCACACCCGACTATAACCCATGGGATCAGCGGCTGTGTGTGGTTCCGGATTCGGATCTCTTCAACGTGATCCGCGATGGCCTGGCGTCGGTCGTTACAGGTAACATTGAGACATTTACCGATACCGGCGTTGAGCTGTCCGGTGGCGAGCGCATAGACGCTGATATCATCGTGACAGCGACGGGCCTTGTGCTCCGGATAATGGCCGGGCTGGAATTGGTCGTTGATGGCGAAACGGTCGATCTCTCAAAAGTGACTGCTTACAAAGGGATGATGTACAGCGACGTTCCAAATCTCGCACAGGCATTCGGATATACGAACGCCTCGTGGACGCTCAAATGCGACCTCACCGCCGAGTATGTCTGTCGGCTTTTGAAGTACATGGACGAGAAGGGTTTTGCGAGCTGCGTGCCGCGGCTCAACGACCCAACCGTCCGGCCTGAGCCGGTGCTCGATTTTACATCCGGTTACGTTCTTCG
>DAIRVI010000106.1:0-4570 GCA_036802885.1 Pyrinomonadaceae bacterium
AAGTACACAGCCGACGGCCCGCCACGTCCAATGAAACGAGAGCGGATTGCCCTCGACAATGAGACTGTAGATCATTATTAACGGCAACCCGCAGATCATTTGTCCGAAAACCAGGGCCGCCGGGTGAAATGCGCCGCCTTTTGCCTTTACGAGTATCGACGCCTGAGCCGCTGCGTAAGCACCAACTACTATCGCGACGCTGCCGAGAAATGCCATAAAACTCTGCACCTTTAGCTGATCGTAAAAGATCACCGTGACGCCGATTATTCCCATACAAACGGCGAATATCTTGAGCTTTGTAATCCGCTCATTCGGCAAAAATATCCATGCCAAAATCAAGCCAAAAACCGTAATGGTAGCCTGTAAAACGGCTGCGAGGCCGGATGTGATGTACTGCTCGCTCCAAAAAACCATGCTGTAGTTGATCGAAAACTGCAGCACACCTGTAAGTGCGATCAGCCGCCACTCCTTTGCTGTTTTTGGCAGTGGAATTTTTTGAACCCAAATTACGGCAAAGAGAATCACGACAGCAAGCAAAAATCGCGATGCAGCAAATGCTATCGGCGGCAGGTCGTCGAGGCCGATCTTAATGAAGATCCACGTGGTCCCCCAAATTAAACAAAGGATCAACCACACGAGTACCTTGAGTGACAAAAATCTACTCATTCTCGTAAAAGCTTAGCGACGTCTCGCCCTGTTTTAATATCCGCCAACGCCGAAGTGAGCCAATTTCCTCGGGCATTTGTTTTTTTGAATGATGCTCGGTGACCAGGATCCCGCCGTCATTGAGCAGAGTTTTGTTATAGCCGAATTCGTGGAGGACTAATGAATAATCGGTATCGTACGGCGGATCGAAAAATGCTATATCCCAACCAATAGTGTGCTCGCGTCCGCTAAAATTTTCAGCGTCGAGCCCAAGTATCTCGGTCTGAGATTCGGGAATGCCAAGTTTGTCGAGATTTACCTCGATCAACGCGCAGGATTTCTTTGAGCGATCGACAAAGGTCACAAAGGCCGCACCGCGAGACAGCGCCTCGATCCCGATCGCTCCCGTCCCGGCGCAGAGATCGAGGAAACGAGTCTCGTCGTCGATCCGAGGGGCGAGCACATTAAAAAGAGTCTCGCGGAGGCGATCGGATGTTGGCCGCGTTTTGTTGTCCGGCGGGTTTTTGAGGACGCGGCCGCGATAAAGTCCCGAGATCACTCGCATGTTCTCAAGTGTAAGGGAAAGCGCGTTGAGCGGGCAAAGGCATCGACTATTAAGATCAGCCTACGTTGCCGAGCCGTACTTTTTTCTCGGCACGAGCGACCTTGACCATAGCCGCTGTTTCGGGCGAGAGGCGACGGTTCACAAAGTAATCTTCGGCCTCTTTGCGTGCGGCGATGAGTAGTTCGAGATCGCGGACGATGTTGCCGAGCTTGAAATTCTGAATGCCGGATTGTCTCGTCCCAAGTATTTCGCCCTGTCCGCGGATCTCGAGATCTTTTTCGGCGATCTTAAAACCATCTGATGTCGCTTCCATTATTCCTAGCCTTTCCTTTGCAACAGCGGTTTTTTTGAAATCGGTCAGAAGGACGCAGAAGCTCTGTTCGGCTCCTCGGCCGACCCGTCCCCGCAGTTGATGAAGCTGCGACAGGCCAAACCGCTCGGCGTGCTCGATAACCATTAGCGACGCATTCGGCACATCAACGCCCACCTCGATGACTGTAGTCGAGACCAAAATATCGAGGTTACCCGCAACGAATTCCCGCATGATCAGTTCCTTTTCCGCCGATTTCATCCTGCCGTGGAGCAGTCCGACGGTGTATTGCGGGAAGACGCGGTTGCGCAGATCTTCGTACATTATCGTCGCTGCCTTTAGATCGGACTTGGCAGATTCCTCGATCAGAGGGTAGACAACATAGGCTTGGCGCCCCAGTCTGATCTCGCGCTCGATGCCCTTATAAACGCCGTGGCGTTGGTCTTCGCCAAGGACGACTGTTTTGATTGGAGTGCGGCCGGGCGGGAGTTCGTCGATGACAGAAACATCTAGATCGCCGTAAACCGTCATCGCGAGCGAACGCGGTATGGGCGTTGCGGTCATAACGAGAACGTCGGGATTCAACCCGAGGGAGCGCAGCTGGGCTCGCTGAAGCACGCCGAACCGATGCTGTTCGTCGATGACCGCGAGTCCGAGTTTGGCAAATTTGACAGCGTCCTGAATGATCGCGTGGGTTCCGATGATCAGATCGATGTCACCGGCGGCGAGAGCCTCGTGGATCTTGCGCTTTTCTGCGGCTTTGGTGCTGCCGATCAGCAGCTCGACCCGGTACCCAGTGTCTGAAAAAATCGTTCTCGCGTTTCGCAGGTGCTGCTCAGCCAATATCTCGGTCGGGGCCATAAACGCTGCCTGATAGCCATTCTCGATCGCGGCAAAGATCGCCAAAAATGCGACGATCGTTTTGCCGCTGCCAACATCACCTTGTATCAGCCGGTTCATCGGCGCATCGGATTTGAGATCGTCAAATATCTCGCCAATAACCTTTTTCTGGGCATTGGTCAGCTTGAAGGGCAGTATGTGATTTAGTCGTTTTTTGGTCGTATCCGTTATCTCGATAACCGTGCCTTTTGGTTCTTTTTGTCGTTCCCCCCGGAGCAGCTGCATCGAGAAAGACAGCCAGAAAAATTCATTGAAGATCAGGCGTTTGTGTGCCCGGCTTCGAAACATTTCGTATTCGGCGATCGACGAATCCTCCGGAGGAAAGTGAATTTCCGCGAGTGCTTGGGCACGCGATATGAGATTTTGACGTTCCAGCAAATCCGGCGGCAAATTGTCTGCAACTGATGATCGATCAAGTTTCTGCAAAACGTCGTAGACAATTTCCCGCAGCCTCTTTGTCTGAAAATCACCAAGTTTTCGGTAAATTGGGACACGTCGGGCCGTGTGGACGGGAGCAAATTCGGGGTTGCCCAGATCCTCGAGCAGCTCGTCCGAGTCGGAGCCGCCAGAGAAAGCGAGAGGTTCTGACTCGACGGACGGCAGTATCTCAAGTTCCTCGGGCTTGTTAAGCATGAGCGAAAACGTATTCAGACGAGCGTCCCATTCCCATTTGCCGTAGGCGACAAATCGCGTACCGCGTGCGAAACGTGCCTGATAATAGGCGACGATACGCTCGGCGGCCTTGCCTGAGACGAACCATTTGACGACTACCGGTCTTTGCGTCCGCGCGGCGTCGGCGCCGGTAATCTCAAAGAGGAAAAGCGGAGGCTGCTTGGGCCCTCGATTTTTTCCGACCCGAAAACCGCCCGAGACCTTTACATATACCTCGACCGCGGCGTCCATATCGGGTTGGAGTTGATCAATTGTGATGAAATTTGAACGATCCTCGTATCTGGCGGGAAAGTAGTTTAGCAGGTCCTCGATCGTAGCGTCGGCGGGGTCGCTCTTGTTTGCAAATCCAGCGACGGCGATTGCAAGCCTGAGTATCATCGCGGGCGAAAGATTTGCGATCTCGTCGGGCGAGAATTCGAGAAGCGGTGTATTGGGCGTGACTTTCATCAAACGAGACGCGTACTAAGGGCTTAAGATAAACGGGTTAAAATCGGTTTCACGATCGTAAAAATCTTCGTGCTCGGAGCGTTTGAGGAACGAGACGATCTTGTAAGTAACAGGCGTCGCGACAATTTCCCAAAAGACCTTAATGAAAAAGTTACCGATCATAACGCTGACAACCTGCTGATTCGACCAGGTGCCTAAAAAGGCGATCGGGTAAAATATCAGGCTGTCCACCGCTTCGCCCGCGAATGTCGAGCCGATGGTGCGTGTCCAAAGATATTTGCCGTTCGTAGCCAATTTCATTTTTGCGAGGACCAGCGAATTTACAAATTCACCGAGCCAGAAAGCCAGAAGCGAGGCTAGCACGATCCGCCAAGTTTGCCCGAAGATCATGTTTACGGCGGCTTGCTGCTCTGCTGACATTGATTTTGCCGCCGGCAAAGTCGTAACAACATAAGACATTATCGACGCAAAAATAAGTGCTCCGAACCCTGCCCAAATAACTCGCCGCGAGCGAGCGTATCCGTAAACCTCAGTCAAAATATCGCCAAAGAGATAGCTGAGCGGAAAGAACAGAACGCCCGTGCCGTAAATGTATTCACCATAAAAAGGAAGATTAATGGATGATACTTTATGAACGCCGATCAGGTTTGAGCACAGCAAAACTGCGACAAAGGCCGCCATTATGAGGTCAAAATACTTATACTGTCGAGGTTGTGACACTGAGGAGAATTGTAACAAAAAAAGGAAGCAATCCACCCATCTGGACTGCTTCCTGATCTCTGTTAAGAGCTGCTAGCTCAATAGCTTATTGATTACGTCAACGCATTAACGTGTTTCGTCAATCGCGACTTGTATCGAGCAGCAGTGTTTTTGTGAATTATGCCCTTGTTTACCGCTTTGTCGATCAAAGAGACCGTGGGGAACAGAAGCTCGGTGCTGGCCGATTTGTCGTGACCGGCAACGGCCGTTCTCAATTTCTTGATAGACGTCCGCAGTTTGCTGCGGTTGTTGCGATTGATCTCTTTTCGTTT
>DAIRVI010000106.1:4670-7990 GCA_036802885.1 Pyrinomonadaceae bacterium
TTTTGAAACGCCATAGTTTCGCGTCTTTCCTCGTCGATCAAACGGTCGATTATGTCGTTATATCGCTTCTCATAGACCATCTGACGCCAACGTTTTGCATGCGGATTCTCCGAAGCAAACAATGAGCTGCCGTTTCCGTTTTGGCCATACTGAGCGTCCACGAGACGACGGTCATAATTGATTCGTTCCTTTGAATTGCCAAGTATCTCGTAGGCCTCTGCTATCGCTGCGAATTTCAAAGCCGTTTCCTTCGAGCCATTGTTGCGGTCTGGGTGCAGCTTACGCGCCAAGCGACGGTAGGCCGATTTTATCTCGGTGCCCGAGGCTTTTGGTGACACTTTCAAGATGTCGTAGTAATTCACCATCGATGCTTAATTGATTGGAGAAGCGAAACGTCCGGAGCCCAAAGACGAAATCCTTAGGACACCGAAAGTATATCATAATCTGGGTTTTTCGCTTCAATCCGAGCTAGTCCAGATCATCGATTTGCAAGCTGATCGGGTACGCACCGGCTAGTTTTACGGCGTCAACGACACGGGCGACGCTGCCGTAATCGAGCGACGGTTGAGCCTTGATAAATACGGTTCGCTCAATGCGGTCCGGCGTCGGGCGACTAGAGTCATCGGCAAACATCTCGGAAACGTCGCCGATTGCGATACGCTCGTTGAATACATATTTGAGTCTATTGACAAGGTTCGCAGGGTCGTCGGTCGTTCCCATATCGGTTTCTCCATTCAATTTAAGAGTGGAGTCGGTGCTTACGATCACGACAAGCGTTTTTGGATTTTCTGTAACGCCCTTAATTTCCGGAGTTTCGGCGGGAATCCGGGCCTTAAAACTACTTGGTTTCAATGGAGTGACGACCATGAAAATAATTAGCAGTACGAGCAGGACGTCGATCAGAGGCGTGACGTTTATGTTTGGTTTGTTCATTGCGGTTCTCCTTTTTAACAAGGTTAGACACCGCTGATATGAAATTGTTCCACGGCGGATGTAGCCTGCGCGGAAGTAAGGGCTCATTGTAGAGCATTGACAATGTTGGGCCCTTGTTTACACGCGGGCTACGGACGCGTGCCAAGTGCATTTAGCAGGGCTTTTGCTTTGAGCATTGTTTCGTCGTATTCCTTTGCAGGATCGCTGTCGATGGTGATACCGCCGCCAACGTTGAAGGACGCAACGTTGTCCCGAATCACCATTGTGCGAATAGCGACTGATAAGTCGTACGTCGCGATGCCCGCGCCCCAACTTGCGGGAATATAATAGCCCATCGCTCCCATCGACAGACCGCGATCTGCAGTTTCGATCTCGTCGATTATTTTCATAGTACTGATTTTCGGCGCACCCGTGATCGAGCCGCACGGGAAAACCGCCTTTAGGATGTCGGAAAATTTTAGTTCATCCCGCAGTTGGCCGCTGATCGTTGAGACGAGATGAAAGAGGGTCGGGTGTTCCTCGAGGTCGCAAAGTTTGTCGACGCTAACGCTCCCAAATTCGCACACGCGGCCGAGATCGTTGCGAAGCAGATCGACGATCATTGTGTTTTCGGCGCGGTCTTTCGAGCTTGAGAGGAGCTCGCTGCGCAGCCGGTCGTCCTCCTCAACGGTGCTTCCGCGGCGACTCGTCCCTTTGATCGGGGACGTTTGTATCATGTTGTCGCTGCTCTTGCCGCCATGCGGGGTACGGACGCAGAAAAACCGCTCGGGGGAGGCTGAGACCACCGTTGAATCCGACCTTTTGATAAACGCCGCGAACGGCGCCGCGTGATCTCGCCTCAACCTTTCGAAAATTATCTCGGGCGTCAGATCGAGCGGTAATTTAGCGGTCAGCTGCTGTGTCAAATTTGTCTGGTACGTATCGCCGTCGCGGATTCGTTCTTTGATCTCATTGATCGCAGCCAGATACTCGGCTTTTGTGAAATTTGAGGTGACTCTCGACGAACCAGTTGGCAAGTTGGCCGGGCTGCGTTCGCGATTCACGAACAGTTTTTCCTTGATCGATTCGAAATTCTTCGGATTTCCGACTATATCTGTCGTTTCGGTATCGTAGTCGTAAACGAGCAGAGTATCGAAACACGCAACAAACACGTCGGGCTCCGACGAACATTCAAACGGCTTCTTTCGCGGCTCAATGCCGAGCAGCTTTAGGCCAAAATCGTATGAAATCGTAAAGATCGAGGCTAAATTACCTGAGAGTTTTTCATCGAGGAGTGCAAGTGTCTCCCTTGGGTCGGCGCTAGCTATTTCCACCATTTCTAAGGGTTCGATCCCGGAGACCATCAAATGCGAACCGAGGTGACCGACGCCGCAACTATCGAGGATACAGACGCTTTCGGCTGCCGAAAGTCGTATCAACGCTGCAATTAGGCTTTCCGCCGAAATTTGTATTCGATTCACAGGTCAAGATTTTATCACGTAACAAAATTTCACTTGGCTCGCGGTTTATCGTAAGATGTTGCCAGATAATTCCTCAAACAATATGAACCCCGAACTTACCGACAGACAAACACTCATTCGCGGTCTCGGACTCGCGGCAGCAATTTCGGTGATCATCGCCAATGTTATCGGCACGGGCGTTTTTGTGAAGGCGCGCGTGATGACCTGCAACGTCGGCGAGCCCACTTGGGTGATCGTTGCGTGGATAGCAGCAGGCGTACTCTCGCTCGCAGGTGCCCTGACTTACGCCGAGCTGACGGCATTTAAACCTGAGGCCGCCGGGCCGTACGCATTTTTGCGTGACAGTTACGGTCGTTTGTCGAGTTTTCTCTTTGGCTGGATGCAGATGTTCATCGCGAGGACGGGTTCGCAGGCAGCCGCGGCGGTTCTGTTCGCCGGCACGCTAGATGTCTATCTTGGCGGCGGTCTAAAGCATACGCTTGGGACGGTTCCCATCCTCGGGAGCGAGATCACTTCGTTAAGCTTAGTCGCGGTCGTGATGATCGCGATATTCACGACGCTCAATTGTCTTTCGGTTTCCATGACCGGGAACATCGCCACCATGCTGACCGCGATCAAGATCGGGTTAGTCATTTTCGTCGGCTTCGGTGCGTTTCTGTTCGCGACCGGCGGCAGCTTTGCAAATTTTTCGCTTGCCGAAACGGGGGGCACATGTCAAGACGTTAACGCCGTGGTCAATTTCGGCTCGGCCGAATACAGCTTTATGGCCGGTTTCGGGGCGGCAATGCTGGCGGCACTTTGGGGGTATGACGGCTGGGACAATCTTTCGTTCATGGCCGGAGAAGTTAAGAACCCGGGCCGCAATATCCCGATGGCGATCATCGGCAGCGTGCTGTTGGTTATTTTCCTTTACTCAGCTATCCACGT
>DAIRVI010000107.1:0-5812 GCA_036802885.1 Pyrinomonadaceae bacterium
TCAGTATCATCCCGAATCAGCTCCCGGCCCACACGACTCGGAGTATTTGTTTGAAAGGTTTATAGGGCTAATGTCTTAGTTATGGAACTGGTTGAGATTCAGAAAAAAATTGAAGAACTTGATCGAGGCATCTCTAAAGTTGATGCTGCTGTTCGCATAGATAGTTGTGATCCGAATGATTTATATGTTACAGCTACACAAAATGGCTACCTGCGGATAGGAGTTGAGTTTCTTAAGGCAGCCTTTGCCCCTCAACAAACAAGCGACAGCGAATCTCGCTTAATAGAAGTCGATACTGAATATCTGATTACAAAAGATTCTTCAACCGATTTTTCGTCCTTTGAGCGCGTGGACGAAATAGTTGAAGAAAGCCAGGAAGAGTCGCTGAGTGATTCGATAGTAATGTATCTCATCCTGGCTATCTTAATTGCTATACCGATACTTGCTGTAATCGGCTTGATTTCAATTTTAAGAATGATATATCAATATTACTGGCCGATGCCCGCAATATAAGGTGCGATCACCAACGAAACGATAGACATCAATTTAATTAGGATATTCATCGAGGGGCCGGACGTGTCTTTGAACGGATCGCCGACCGTATCGCCTGTAACCGACGCTTTGTGCGGCTCAGATTTTTTATAGTGCATTTCGCCGTTGATCTCGACGCCTTTCTCAAAGGATTTTTTCGCATTGTCCCACGCGCCGCCTGCATTTGACTGGAAAATTCCCATCAATACACCGGACACAGTGACACCTGCCAATAAACCGCCTAAAACTTCGGGACCGAATGTGAATCCGACCAGCACCGGCGTGATCAGCGCGATGGCTCCCGGCATCATCATTTCACGCAAGGATGCTTTGGTAGAAATAGCCACGCATTTTTCGTATTCGGGTTGAGCCGTGTAATCCATGATGCCCGGGATTTCGCGGAACTGGCGTCTGACTTCCTGCACCATATCCATCGCCGCTCGGCCTACCGCCTGAATGCACAATGCCGAAAAGATGAACGGGATCATTCCGCCGACAAATAAACCGGCCAACACATTCGCTTTGTAAATATCAATTCGATCAATACCTGCCATACCGACAAACGCAGCAAACAATGCCAATGCGGTCAGGGCTGCTGAGGCGATCGCAAATCCCTTGCCCGTCGCTGCCGTGGTGTTACCAACTGCGTCAAGGTTATCTGTACGCTCACGTACTTCCGGTGGCAGCTGACTCATCTCGGCAATACCGCCGGCGTTGTCTGCGATCGGACCGAAAGCATCAATCGCCAACTGCATTGCGGTTGTCGCCATCATACCTGCCGCGGCAATCGCCACGCCGTACAATCCCGCGAAATAGTAAGACGCCATGATACCGCTGGCCAAGGTCAATATTGGAATTACGGTGGATTTCATACCTACGGCTAAGCCACCGATGATGTTCGTAGCATGTCCCGTGGACGACTGCCGAACGATCGACATCACGGGCTTTTTACCCATCGCCGTGTAGTATTCCGTGACGATGCTCATAATAGCGCCGACGATCGAACCAACGACGATCGCCATAAAAACGCCCGTCTTTGTAAAGGTACTAGTACGCGACGTGAGCGGGCCATCAGGCAGCATCCACATCACGACAAAATACGCAGCCACAACGGTCAGTAATATAGACGCCCAGTTTCCGAGGTTTAACGCATTCTGAACGCTTGATTTATCATCCTTGATCCTGACTAAAAAGGTTCCGATGATAGAAAAGACGATTCCCAATCCGCAGATCACCATCGGCAATAAGATGGGCGACATACCGCCAAAAGAGTCGCGCACAATGATCTCTTGTCCCAGTACCATCGTTGCCAAGATCGTCGCGACATATGAACCAAACAGGTCGGCGCCCATACCGGCCACATCACCAACGTTGTCTCCGACGTTGTCGGCAATCGTAGCGGGATTACGGACATCATCTTCTGGAATTCCGGCTTCTACCTTGCCGACGAGATCGGCTCCGACGTCAGCCGCTTTTGTATAGATACCGCCGCCCACACGTGAAAATAACGCGATCGACTCTGCACCCAATGAGAAACCGGTCAGTACCTCAATCGCTGTTTTTACAGTATTTGCTCCCAATCCCGCAAACACGGAAAGGAAAACGATAAACAATCCGCCCAAACCCAACACTGCCAGACCGGCGACCCCCAGGCCCATTACGGTTCCACCCGTGAATGAAACCTTTAACGCCTGTTTCAAGCTGGTGCGGGCCGCTTGCGTCGTGCGGACGTTTGCCTTGGTCGCAACCTTCATCCCGATATATCCTGCCGTCGCCGAAAAGACCGCGCCGATTATGAATGCGACGCAGATCAGCCAACTGGAGTGAATCTCTTTGCCATTCACCTCGTGGATCGTTCCTGAATATGCCAGCAGAACCGCGGTGAACAAAACGAATATACTGAGTACTTTCCACTCGGCTTTCAAGAACGCCATCGCTCCATCGGCAATATGGCCCGCAAGCTCCTGCATTTTCGGATCGCCGGCGTCTTGTTTGCTTACCCAAGCCGACTTAAAGGCCATTACCACCAGTCCCAAAATCCCTAATGCGGGAGCTAAATAAATTACGTAACTGTTCATATTGTTTATATTTTTTGTTTCCGCCGATCGCCGGACGCAAACTTACTCGATTAAGTTGAGCTGTATACAAATTGATGTAAAGCCCAGCAAATATCCAAAACTGCTGATTATAAAATACTTGCAACTAATTAACCAATAACGCGGTGCAAAATGTGGTTTTGAGAGGTACATCTCCAAAGTGGATTCTAATCAAAAACCACTCCTAACGCGGGTTCAGCTGCATAGATCTCCGGTTTAGTAAATGAAATTTTTGACAGAATTCTTTTACCGTATCATTGAGCTATCCGATTTTCCGTGTCGTCAATGTGGTAAGTTGTTTTTATTATGACGGCAGGATATTCAGGGACGCCGCTGGCGCAGAAGCTCGGAATAAAGGATGGCTTTGATATTCTCACGATAAACGCGCCCGATAACTACCGAGAACTTCTCGGTCCGATTCCTGACACAATTACGCTCTCGGACAAAATCCATTGGGACGTTGACCTAATCCACCTTTTCACCAACAGCCGGGAGGAGCTTTTCTTTAGACTCGCCGAATGTGTCCGTACGATCAAGCAGGACGGCTCGATCTGGGTATCGTGGTACAAAAAGGCAGCGAAACTCCCGACCGAGATCACTGAGGACATCGTGCGAGAGGCGGCCTTTCCGCTCGGACTAGTCGATATAAAGGTTTGCGCGGTCGACAATAAATGGTCGGGCTTAAAATTGGTTATTCGTAAGGAGAATCGTATATAATATCGACGATCAAATGAATTATCAGGAGATTGTGTTATGCCGAAGACCGACCCGTGGGTTGACGCTTATATCGAACGATCTGCCGAATTCGCGCAGCCGATCTTAAAACACATTCGGGCTCTCGTTCATGAGGTCTGTCCGGATGTTGAAGAGAAAAAGAAATGGAGCTTTCCGCACTTTGACTACAAGGGAATGCTCTGTAGCATGGCTGCATTCAAGGAACATTGTGCCTTCGGATTTTGGAAGCAGTCACTTCTTGAAACGGATGCGTTTCCGGCCGAGCGAAATGCGATGGGCAGCTTTGGGCGGATCACCAAGCTTGCCGATCTGCCGAACGACGCGACTATGAAAAAGTTGATTGCCGATGCGATCAAGCTTAACGACGCGGGTATCAAAGTGAATAAGTCGGAACCAGCGTCTGAAAAGAAAGAACTGGTTATTCCGGAAGTACTGCTCGAGGCTCTTGCTCAAAATGAAAAGGCCGCAGAAACGTTCAACGGCTTTCCACCGAGTTGCAGAAAGGAGTACGCCGAATGGATTGCCGAGGCCAAGACCGACGCAACGCGGGACAAACGGCTCGCGACCACTTTGGAGTGGCTTGCGGAGGGCAAGCGGCGGAACTGGAAATACGAAAAGTGTTAATTTTTATAGTAGACTAATCGAATTTTAGACATCTAAGACAAAGATCTTTAAGGAAGAAAATAAAATATATGACTGAACCAATTCTCGTCGCCAAAAATACCGAAGGCGAATTTCATCTACTCACAAACATGGCCAATCGCCACGGGGTTATCACCGGAGCCACCGGAACGGGAAAGACCGTGACTCTTCAGCGACTAGCAGAGGGATTTAGCCAACGCGGCGTTCCGGTATTCATGGCCGATATCAAAGGCGATCTGACCGGTGTGACGCAGATCGGCGGTGGCAATACAAAGGTCGATGACCGCAACAAAATGCTGGGTATCGAACCGGTTTTCGAAAAGTTCCCGGCAACGGTTTGGGATGTATTTGGCAAACAGGGGCATCCGCTTAGAGCGACCGTGAGCGAAATGGGGCCGCTGCTGATCGCGCGCCTATTGCAGCTCAACGAAACGCAGGAGGGCGTTCTCTCGATCGCGTTCAAATACGCTGACGATAACGGCCTGCTGCTTATTGATCTCAAAGATCTACAGTCGTTGATGCAATTCGTCGGCGAGAGTGCCGAGCAATTGACGCTGCAATACGGTAATGTATCATCGGCGTCGGTCGGTGCGATCCAACGCGGTCTGTTGCAGATCGACGAGCAGGGCGGGGATCTTTTCTTCGGCGAACCTGCCGTAAAGCTGGACGATTTTATGCAGTCGTCGGGTGGCAAAGGCGTGCTCAATCTGCTGGCCGCCGATCAGCTTGTTCAGGCACCAAAGCTTTATTCTACATTTCTGTTGTGGCTGCTGTCTGAGCTTTTCGAGTCCTTGCCTGAGGCGGGCGATCTCGATAAGCCAAAGCTCGTTTTCTTTTTCGACGAGGCGCATCTTCTGTTTAGCGACGCGCCGCAGGCTCTCACTGATAAGGTCGAGCAAGTCGTTAGACTCATCAGGTCAAAAGGCGTCGGCGTCTATTTTGTGACGCAAAATCCGGCCGACATCCCTGAAAAGGTACTCGCCCAACTTGGCAACCGTTTCCAGCACGCTTTGCGGGCGTACACTCCGCAAGAGCAGAAGGGCGTTAAGGCCGCCGCGTCGTCATTTCGCGTTAATCCGAAACTCGACACCGAAACCGTTATTACCGAGCTTGGCGTTGGCGAGATCTTGATCTCGACACTCGACGAAAAGGGAATTCCGACGATCGTTGACAGGGCATTCGTCGTGCCGCCGCTCGGCCATATCGGTCCGATCACACCGGAGCAGAGGCAGCAGTTGGTAGCAAGCTCGTTGGTCGCAGGGGTTTATGAGACCGCCATCGACCGCGAATCGGCCTTCGAAATGCTTAAGGTCAAATCTGATGCCAGAATCGCCGAACAACAACAGATAGCCGAAGCTGAGGCGGCCGCGAAACAAGCCCAAACGGAAGCAAAAGCCGAGCGATCAGCGGCAAGAGCTCCCGATTCGGTTTGGGAATCGATCGGTAAAAGCGCGGTCCGCTCCGCCACAAGCAGCATCAGCCGGCAGCTTGGGACCAAGCTCGTCCGCGGCGTGCTCGGCGGGCTGCTCGGCGGCAAAAAGAGCTGGTTCTAAACAAACGCGGCGAATGCCTAGAGACTGGAGCAGTTTTACGCGACGGATAACCGTCAACCATCCAACACGTGCTATTTACGAAGCGTGGGCGGTTCCGTCGCAGATCGAAAGTTGGTTTCTCCGATCGGCCGAATACGTCGGTAATGACGGCAAACCGAAAAACCGTGACCATGAGGTCGAGGCCGGCGATTCGTATCTATGGCGTTGGCACGGCTATCTGGACGATGTCAGCGAAACTGGCATTGTCACCGAGGC
>DAIRVI010000107.1:5912-7940 GCA_036802885.1 Pyrinomonadaceae bacterium
GGTTTATGGCTGTAAAAGGTACTTTGCTATTGGTCGGGACCGCGAAAGGGCTGTTTATTTTACGTCGTGGCGGCGATGGCAAGTGGTCGGTCGACGGGCCGCACTTTCCGGGGCGTGCGGTTTACGCGGCATTTTTCGATCAACGAAAAGGCCGCAACGAAATCTGGGCGGCCCCGACGAGTTGGCACTTTGGTGCAGAGCTTTGCAAATCGACAGACATGGGCAAAACGTGGGACGCGCCCGAGAGGATGCGGATCAAGATGCCCGCGAATACAAAGAAATCGCTTGAGAATATTTGGCAGATCGCTCCCGGTGCCCACGCAGATTCGCTCTATGTCGGCGTCGCGCCAGCAGCGTTATTCGAATCATACGACCGCGGTTCAACGTGGAAGCTGAACGCGGGCCTTTGGAAACATCCGCATCGCAAAAAATGGATGCCCGGTTTCGGCGGCCTTTGCCTGCACACGATCGTCACGGACGCCAAGAACCCGAAAGACATCAAGATCGCCATCTCGACCGGCGGCGTCTATCAATCGGCGGACGGCGGTGAGAGTTGGAAGGTGACTAACACTGGTGTCAAGGCATATTTCCTCCCCGACCCGTATCCCGAATTCGGCCAATGCGTCCACAAGATCGCCCGTCATCCAAAGAAAACGAACACATACTATTTGCAGAATCACCACGGCGTCTATCGCAGCCGCGACGGAGCCACCACGTGGCAGGAGATTGAGAACGGGCTGCCGTCAAATTTCGGCTTTGGCCTGACCGTCAGCGATAGTGGATCGGTGTTTATCGTGCCGCTCGACTCCGACGGCGTCCGTTACACTTGCGATGGCAAACTTCGCGTCTATCGCAGCCGTGACGAAGGCAAATCGTGGCAGCCGCTGACAAAAGGCCTGCCGCAAAAGAACGCATACGAAGTCATTCTTCGTGATTCGGTCGCTTCAGTCGGAGATAACATATTTTTTGGCACTAAGAACGGAAAGCTATTTGGCTCGTCGAACGACGGCGATTCATGGAAACTGATCGAAGGCTCACTGCCCGAGATCTGCTGCGTCAAGGCCTACACGATCTAATGTCCGTCACCGTCCATCTTAGCGGTCACCTAAAACCGTTCTCCGGCGGTGAGGTCGAGGTGGTTCTCGGGGGTGATTATGCTACGGTCAATGATGTTCTGGACTCGCTTTGGCAGCGGCACACCGCGCTCCGCGACCGCGTTCTCAATGAACAAGGTGAGATCCGCCAGCACGTCAATATCTTTGTCGGTAGTGACGATGTGAAACGGTTGAAAGGTCTGCAGACTTTAATAAGAACGAACGAAATCCATATTTTCAATGCCGTCAGCGGTGGGTAATTCGAGCAACTCGGCCCCGGCAAAACAAAAGCCCCCGGCCCAACCGAAGGCCTCCAGACGGGATATCGCTTATCGCCGCGCGACGAAAAGGTGCTCGACGCAAGGCGGGAAGTAAAATAGTAAACTAACCTCAATGAAAGTACTTCTCACCGGTGCCAACGGTTACATTGGAAAGCGCCTCTTACCGATTTTTATCGAGCAGGGCTTTGAGGTTGTTTGCGCAGTCAGGGACAAGGACAGATTTCCACGCGACGGATTTTATGGACACCCTAAGGTCACGGTCCTTGAAATTGATTTCTTAAAGGACGTTTCGATAAACGATGCATTAAAGGATATTGACGCGGCTTACTACCTGATCCATTCGATGAGCGACGACGACTCGGCCAGTTTCGAAAAACTCGAAAAAACCGCCGCGTCGAATTTTGTTGAGTTAATAGACCAAATATCGGCGAAACAAATCATTTATCTAGGCGGGATCACCAACGAAGACAAACTCTCAAAACACCTGGCGTCAAGGAAAAAGGTAGACGAGATATTGCGTACTAGCAAAGTGCCGGTGACGTCACTTAAGGCGGCAATAATCGTCGGTTCAGGCAGCTCGTCGTTCGAGATCATCCGTGATCTGGCCGAAAAGCTGCCGATAATGATCACGCCGAAATGGCTGAATACAAAGA
>DAIRVI010000108.1:0-7929 GCA_036802885.1 Pyrinomonadaceae bacterium
GTGTAGTCTCTTAGCTCAGTTGGTAGAGCATTACCTTGACAAGGTAGGGGTCAGCAGTTCGAGTCTGCTAGAGACTACCATTTTTATTTTTCGATAAGATGCTTACGAAGTACTTTGCTGTTTTAACAACTACTACGACCCGCCTCTAATGGCCGGATATTCGCAGTTTCTTCGGATTCTGCAAAGCAAAGTCGCTCTTATCGGATCAAATCTTAGTTAGTAGTAGGAAGTTGTTGATCATTTGGTTTAGTTGGAGCGTCAAATTTGCACAAGCCCGCGCGTAAGCAAGGGTGAGATATGCAACTTCGGAGTTACGCCCTTACTAACGTGCGGGCTTCCGCATCTGGGATCAACAGAATATGACCGAATTAAACGTAAAATACGGTGACACCCAGCGGACTATCCCTGCGCCTGCGACCGTTTTGGACGCGATAAAGGCGTTCGACCGCGATGTGCTGAAAAAGTCGCTTGCCGCTACGGTCAATGGCGAGGAAGTCGATTTGAATAAAGAGCTTGTCGCGTCGGACGAGGTTCTCTCGATCGAAGCCATCACGTCCGATACGCCCGAGGGGCTCGAAGTTTTACGTCATTCGACCGCTCATTTGCTCGCTGCTGCAGTGTTAGAACTTTTTCCGGGAACCAAGCTAGGCATCGGCCCGGCTTTGATGGAAGATCCGCGTTACGGTTACTTTTATGATGTCATCGCTCCGCGAAATCTTACCGAGGATGACCTGCCCGTTATAGAAAAGAAGATGCGGGAGATGGCAAAGCGTGATCTGCGTTACCGCCGCGAAGATATCGAGAAAGCAAAGATCCTCGACATTTTTGCCGAACGCGACGAACCGCTCAAACGCGAACTTATCGACGAAAAGGTCGCCGACACTGCTAGCGTATATTACATTGATGGTTCGCCTTTTATCGATTTCTGCCTCGGGCCGCACGTTCAGCACACTGGCAAATTAAAGGCTTTCAAGCTGCTCGCGCTCTCGGGCGCGTATTGGAAAGGAGACGCCGAGAACCAGCAAATGCAGCGCATCTACGGTACCGCGTTTGCAAAACAAGAAGAATTGGAAGCATGGCTTCTCCAACGCGAAGAAGCCGAGAAACGCGATCACCGAAAACTCGGAAGAGAGCTTGATCTTTTCTCGATCGACGACAATTATGGCCCGGGCTTGATATTATGGCATCCGAAAGGCGGCATCATTCGGATGGAGATGGAGCGGTTGCTCCGCGAGGAGCTCGAACAGCGCGGATACAGCTTTGTCTTCACACCACATATCGCGAAGCGTCAGCTTTGGGTAACCAGCGGCCACGAGGGTAATTATTCCGATTCGATGTACGCGCCGACGAGCATTGAGGAAGAGGAATACCGGCTCAAGCCGATGAATTGCCCTTTCCACATCGGTATTTACAAGGCTTCGCCTAAATCGTATCGCGATCTGCCCCAGCGTTACTCCGAAATGGGAACCGTTTATCGAGCGGAATTATCAGGAACGCTGCACGGATTGATGCGGGTTCGTGGATTTTCGGTCGATGACGCACACCTTTTTGTGCGGCCTGATCAGGTTCATACGGAGGTTGCGGATTGTCTTGATTTTGCGATAAAGGTCTTTGATACCTATGGATTTGATAAGGTCAAATTCGAGCTATCTGTTCGCGGTGGTGCTGCAAACAAAGGCTATTTGGGCTCAGACGAAGACTGGATCAGGGCCGAGGACCAACTCGCAAGTGCTCTAAAGGAGCGAGAGATTCCGTACGAACGTATTGAAGGTGAGGCTGCGTTTTACGGACCGAAGATCGATATCAAGATCGAGGATGTCATCGGCCGCGTCTGGCAATTAGGCACGATTCAGCTTGATTTTAATCTGCCAGAGCGTTTTGAACTTGAGTATACGGGCGATGATAATCAAAAGCACCGGCCGTTTATGATCCACCGGGCGCTGTTTGGGTCTATCGAGCGGTTCTTTGGCGTACTGATCGAGCATTACGCCGGTGCCTTCCCACTGTGGCTCGCGCCCGTACAGGTTGTGGTGCTGCCGATCACCGATCGTATCAACGAATATGCGGAATTTGTCGCCGCCGATCTAAAAGCCGCCGGTTTTCGCGTGGAAACCGATACGAAATCTGATAAAATCGGTGCGAAAATACGGGATGCCCAGATGCAGAAGATTCCGTATATGCTGATACTCGGCGATCAGGAATTAGAAAGCAAAAAGGTTGCTGTTCGGGATAGGAAACAGGGTGACATCGGTGCGATGTCGCTGGAAGAGTTCAAGGAGAAGATCGCGGCCGAAAAGGCTAGCCGCAGTCTCTGAGATCGCTAACTACTTTGGGAGGTATTTATCGCTAGAAGATTTGGTGGAAATAGATTTAAGCCGCGCTTTCGTGAGCCGCTGCACCGTACAAATGAGCGGATAAGGGTTCCGTCAGTCCGCGTCGTGACAGACGATGGCGACACTTTAGGCGTTATGGATACGCGTGACGCTATCCAAGAAGCCCGAAATCGGGGACTCGACCTCGTCGAGATCTCACCAAACGGAAAACCGCCGGTTTGTAAGATCATCGATTACGGCAAGTTTCTTTACGAGCAGAAAAAGAAAGCTCACGAGGCCAAAAAGAAACAGGTCACTGTGCAGGTAAAGGAGATCAAATTTCGGCCCGGCACCGACGACCACGATTACGGTTACAGGATGGAACACGCACGCCAATGGCTCGGCGAGGGCGACAAGGTCCGAGCGGCCATCGCCTTTCGCGGTCGCGAAATGTCGCACCGGGAATTGGGTGCAAAGATCCTCAAGAAATTGACCGAGGATCTGGCCGATCTAGCCGAAGTAGAGGTTTATCCAAAGATGGAAGGCTATCAGATGTTCACCATCTTTTTGCCGAAAAAGGCCAAGGTGGCCGAAAAGAAAACGGGTGACGGAGGTGCCGATAAGAAGGCAGATAAACCCGCAGCGGTCGAGATCAAGAAGAAACCGGCGGCAAGGAAAGCGCCAGCCAAAGCCAAGGCCGAGCCAAAGGGCGACGACGAGATCTTTTAATAAGAAATGTATCGATTGAGATTTTTTTAAGGAGAAAGTAAATGCCGAAATTAAAAACACATAAAGGCGCCGCAAAGCGTTTTCGTTCGACGGCGTCGGGCAAATTCAAACGTGGACACAGTCACGCGCGTCATATTTTGACAAAAAAAACGAGTAAGCGTAAACGCAATCTTGATATCGACGCTTTGGTATCAGAGGGCGATCAGAAACGCGTTGAAAAAATGTTGCCATACGGACGAGATTAATTGCGTTTGGAGTACCTGCTTCAGCAGGCTGGCCGCCTAAAGGTGGGACTCCAAACTACTGAAAGGAGTGAATTATGCCAAGAGCAAAACGTGGAAATAAGCGCCTCGAGAAACGCAAAAAAATATTAGCTTTAGCAAAAGGCTATCGTGGAACTAAATCTAAACTCTACCGGTCGGCCAAAGAGTCGGTCGAACGCGCACTAAACTTTGCTTACACCGGCAGAAAGTTGAAAAAGCGTGATTTTCGTAAACTGTGGATCGTCCGTATCAATGCGGCGTGCCGTTTGAATGATATCAAGTATTCGCAATTCATTCACGGCCTAAACCTGGCTGAGATCGAACTCGACCGAAAGGTCCTCGCAGATCTTGCGGTTAAACAGCCCGATGCGTTTGCGACGATCGTCGGTCAAGCAAAGGACGCGATTGGGAAACAACAGGCGACCGTTTAGCGTGAACAACGATGCTCTTTATGGTCATCGAACATTTTAATGACCGTGACCCTGCTCCCGTTTACAAGCGTTTCGCTGAGCAGGGCCGGATGATGCCTGATGGTCTGAGGTACATTAATAGCTGGATTGAGGTCGGCATGAACCGCTGTTTTCAGGTGATGGAGACTGACGAGCCGATGCTGCTGCAGGAATGGATAAAAGATTGGGGCGACGTGGTCGACTTCGACGTCGTTCCGGTCGTGACCTCTGATGAAATGGTCAAATTGTTTGCCTCCAAACGATAACCAATAGGCAACGGAATAGTGGACGTGAAGATTCGATTGATAGTCTTGACGTCCCTTTTATATGCCTAGCTCGGCTTTTGCCTCGGAAAACATCGCTACGGCGAAATCCAAATCTTCACGAGTGTGAGCGGCTGAGACCTGCGTTCGGATACGTGCCTTCCCTTTTGGCACAACCGGGAACGAGAACGCGATGACGTATACGCCGCGTTTCAGCATCGCCTCTGCCATCTTCGTGGCTAGAACAGCATCGCCAAACATGACCGGCACGATCGGATGTTCGCCGGGGACGATCTCAAGGCCGATGGCCGACAGTTTCTCGCGGAAATATCGCGTATTGTTTATCAATTTGTCGCGAAGCTCGGTTGAGGAGCTCAACATTTCAATTGCCTTGATCGCAGCTGCCACGATCGGCGGAGCAACAGAATTTGAAAACAAATACGGCCGCGAACGTTGCCGTAAAAGGTCAATGATCTCTTTCTTGCCGCTCGTATATCCGCCGCTTGCACCGCCCAGAGCCTTACCCAATGTTCCGGTAATGACATCGACTCGATCCATCACATTGTGATGCTCATGGACTCCGCGTCCGCGTTTTCCCATAAATCCGACCGCGTGCGAATCGTCCATCATCACGAGGGCTTCGTATTTGTCCGCAAGATCGCATATCTCCGGGAGCTTGGCGATGAAGCCGTCCATCGAAAACACGCCGTCGGTCGCGATCATCTTAAATCTCGCTGAACCAGCTTCCTGCAGTCTCGCCTCAAGATCGGCCATATCGCCGTTCTTATACCGGAACCGCTGCGCCTTGCTCAATCGAATACCGTCGATGACACTCGCGTGGTTCAATTCGTCCGAAATGACAGCGTCTTCCTCGCCCAAAACCGTCTCAAACAGGCCGCCATTCGCATCGAAACACGACGTGTAAAGTATCGTGTCCTCAGTTCCGAGAAACTCACTGATCTTAGCTTCGAGCTGTTTATGAATCGTTTGCGTCCCGCAAATAAAGCGGACCGATGACAGGCCAAAGCCCCATTCATCGAGGCCTTTATGGGCCGCAGCCACTATCTCTGGATGATCCGACAATCCGAGATAGTTGTTTGCGCACATATTCAACACGTTTTTGCCACCGGCGACCTTGATATGCGCCTCTTGCGGACTTTCAATAACGCGTTCTGACTTGAACAAGCCGGCCTCACGAATTTCGCTTAGCGTATTATCAAGATGTTGTTTGAATCTGCCGTACATATCTATATTTCGCTCCAATCGAGAATTACCTTGCCGCTGTTACCGTCGTGCATAACCTCGAAACCTTTCTCAAAATCCTTGTAACTAAATCGGTGAGTTATGACGGGCTCGATATCGAGTCCGGATTCGAGCAGCACACTCATTTGGTACCATGTCTCATACATCTCGCGGCCGTAGATGCCCTTTATCGTTAGCATATTGAAAATGACAGTCTTCCAGTTAATTGCGAACTCATCCGACGGTATCCCTAAAAATGCGACGTTACCGCCGTGCGTCATATTCGCAATCATATCCCGGAAGGCCGATGGGCTGCCGGACATCTCCATGCCGACGTCAAAGCCCTCTTTCATACCGAGTTCCTTTTGGATGTCTGCGATCGATTTGTCTCGAACATCCACGGCATAAGTCACTCCGAGCTTCCTGGCAAGATCAAGACGTTTCGGATTAACGTCAGTGATAACAACGTGGCGTGCTCCCGCGTGTTTTGCGACCGCTGCCGCCATGATGCCAATTGGCCCGGCTCCGGTGATCAGCACGTCTTCGCCAAATACCTCGAAAGCAAGGGCCGTATGTACGGCGTTGCCAAAAGGGTCAAAAATAGCTGCCACGTCGAGATTAACGTCCGGATCGTGTTTCCAAATGTTCGTCATCGGGACAGCGATGTACTCGGCAAAGCCTCCGTCCGTATTGACTCCAAAGCCAAGCGTATTCGCGCACTTATATCGCCGACCCGCCAGGCAATTGCGGCAGCGGCCGCAGACAAGATGTCCCTCGACGCTGACAATATCCCCCGCGTGAAAATCATTTACATTCGAGCCGACCTCGACGATCTCACCTGCGAGCTCGTGGCCCAGCACCGTTGGCACTTTGATCGTGCTCTGTGCCCAAGCGTCCCAATTGTAAATATGCAGATCGGTGCCGCAGATACCGGTTTTTTTAATTTTAATAAGTACGTCGTTGATACCGATCTCTGGTTCCGGCACGTATTCGAGCCAAAGACCTGGCTCCGCTTTGCTTTTAACGATGGCTTTCATATTGCGAATTTCCTCTTTCTCGTTTAACCGCTTATGGCTTGATGATAGCAAAGCAGTTACACTTGGTAAAAAGCGTCGGAAACGGCTCAAATCATCAGTTTGATTTGCGGGATCCGATTGGACTGCTAAAATTAAGGCTTGCGGTGTTTGTTCTTTAGCGCGTCTGCTATTGTCGTAGATTATGTCAGAAGAGATAGATAGGGTCGAAGCAGTGCGAACTGCGTTCAATCAGGAGTTCGAGCGTTTCGCCGACTTGAAACCGGAAGGTCTCGGTTTGGCCGATGCTGAAACATATTTGCGCGATCTCAGTGAGTTAAAGATAAAGCACACCGGCAAAAAGTCCGACATCGCCGGTGCAATGAAGCTTATTGGCAAGGTCGCACCCGATGAACGCAGTAATTTTGGGCAACTTGTCCAATCTGTCGAAAAAGATATCGTTGAGTCAATCGGCTCTGTCGAGGCAAAACTCAATGAGTTTGTCTCGGACGCAAAAACCGAGAGTGAGCGAATTGACGTCACTTTACCCGGCCGCCGCCCACGAACCGGTCATTTGCATCCGATCACGATCCTGCGACAAAAAATAGAGGATATTTTTGTGTCGATGGGTTACGCGATCGAGGATGACCGAGAAATTGAGACGGATTATTACAATTTCGAAGCGCTGAACATACCAGAAGGCCATCCGGCGCGGCACGCGCAGGACACGTTCTACACGACGAGTGGTTTTGCACTTCGCTCGCAAACGTCGACTGTGCAGATCCGGGCGATGGAACGCCGCGGCGTTCCGATCCGCATCATCGCGCCGGGCAAAGTCTTTCGCCGTGATACGCCCGATATGACGCACGTGCCAATGTTTCACCAGATCGAGGGGCTTTGCGTCGATAAAGGCATTACGATGGCCCATCTCAAAGGAACGGTTACGGAATGGCTAAAGCGTTTGTTTGGTGAAGATACGGTGACGCGTTTTCGCCCTAGTTACTTCCCTTTTACTGAACCGTCAGCTGAATTCGATTTTTCCTGTTTCAAGTGTCACGGAAGTGGTAAATTCGACAACTCACGCTGCCGACCTTGCAAGGGCTCAGGCTGGATCGAACTCGGCGGCTCGGGCATGGTTCATCCGAATGTGTTGCGGGCCGTAGGCGTTGATCCAACGGTATATTCAGGCTTTGCTTTCGGTTTCGGCCTCGAACGGATGTGCGCATTGATGTATTCGCTCGACGACATCCGATTGATGTTCGATAACGACGTACGGTTTTTGGAGCAGTTCAGATGAACATCAGTTACAACTGGTTAAAGGATCTCATTGACATAGATACTCCGCCCGATCAGCTTGGTCAGCGGCTAACGAATGTTGGTTTAGCCGTGGAAGGCATTCATCAGCATGGCGATGATTTCGTTTTTGATATTGATCTAACGTCCAATCGACCTGACTGTTTATCGCACCTTGGCGTCGCACGCGAGCTTTGTGTGATTGCGGATTGCGGATTGCGGATTGAGGATTCAAAAGGCCAAAGTCCAAACACCGATAACCAGACTTTAGTAACCATTCAAGACGCTGATCTTTGTCATCGTTTTACAGGCAGAATTATTCGTAGTGTAAAGATCGGACCGTCTCCGAAATGGCTTGTCGATCG
>DAIRVI010000109.1:0-7854 GCA_036802885.1 Pyrinomonadaceae bacterium
CAAACACCTCTGAATCTGGCCGACCGACTGCATGCGGCTGGCGTGCCGATTATCGGGACAGCGCCTGATTCGATTGATCTCGCGGAGGACAGAAAGAGGTTCGGAGCGTTGCTCGAAAAATTGAAGATCCCGTGCCCGGAAAACTCCAGTGTTACATCAGCTGAAGAGGCAAAAAATATTGCAAACAAAATAGGTTACCCGATTGTCGTACGGCCAAGTTTCGTCCTCGGTGGCCGAGCGATGGCGATAGTTTACGATGACGAATCCCTGGACGAATATATGCGTTCGGCCGTTGACGCTTCGCCTGAAAAACCTATTTTGATCGACAAATTTCTAGAAAGAGCGGCCGAGATCGATGTCGACGCGCTTGCTGACGAAACCGCTGTTGTGATCGCCGGAATCCAAGAGCATATTGAGGAGGCCGGGATACACTCAGGCGATTCGTCAAGCGTTTTGCCGGCTCAGAAGATTGCGACCGAACATCTCGAAACGATTCAGCATTACACACAGCTACTGGCTAATGCCCTGAAGGTCAAAGGCCTAATGAATATCCAGTTTGCAATACAGGACGACCGCGTTTATGTGCTTGAGGTCAACCCGCGTGCGTCTCGAACGGTGCCTTTTGTTGCGAAAGCGACCGGCGTTCCGATCGCAAAGATCGCTTCACTGGTGATGGCAGGAGACAAAAAACTTGTCGATTTCAACTTGCCGGACGTTCTTCCGGTTCCAAAGATATTTGTTAAATCTCCGGTTTTCCCATTCAAGAAATTTGCCGGCGTCGATCCGATCCTCGGCCCGGAGATGCATTCGACCGGTGAGGTAATGGGCGTCGGGGCGACATTTGGCGAAGCCTACGGCAAAGCGATGGAAGGCGCGGGACTAAGGCTGCCGCTCAAAGGAAAGGCCTTTATATCGGTCAACAACACTGACAAAGGGCAAGCCGTTCTTTTGGCACGTCGGCTCAATAAACTCGGATTCGATCTAGTCGCGACGTATGGCACCGCAAACCGCCTTCGCGAAGTGGGCCTCGAGTGTGAAACGGTCTTTAAGGTCAACGAGGGGCGCCCGAATATCGCCGATCTTATAATGCAGAGCGAGATTGCCCTAATTATCAACACGCCGCTCGGCAAAACGTCATTTTATGACGAGCAGGCCATTCGCAAAGCGGCATTGCAGTTCAACACGCCGTGCGTCACGACGATTACAGGTGCTGAGGCTCTCGTAGAAGCGATTGCGACAAAGACGGTGCAAAAACAAGTTAAAGTGCGGAGTTTGCAGGAGATTCACGCTAGTCGAAAGGTTGCCGCGGACGAACGAGGATAACGACGACGACAACAAAATTGGTGTAAATCTTGACCATTCTCACGCTTTACCATAACTTTAATTAAAGTTTTCTGAAATTTAACGGCTACAAAACAAAAAATGAGTGAATCGCATGACCGCGAGATCATCGGCGGACATCTGCTCGTGATCGGTGGAGCAGAAGATAAATATAACGAACGGCGGATCTTGAAAAAGTTTCTCGAGCTCGCGGGTGGTGACAAGGCCGAGGTTTTGATCGTTCCCGTGGCTTCGGACTTTCCCGAGTTTGCTGCGGACGTCTACACACAGGCGTTTAGAAATCTCGGTGTCGCAAATCCACGGGTTCTGCGTGCCACATCCCGGCAGGACATAGTTCATGCTGATGTCGACAAGCTTTGCGACGGCGTCACCGGCGTCTTTATGACCGGCGGCGATCAAATGCGGCTTGTGTCCTTACTGGGCGGTACGTCATTGGCCGACAAGCTCCGAAAAATGGTGCGAGAGACAGACGTCGTGATGGCCGGAACAAGTGCCGGAGCGGCCGCGATGAGTACGTCGATGATCGTTCGGGGCGAGCCAAGTTCGCATCCGCACAAGAATGCGGTCAAGCTCTCGCCGGGCCTCGGATTCTTGAAGAACATTATCATCGATCAGCATTTCAGCGAACGAGGTCGCATCAGTCGCTTGATTACCGCGGTCTCGTACAATCCGTATAATCTCGGTATTGGCATTGACGAAAATACGGCGATCATACTGGATGGTAAAGGAGTGCTCGAAGTGTTCGGTCAAGGCTCATCAACCATCATTGACGGTTCACAAATTACATTCAATGAGATTGCCGAAGTTGCTGATAATGAATCGTTTAGCATTTGTGGAATTCAATTTCATGTTTTACGTGATGGGTTGGTTTATAATTACCTAGAGCGACATCCGATCCAGCCGACGAATGAATTTTTGCTGCCCGATCTAGGTTGATGTTTTGAACCGCAGAGACGCGGAGACGCAGAGAACAGAAGGGCGATTGAGAATGTTTGACGTCGAATCAGTTGGAGAGAGGTTTAACGCGAATACCGAGAAAGCAATCGGTTGTGCGATTGAGGTTCACAGAGCGATTGGTCCTGGCCTTTTGGAATCAGCGTATGAAGAATGCTTGTGCTACGAATTGAGTCAATGTGGTTTAAGTTTTGAAAGACAAGTTCCACTTCCTGTTGTTTACAAAGCCGTGAAGCTTGATTGTGGATACAAACTCGATATTATCGTTGAAGACTTGGTAATTTTGGAGATAAAAGCGGTCGAGCGGATCATGCCGATTCACGAAGCACAGCTATTGTCTTATCGAATGTTGGACAAGAGAGTCGGTCTCATCTTGAATTTTCATATGTCAATTATGAAAAATGGTATCAAGCGAATAGTCAACAATCTTTAAATTTCTCTGCGTCTTTGCGTCTCTGCGGTGAAAATTCTTATGGAAATACTGGAACTTCGCACTCTTCGCGGTCCAAATTATTGGAGCGGCTACTGGAAAAAACTCATCATCATGCGACTCGATATCGCGGATTATGAAGATAAACCGACCGACAAGATCGATGGGTTTTATGACCGGTTGAAAGAGGCAGTGCCGTCGCTGGTGTCGCACGGCTGCAGTTATCAGGAAGAGGGTGGATTCTTGCGCAGGGTGGAAGAGGGCACTTGGGCTGGGCATGCGATCGAGCATTTTGCACTCGAATTGCAGACCCTCGCTGGAATGGACACCGGCTATGGCCGCACACGCGAGACAGGCGAAAAAGGCATTTACAATGTCGTATACAGCTATTTAGAAGAAGAAGTTGGCCGTTTTGCCGGACGCGCGTCGGTTCGGCTGTGGCTTGATCTCGCCGAAGGAAAGCCGGTAAAGCAAATAAAAGCGGACATCGCGAACGATATTCAGGAAATGCGCGAGATCCGCGAATCTGTTCGCTTCGGCCCGTCAACCGGATCGTTGGTCGAGGAGGCCGACAGTCGCGGCATTCCGTTTATCAGGCTTAACGACCAGTCGCTCGTGCAGCTCGGCTACGGAGTCTATCAGAAACGAATCCAGGCAACGACGACCGTTAATACAAATATGATTTCGGTCGATATCGCCGGTAATAAGCACGCGACCAAAAAACTGCTCGGCGATATGGGCGTGCCTGTTCCGAAAGGCTTTCGGATTCGTGACATCGAGGAATTGGAAGAAGCCGTCGAAGACGTCGGTTTTCCGGTTGTTATTAAACCCCTCGATGGCAACCACGGCAAAGGTGCAACGGTTGGTATCAATACGATCGACGACGCCAAGATCGCCTTTGAAAAGGCTAAAGACTATTCGCGCAACGTCATAGTAGAGAAACAACTTATAGGGGCCGACTTTCGGGCACTGGTTGTCAACAACCGGCTGATTGCGGTTGCGGAACGCGTTCCGGCAAATGTTGTCGGCGACGGCAAGAGCACGATTCAAAAACTGATCGATAAAACCAATTCAGATCCGCGTCGTGGATACGGGCACGAAAATGTTCTTACGCAGATCGATATCGATGGGCAGACTTTACGGTGCATTCGTAAAGCGGGATACGAACTCGATAGTGTGCTGAGTAAGGGTGAAGTTTTGCTTCTTAAGACGACGGCAAATATTTCGACCGGCGGCACCGCGATTGACTGTACGGACGAGGTGCATCCGGAAAACGTCTTTTTGTTTGAGCGGATAGCAAAGATCATCGGCCTCGACGTTGCGGGCGTTGATGTTATTGCGCCCAATGTCAGCGAACCGTTGAGCGAAACCGGCGGTGGTATTATTGAGGTAAACGCTGCTCCCGGCTTCAGAATGCACCTCGCCCCGAGCGAGGGAATTGGGCGCAATGTCGCGGAACACGTCATCGACATGCTCTTCCCGCCCGGAACTCCGTTTCGCATTCCGATCTTCGCGGTGACGGGAACCAACGGTAAAACGACAACTACGCGGCTGATCGCTCATATATTGAAAAACAGCGGTCGAACGGTGGGTTTTACGACTACCGACGGCACATACATCGGCAATCAACAGATCGTCGCCGGCGACAACACCGGCCCGGTTTCGGCACAACTGGTGTTAAAAGATCCAACCGTCGACGTCGCTGTTTTGGAAACCGCACGTGGCGGAATTATTCGCTCAGGCCTTGGTTTTGACAACTGCGACATAGGCGTTGTGATGAATATTGCAGCGGACCATCTCGGCCTGAAAGACGTCAACACGCTGGAGGACCTCGCCCGTGTAAAATCGGTGGTGCCACGGGCAGTGTCGAAGAAAGGCTATGCCGTTTTAAATGCCGAGGATGAGCTGGTTTACAAGATGAAGGAGCTCGTCGATGGACGAGTCGTCTGTTTCTCGATGGATGAGAATCACCCGAACATCAAGCGGCGAGCGGAACGCGGTCGAATCTCGTGCGTTTATGAGAACGGTTATGTGACGGTTCTGAAAGGTAAATGGAAGGTTAGGATTGAAAAAGTTACCAACATTCCATTGACCTACGGTGGCCGGGCAGGCTTTATGATCCAAAACGTACTGGCTGCGACCTTGGCTTGTTTTGTTCACGGCGTTTCGCTGGAGGATCTAAGGGTTGGCCTTACGACGTTTAATGCCGGTACCGCTCAAACACCGGGACGGCTTAATTTTGTTGAGGTCGGTGATGTCACGGTATTGATGGACTACGCTCATAACCCAGCCGGACTTAGGGGCCTCGTGAGTTTTATTTCCAAGCTTCCAAACAAATACCGCACATGCGTGATCAACGGAACCGGTGACCGCCGCGACGACGATATTCGCGAATTTGGGCGTGTTGCGGCTGACACATTTGACCGGATGGTCATTCGCACCGGGAATTATCTTCGAGGCCGCGAACCGGAGGAGCTTCACAAGCTGTTACAGGAGGGGATCGCCCAGAGCAGCAACAATCCGACTGTGAGAGTGATCCCTGACGGGCGTGCCGCTATTCATCACGCGATCAAATACGGACGCAAAGGCGAACTTGTAGTGACCCTCGCCGACAAAGTTCCGGACGACATCAAATACGTTCAGGAATATCGGGATATGGTGAACGACAAGAAAACAATCCAGTAGCTGCCTTTACTTAAAGTAGGTGCATCGAGGTTTGCTTGGCGAATTAAGATCAGCTGCCGCCCGCCCTCGAGGGGCTAGCTACCTGCCGATTAATGTGCGTCCGGTTTAGTGCGTAATTGCTCTGACGAGCAGTTCGAATTTTCTCTTAGTTGTGGTTTTCGGTGGCGTTTTTAAGAAACGGCCGCGCGATCTGTCCACTTTCGGAAGCGAAGTCCAGGGATCGGGGGTCGAAAGCTGACGCATTAGCCTCCAACTATTGCTGAATTCCTGCAGCGAACTGCGATCTTTCTCGGCAGCAATGAGATCCGCATTAATTTTCGCAAGCATCAACTTAAGTGCCAATTCCCGGTCGGAATGGTCGTCCGCAATATTGATGTGGGTGATGCCAAGAGAGCGATCTTCGCCGTAATAGTTGACCTTTAAGATCAAGAATCCGTCTTTATCGTGAGCAGGTTCGCTGTTCAATTCCAGGTCTCTATAAAAAGTTTGCACCTCTTTGGCATCCTGAAACAGGCCCTGAGCGATAGCATTCCTCATTATTGGAGCAAAAGCCGCCCGATATTCCTTCCAAATCTGCTTGGTTCCGAATAGACTCGCTCTCTCAACTTCAATTTTGTCAACATTCTTGTTATTGGGCGAGTCGTCGGCGGACGGACCGCCACGTTTTTCTGAGCTTAGCCGCCTGTCCATGTTGAGCTGAGCGATTCGGGGCGTCGCAAACTCTTTGTACGCGTTGTGAATGTCAAATCTTCCGGTAAGCAGGTAAGTCCCAGCGAAAATGGGAATCAAAGACGGCTTGAAGATCAGTGATGGGATCACATATTTCTTGGATTTGAATGCCATCTCAGTAAAATTGCGATTATCGAAACTTCTCCAGATCGGGCCACTGATCTGGGTGTATTTATTGATATGGAAGAGCCGCTCGGGCCGTCCGCTAGCATAACCGCTAAAAGACCTCGCAACCGCTTTCGGTGTCGTGATTCCAAAATCATTGAGTACGTCACGTTTTGCGGCTCCGGGAAAATACGCGTTGATCAGCCGTTTTGCAAAATCCGCACAGTTTCGGGAGAAAGAGTTGAACTTACCGTTGTTCGGCACGCTATTAAACTCCTTGAGAAACTTCGCATCTTCCTCAACTGTGGTCTGTACGTTAAAACTATAAACATCCCTATTAAATGCCGCCGTCAACATCATTTTCCATCCACCTTTTGGCATCGTTCCGGCCGCGTCATCCGGGATAAAGCCTCGAAGTCGCCGTTGCCGGTACGTCTCACGCACAAAATTGCGAACCTCACCGTTTGCGTAAAGCGGGATCTCGTTCTCGTTCTCAACGCCATATAAATAGGCCAATAATGGAACGGCCATCCACTCGGCCGAGCCTTTGTCTCCAAATGACGGATAATTGCTAATAACGACACCGAGCTCGCCGTTATTGCAAAGCCGGAGTGTGACAGGGTCGTCGGCACAAATGTTAGACAGATAGATAGCTGTATGGCCGGAGCCAGTATATTCACCCGCCATGCCGACCGCCTCCAACACCAAAAGCGAAACGTCTGCACGCACGACAGATGGAACGAAGAACAAACTAATAATGAGAAGGAGTAGATACTTTTTCATACGCATAAACTCTTATTAATACCATTTCATGACGCGTATCGCAAAGAAATAAGGTCTGAAATATTGGCGTAGAGGCGCCCGGACAAAGAAACGCTATCGATTGAATTTAGAATTAATTTGTTAAATATTAGGTTTGAGCTGATCGGGGGCTAAATGGACTTAGGGGCTCATTAACCCACTCTATTTTGCAAGCTGCTTGATTGTAATGCCTTCAGTTCCGAAAATATTTCGACCATTGCAAGCGTGTCGAGTTTGCAATACTCCTCGAGGTTATCAAAGATCTGCTGACGTTCGTTGGCGTCTAGCGTGTCCCACGTTGCGGCACGAAACCACATTATAGATGCGGTCATTCCATCGCTTATGCCTAGATCTTTGTAGCTGAGGTCGGGACGAAGAACAGGCAGTACCTTTTTGATGGAACTGCGCCCCTTAAATTCAGGATGAATGTAGAGATTGTCGGTGAATATCTTCATCAGGTCGTAGGTGTGGGCGTTTACTTCCTCAAAAAAGGCGGCGAATTCGGGAAACATCATAGCCATTTCTGTGTTGCGCGTCTTTTCGAAGGCCTCATACCAGACGAATACGGTCCCGATCCCGCCCGACAAATCTTGACACAACCTTGCGGCAAGCGCACGCGGTGGATCGTCCTCGCCTTTTGACAAAAAGTACGAGTGCCGCGGCTCGCGGCCCGGCTCGTCAATCGTGTGCAGCGAGTATTGAAAGCACATCTGCTGAAACGGCCTAACACCATCAAACTGTGGAATGGCGTAGGAAAACGTCTCGTAATCGAGAAAATGGAGCGGATATTGCCACGATTCGATCCGTTT
>DAIRVI010000110.1:0-1057 GCA_036802885.1 Pyrinomonadaceae bacterium
AGAAGCTCCAGAGCACTGTCCGATAGGCTCACCGTCTTGCCCGAGCGTTTAGAGAATTTTTTTACAAAGTGATCAACCAGGATCGGGATATCGTCGCGGCGTTCGCGTAAGGGCGGCACATTAAGTGGTATAACGGAAACGCGGTAATACAGGTCACGGCGAAATGTTCCGTCTTCGACCATTGGCTCGATGTCCCGATTGGTTGCCGCAATAACACGCGTATCGACCGGCGTCTCGTCGGCCGCACCGATACGACGTACACGCTGTTCCTGCAGTACACGCAGGATCTTTACCTGCATTGCTTGCGACATGTCGCCGACTTCGTCCAGGAAGATGGTGCCTTTATTAGCCGATTCAAACATTCCGGGACGGCTTTCGCCCGCGCCGGTGAAGGCTCCTTTCATAAATCCGAAGAGTTCCGATTCGAGCAGCGTTTCCGTGAGCGCGCCACAATTGATAGGGATAAATGGCTTTTCTGCACGGTCGGACATATCGTGTATTGCCCTGGCGACAAGCTCCTTGCCGGTACCGGATTCCCCTGTGATCAGGATGGTGGAATGTTCGCGCGCGACAGTTTCTATAATACGGAAAAGCTCGACCATCTTTTCCGATTTACCAATGATGTTCGATAGGCCGCCCATGTTACGCTGGGCGCTGCGGAACGCACGATTTTCATGAATGATCGCCTGCTTTTCGAGCGTTCTCTTAACGATTACTTTGAGTTCGTCATTATTGAAAGGCTTTTGAATAAAGTCGTCGGCCCCGAGCTTAAATGCCTCGCGGGCGGTGTCTATCGTCCCAAAGGCCGTCATGAGCACCACGCCAATGTCCGGGACAGCCGCGCGAGCCGCTTTCAGAAGGGCGATGCCGTCAATATCCGGCATGCGTACGTCTGAAATAATAAGATCGCATTTTTTTGACTTTAGGTATGCAAGAGCCGACCGACCATCGTCTGCCGTAGCGACGGAATAGCCTTCGGCTTCGAAGATCGTTTTCAGAACCTCGCGGTAGCCTTCCTCGTCATCGACGATCAAAAGTTTTGACATATTCCCGATTG
>DAIRVI010000110.1:1157-7771 GCA_036802885.1 Pyrinomonadaceae bacterium
TGAATCGAATTCTGAAAAAGATTCCAGAAAATCTGCTTTATCTGCGTTTCCTCTGCCTGTATCATCACCTTATTCTTCGGCAGCACAAAATCGAAAACGTGCGACTCCAGTACGCCAGGATCGTGCCGCAAGAGTGCGAGGCAGTCTTTTACGGCTTCGCCGACGTCCATTTGCGAGGAGCCTTGAACCGTCAAGTCGCGGCTCCCAGGCTGCGCGTATGCCAGAAAGTCTGTGATTATCGAGTTAAGGCGGTCAGATTCGCGCAACACTACTCCCATTAGGGCCGTTTCGTCGTTATCCGACTTGGATTTTTCCGACAGGAACTGAAGAGCCGAACTCATAGAACCCAAGGGGTTACGGATCTCATGCGCCAGACCCGCCGCCATTCGACCGACGGCGGCGAGGCGGTCGGAACGCCGAAGTGTTTCTTCCATCAATCGAAGTTCGGTCGTGTCCTGAAAGGCGATGATCAAACCGGTGACGCCGCCTGACCCTCCGACCAGCGGCAGCACGGTGCACGACACGGTGACTGGTGTCTCCGACCCTATGCCATTGGCTGTCATGCGAACTCCGGCCTCAAAATTCGGAGGTGAGAATTCAACCGTTTGAGCACCTTCGAGGCACATTTCGATGGGCGGCCTTATTTCGTCACCGAACAGTGAAAACACGCTTTGTCCGATTACATTCTCGGTACGCAATCCGGTAATTTTCTCAGCTGCGCGATTAAAAGCGTAGATCCTCCCTTGCAGATCCGTCGTGATCAGTCCCGAATTTATCGACGCGAGGATCCTCTCGTGCAAGACGCTGAGGTTGGCAAAATTGGCCTCGGCCTGTTTGAGGTCCTCGCCGATCTTTCGGCGATCGGCAAGACGTGCGGCCAGAAGCCCCACAAGGAGAAAAGCAGCGTCGTTAAATGCAATGGTCTGAACCACGCGTGACGGAGCGACCTCGCCGGTAAGAGAGGAAACAAGCGATTGCGTGGTCAGGATAGGCAGCGCCGTAAAGCACACGGTGCAGGCTCCGGCAATGACAAGGGCGTCCGTCTTGCCGAGAAAAAAGCCGGCTAAGCTGATCAGGATTATGTACAGCGTGATGTAAGGAGATATAAGATCGCCCGTTTCCCATACGAGCCACGTGATCAAAATCGCGTCGATCAAAAATTGAGCCCGGACATGCCACAGCAATGTCCTGCTGAATTTAAGCCAGAAAACATAAACCCCCGTCAGGGCGATCGAAATTAGGAACAGCAAGCCCAACTCATTTTGGATCGAGCTGAACGATAACTGAGGGCCACTGTAAACCCACCACCAACCCGCCAGAACGATGAGTAGGATCAGTGACAGACGGCCAAAAATCAACCCCCACACCTTTCGGGCGAGTGTAGGGTCAATTAAATACGCTGAAGATGTGCGCCTGAACATAAACTGAAAAACCGTGATCCTGTTTTCAATCAAACGCTTTCAAACCAAAATCAATCGAAACCCTCGAATCTCAAAGTGACGGGGCTTGACTTAGCTAAATGTATAATCCCTTGATCAAACGAAAGGCAAGCCCGACAAGCGGAAAAGGTAAGAATTGTTGTCGGTCTGACTGCATTACCATCCACAGCCACCTTACTCGGTTGGTCCCTGTGGGCATCTTTTCGCTTTCACTATTTTTTCGAGTTTTCGCTTCGGCTGCTGTCAACCAAAATAAATCTTGACACGGTGACCGAAAAGGCGTACAAGTGGTGTTATACAAGCAGTTAGTGCCGTAACGGGATTTGTCTCGAAAATTTGCGGTTTTTGGATTACGGGCTAAATTGAGGTCTGATCGGAACTTATGGAAATCGTCACGTATTGGGACTATATGTGACTCAAAGAATAGGGATAAGGTTAACGACAACTGCGCGTTTGCAAATAGCGTAGTTATTGATATGGCGGTTTAAACTTCTGAGGCTTATAAGCATGTCTGATACTCCGCAAGCCACGCTAATCGGCCTTCTCAATAAGACAATTGAGTTGGGCGGCTCGGATCTCCACATTCGAGTTGATAGCCCTCCACAGATAAGAGTTCATGGACAAATGCTACCCCTTGAGGGTTTCGAGCCGCTGACGCCGGATGACACAAAGCAACTCGCATATTCGTTCCTCTCCGACAAACAGATAGAGACTTTTGAAGCAAGGCGTGAGCTCGATTTCTCGATCGGACTCGAGGGTCTTTCCAGATTTCGCGTAAATATCTTCAACCAGAAAGAAACGGTCGGCGGAGTATTCCGCGCAATCCCCTATGAGATCAAGTCGTTCGAGGAGCTTGGGCTGCCGCACGTCGTCTCTGATCTGTGCCGTAAGCCACGCGGCCTCGTGCTGGTTACGGGTCCGACCGGTTCCGGAAAGTCGACGACTCTTGCGACGATGATCGATCGGATAAACGCCTCACGCCACCAGCACATCATTACAATTGAGGACCCGATCGAGTTTCTCCACACGCATAAAAACTGTGTCGTCAGTCAGCGCGAGTTGGGGTCTGACACATTCTCGTTCGCCGAGGCTCTGCGGTCCGGTTTGAGACAAGATCCAGACGTGGTTCTTGTCGGCGAAATGCGAGACCTGGAGACTATAGAGATGGCACTGCGGGTCGCAGAAACGGGACACTTGACCCTTGCGACGCTACACACGAATACCGCCGCGTCGACAATAACTAGGATCATCGACGTTTTCCCGGCGACTCAGCAGCCACAGATCAGGACGCAGCTTTCAAACGTACTTGAGGGAATTATGTGTCAATCGCTGCTTCCAAATGCGGCAGGAAACGGACGCGTCATGGCAATGGAAATACTGATCCCGAATTCCGCGATCCGCAACTTGATCCGTGAAGACAAGATCCATCAGATTTACTCGATAATGCAGACGGGCTCAGATAAATATGGGATGCAAACACTGAATCAATCGCTCGCGTCGCTTTATCGCACGCGCTCGATCACACTGGAAATGGCAATGTCAATCTCCTCGAATGTCGAAGAATTAAAGGATCTCTGCGGACGTCATGGAACCGCCACCGGCTTTGGCGCGGCTTCGGAAACCGCATCGCAAGGACGCCAAAATGCTTTTCGTAAAGCGGAGACAGGAAACCGGTGACAAACGTTTAGATGGAATAACATTTTTCTATGAAAAACGCATTTGGAATTAAGCGAGATAGTGAATTTGGGTTCGGCGTTGAGTTTGAGCCGGAATTTGCGGACCGCGCTGCATCAAAGGACCAATTGGCCATAGTGTGGAACGCGTCCGGAAGCGTTGTAACCGCATCGCCGCTTCCCGACGCAGCTCCGGGGAATTTCGGTATCGATGTTGCCCGGTTCCAGTCTGACTTTGATCTTGCTGCCGTCAATTTGCGTCGGACGCGGGAATTAGGTCTGCCGCCCTTTTCGCAGGCTACATATTTTCTAACGACGGTCAATGATTACTCGGAGAGGACGCGTATATTGGCGTTGGATGGAGAAAGACTGGCCCTTGACGATGCGGAACTGATGGAGTGGCTGCTAAACGCCGAGAAGCAGATGGTTCTCGGAACGGATGGTCATCCGGTGTTTGAAACTCCACTCGACGACACTGCCTGCAGTATTCGGCGTCTGCCCAATGGCCAGATCTCGATGACCGAGGTGCCAAGGCAGTCAGTTCAAGCACTCGATTTAAGAATTCGCTCTCTCGTGGGTGCAGGGCAGGCTACACGTGTCCGCCTCCACGTCGGAACCCCTCTTCGCTGCATGGCGCGTTATTTTTTAACTGCGACTAATCGGGGCGTCGAAACCCTTCGTCCAGGGAAAAGGTCGGAGGTTACGGCTCTTGTTCTATTGAATCGGTCCGGATACAGTCTCGGGTTGTGGAGCCCACAAGCTGGATTGTTCAGCGAAGACGCATTTCTGGCGCCGGATGAGATCACCAACGTGGGCCGGGGCAAAAAACCGATCAGGTTTACCAGCGGCGAGTTCAAAGCCATGGTCGAGAGCAGGAACGACCAATTTATCGATTCGTACGTCAGACATGCCTTTGATCAGCTTGTAATACAAATGTCGCCAAAGAAGCTCGAGAACCTGCAACTGTCGAGTTTTGCACAGGTCGTTTGGGCAGCCGAACCGACACTTGCTGATCTAACCGCTCCGATCGCTGACGAATTTGCGGCGAAGACAGGATTAGAGTTTGTCGACATAAAAGTCCCTCTAGACGCGGCAGTTGCAAATGGATTGCTTCTTGGTTCATACGCATTTGGGGAACCAACCGTTGTGGGTGCCGAAAATATTCCGCCGGTTAATCTCGCTCAAGACATTCTGACAATAGCCGATACAGAAGAAATTCTACGTCTTCGAGACGAAGAATCCCGCCTTCAAAACCGTCGGAATCGCGCCGTTGTGACTATTATGGCGGCTCCGTTGATCGTTACAGCCTGTTTACTTGCGTTAGGTGCCAATCTTATTGTGTCGAATCTCATCTCCGGTTTCCGCGAGTCGCGCGCAGATGCGCGAACGCTTGAGTTAAGGCCCGCGCTTGAAAGGCGAAAGTCTTACGAGGCTAACCTAAAGTGGTATCAAGAATTTATTACTGAGGTTAGTCAACTGCGACGCCAGCAACCCGTTGGAATCGGCCTCTTATACCAACTCAACGCTAACTACCCATTCAGTATTGATCCGTCGTTTTATGTTTCCGACATGAAATTATCCGCGTCGGGTGATGTTGAAATGAAGGGATTGGCACGTAATAAGGATGCCATCGCGTCGTTTTTAAAGGCGCTGGAATTTGCGGGCGGCCCAGAGAGCGGCTCGAGACTATTCAGTAATTTAGCGTACGAGATTCAGGAGATTGCTCCAACGACGACCGAGGTTGGACAAGCAAGACTGCCGACGATGGCAGGTTCGACTCTAACCGGAAGTGGCCCGGTGGCTCCTGGGATCGTTCGATGGAGCATTAAAGGTAATTACCTGCCCGTCGTCGAATTCGCACCAAAACCACCGGCGGCCGCGAATCAGCCTGGCGCCCCGGCGCCACCAGGACCGGCTCAAAGATTAGCCCCGACGATTGTGCCGAGGCCGGCAACGTAGGTTTGAAAGCAGACAGGTAACAGCTATGAGCAGGAAACGAAACTCCAACGCCTTTCAGAATTTGCTTGACAGTATTTACGTCGAGTCGATGCGACGCGGAACTTTGCTGACGGTTATTGTTATGGCTGTCATTTCGGCGGGAATCGGCTACTTGGTCTACGGCTATCTTCTCTCGGGGTGGATCACCTCACATGACGAGTACCGGAAACAAGTGATTGCCAAAGAAGTGGAGAATAAGAAGACGGAAACAATGTTGGCCGGTGAGACTCAGTTTAGAGCTGAGTTTAAGAAGGTCGCCGATCTTTACGATGAGGCCAAACCGCTTCTACCGGAGGAAACCGAGGTTTCTGACGTTTTAGGGCAAGTTGAGACTGCTGCACAGAGAAATGGCGTAACACTGACCGGGCTCCTGGCAGTAAAACAATCGGTGAAATCGGCGGCGGCGGCGAAATTATACGAGAGAGAAATACCGGCGGTTGTCACCGGATCGTATCCTCAAGTTGTTCGGTTTTTCGCCGATATTTCGCGAATGCCGCGAATACTACTCATCCGCGACTATTCTGTTGTCTCACTAAAAAATTCGGTTTCTGCTGGATTTACGCTGGTGGCCTATCATGCTCCCCCGCCGGCGGAGATGCCCGGGCTACCAAAAGATCTGGCACTAAACGAGGGTAAGGAACAAAAATGATGAATCCGAATAAATCGTTACCTGCCGTGAATTCCGATTCTACCCGACTTTCGAGCAAGCTCGCAGGCCTCTTCGGGTTTTCGCTTGTAGCATTTTTCATTGTCTTTTTTGCTTATGACCTCTTGTCTTCATTCGTGGAAAGTTCGGCGGCACGGGCGACCGTAAATGAGCAAACGACCCCGATCGTGATCGATCCTAGGATCGCGAACGATCTGGCAAAAGTGCTTTCCCTCGACTCAAGTCCCAATTCTGAGGACGTCAAAGATCCGTTTTCCGATCGCGGCGGCCTTAGCGGCTCTGTTTCCGCTTCTGCTTCGGCCGGAGCTCAGCAATCAAAAGCAACAGCCACGAGTGTGTTGGCGGCAAGTTCTGATACACGTGGTTCGGTGGCGTCCGGGAACAAAGCGGGTAATGTTGCAAACGCGCCGACATTGTCGCCGGTAGAATCCACGAAACAAAGATACGACACATGGCTGTCGCAAACCGGTGTTAATGGTGATGTGCCTCTCGATCCGCGCCTTTTCGCGATCGAAGACCTCTTGCCTGTCGGCATAGTCGATGGCGGCAATGGCCAGCAAGAGGTTATGTTCTTTTCAGAAGCGGTGGGAAAAACGCTGAGCTTTCCGCTGGGCACGATGTTTTTTGACGGTTGGTTGGCCGAACTTCGCCCGGAGGGCGTCGTTTTTGGTTCAAACGATGACCGGCGGACGGTTCGAATGCGCTCTTGGGCCCGTTCGATCAGAAACGCCGGATGACTTAATCCGAGTAGTCGAAGGAAATTTCCGTTTTCTTAAAAGAAATTTCCTTAGGTGGAAATATGTTGATGAAAAAAATCTTTCTGATTTGTTTTGCGAC
>DAIRVI010000111.1:0-7576 GCA_036802885.1 Pyrinomonadaceae bacterium
CCGGCACCGTTCTTGGCAAAGACGGCAAGCCGATGTCCAAATCGCGTAACAACGGCGTCGATCCGATCGAGATGTTTGATAAGTTCGGGGTCGACGCGACGCGGATTTATCTCGCGAGCATCGCAACCGGCGCCGATATTAAATGGAACGACGTCGGCGTCGAAACTTACCGCAATTTTGCGAACAAGATATGGAACGCGACGCGGTTTTGCTTGATGAATGCGGAGGGAGCGGCTGTGGATGTTAACCAGTTACGAAATACCCATTCTATTGCAGACCGATGGATAGTCTCCCGACTAACGAAGACAGCCATTGGCGTAAATGCGTCGTTAGGGAACTATCATTTTTATGAAGCTGTTCGACTTTTGTATCAGTTTTTTTGGAATGATTTTTGTGATTGGTACATAGAGCTTGTAAAAGACGAAATTGCCGTTCAGCAGGGTCAACACCGTTCTCAAAGTGATGTTGTTCAGTTTCATGTCGAGGCAATTAACCTATCTGCGAATACACGAGTTCTTACGATTTTAGAACAAGCACTGCGAATGTTGCACCCATTTATGCCGTATTTGACTGAAGAGTTATGGCAGAAATTACCTGGTACATCACCAGAATTGCACAACTCGGCATACTCCCATGCTAAGAAATCAATAATGTTAGCGGATTTTCCGACGGGTGATTTTAATCTTATTGATGAACAAGCCGAAACTGAAATGTGGTTAGTTATAAATCTAATAAAAGTTGTTCGCGATATTAGAGCAAGGCTAAAGATTAGTGCAAATATAAAATTTAAATTATTTGTTTCTGCCAAGCCGGATGCACAAGAAATTTACAGAGCAAATGAGAATCAAATTCTTAAACTTGCGCGAGCAGAAACTTTAAAACTTGATACGTCATTCGAGATGCCAACAGCTTGCGCTAAAGGGGTTCTGCTTGATGAGGGGCAAGTGGCAATCCCACTTGAAGGAATTTTGGACTTTGATAAAGAACGCGAACGCCTCCAAACACAGATCGCCAAGCTTACCGAAGAAAAGTCCCGCCTCGACGCCCAGCTCGCCAACAATAATTTCGTCGACCGTGCCCCGGCTGAAAAGGTCGACGCACTCCGCGAACGTGCAAGCGAATTGGGAGTTCAGATCGCGACGATGAATACAAATTTGGAAGCGCTAAGCGATTGAAATAGGAAAGGCAGCTTGGCACCAAGTTCTTAACCGTGTTATAGAAAACAATCAAATAAATCGGTTGTTCGGCATCGGCATGGATCATCCTGAATTAGATGAACTGAAGAATACCCTGAAGCGCTTAGAAGGCGTTGTTAACAAGCTACGATCTTGGACGGGTGAACGGACTTGGGATGAGTCCCGTAAGCTCATTGACCAAATCCCACTCAAAATCCATTCGTTAGAGTACCGCGCCGACCAGACAAAGCGTCTGTTTATTAGTGAAAAAACTATTGTAGAGAAAAAGCGAACGCTGACGTTTGCGGAATTGGTCCGTTCGTCGGAAGCAGCGGTACCGATTTTCGTTGATTTTCTCACGAGAATTTGCAATCGGGAAGTTAAGTCGAAGCGAGAGGAGCTAAGGGTGAAGCTCATTGCAGATGCGAGTTACGATGGAAAGGACATCTACAGCAAAGAAGTTAAGTCGGAGATCAACCGACAAACGGGGGCCATACCTAAAACGACTCATGTAGAAATGCTGAGAAGATTTTTTTCGGATGAGCAGAGTCGAGGATCACTGATTTCGGATATGGATTTTGATCTGAAACTCAAAAGCGAGCTCGGAAACGCAACCAGGTATGGTTCATGGATTTATGGGCAAGACCTGGAAGAGGCTGTCACGGAAATTGTTCGCAAGCTGATACGCTCACACAACCTGCCGCTCACTTTCGCGGAACTGGGGATTGAGGAACATTCGTCCGCCCAATCTCCAACGGAACACGTCACTATAACTAAACCGGTTCTCAATACCGTCGTGTCAGATGAGATAGTGCTCCGACTTGAAGCAGAGATTCGCGAAATTGGTGCGAAGATTGAGCATCTGCAGAGCAATCTAGAAGTAGGGAACTCGACGATTACACTGCCATTCGAGATCTTCCCAACGGGTGAATGGGATGCCGCTAATCTGATCAGACGATTTCGACAGAGTGGTGTCTTCTTGCGTGAGAATCATATCCAACGATTGGAAACAATCATGGATGTATTTAAGCCGGAAAGAGTTGCGGTGGGAAAGTTGGATAGCCGAGCCTATAAGGGCTACTTTGTTTTTATTTTTGACAGACACGACAAAGTCATCGCTGAAAATCCACTTTATGGAAACGCGACGTATGTCATCAAAGGTAATTGGGAAGAAATATTAGAAATCCTACGACTATCGAAAAGCGAAGTCCGGCGCCATCGAAACTCCCAATTTGTCATTCATCGTGATAAATATCAATGGCTTCATGACCTGAAACAAAAGTTTGGGTACTGGCATTAGCATCACACGCAACAATCTTACGGATGTGCGTATTTCGTGTATCATCTAGTATATGAATTGGCTTGAGAATGGCGAGGTTCTAGCGAGTATCGGCGAGTTTCTGGCCGAGGACATCGGGCGCGGTGATATTACGACGACGGCGACGGTGCCTGCGGACACGCGGGGCGTGGGTAGATTCCTCGCGAAGGAATATCTCGTCCTGTGCGGGCTGGATGTCGCCGAGGCGGTGTTTTTTCATCTTGATACTGAAAGCAGCGAGATCGAGACAACCTACAGCGAGGGCGATGAGATTGAGGAAGGCACAGTTTTCGCCACGCTCAAGGGTTACGCGGACGTTCTGCTCGTTGGCGAACGTACCGCGCTCAATCTTATACAACGCCTTAGCGGTATCGCGACCCTGACGCGGCAATACGTCAAAGCGGTCGAAGGGACAAATGCCGTCATCGTCGATACGCGAAAGACGACGCCCGGTTTGCGGATGCTCGAGAAATACGCGGTAACCGTAGGTGGCGGCAAAAATCATCGAATGGGCCTCGACGACGGCGTTTTGATCAAGGACAATCACATCGCGCTCGCCGGCGGTATTACCGAGGCCGTCCACGCCGCCAAACACCGTGTTGGGCACCTGCACAAGATCGAGGTCGAGATATCAAATTGGGCCCAGCTTCGCGAAGCAATGCTCGCCGGCGCCGAGATCGTAATGCTCGACAACCAAACGCCTGAGGAAGCCGCCAAACTGGTCGCAATGGCCCGCGACATAAATCCGGCCGTGATGATCGAGGCTTCGGGTGGTATGGATCTCGACCGAGTTCGCTCGTACGCCGAGGCCGGCGTTGACCTCATCTCGGTCGGACGGATCACACATTCGGCGAGGGCTGTGGATATTTCGTTTAAGATCCAGATTGCATAAGAAAAATTAGCCGCGGATAAACGCAGATGAAGCAGATTTGAAAGCTCATTCCCAACTGATTTATCTGCGCAAATCTATGGCTAATTATTTCTAAAGTTCAACCACCCTCTATCGCAGGCGGTTCTGACTTGGACGTCATAGCAAGCAAATCTTTATCGGGTCTCAGTATTGGCAAGAAATGAATTGACGCCGTTGAGAGAATGAGTGCGATCGTACAAACAACGCCGCCTTCGATACCGTAGGTCTGGCCTGTGAGCCAGATCGGGCCGGAGTCGATCTCACGAAACAGCGGAGCGGTCGTGATGTCAGTCATCCCGCTAACCTCAATGCCGAAAAACGAACCCTGCATCCAGTTCCACATCAGGTGCATCCCCCACACAAACCACAGATCGCGCGTTTTTAGATAGGCAACGCTGAACCAAAGGCCGGCGAGCACCGTGTTGGCGGTCGAAATAACGCCTGCATTTGGATTTCCAAGATGTACGGCGCCAAAAAAGACCGATGTTAAAAGAATCGCCAGCCATGCGAGCCCCGAACGTGAAAAAGTCTGTAGGATATAACCTCGAAAAAGGGCCTCCTCGAACGCAGCGGCGGCGGCAAAGACAACAAACGAGATGCCGAGCGACGAAAGCAAGCCATCGTAGCCGGCCGTCGTGTCGAGTTCGAAACGCAATCCGCCGAAAATGTAGGCGATCATTACCGCAAATCCGAGCGTCACAGCTCCGATAACCGATCCTATAACCAAATGCCTGAACCAACCGCGTGTGAACGCCGCGCCGAGGGCTCGAAACGGTAATTTCTCAAATAGCTTTCCACAACCCCAACCCAGCAATATCGCAGGAACGAGCGACAGTATTCCGTTGATTGCTAAAAACGCGCCGGATTGAGGCGCCGGAGCAATTTGCATAAACAATAAGGCGATCTGAACTATCGAGCCAAGTGTAACGGCGACGATCACGTAAGCAAACAGGAAGATCCCCGCGCGCCATCCGCTGCGCAATCGGCCGTTATCGTCAAAAAGTAGGTATTTCATTTCGCGTGTTTGAATGATTCTATCGGAACAGGACGTGCGGGACAAAGGCCGTCAACTGCCGTTGGCAATTGTGCTAAACTTTCAATCGTGGTGCAGGATGTCCCAAAAATCAAGAGGCGCAAGACGCCGTGGGTGATCGGAACCCTGATGGTCGCGTCTCTCGCGATGCTCATCATTTTGCAGTCTACCAATCTGTGGAAGAATCTTGCGATCGAATCGGCAAGCGATCTGCTGCTACTATACGCGCTGTCGTCGCTGAATTTTATCGCGTTCGTGATCTTTGGCTTTATATTTCTGCGGAGCATTATCAAACTGGTGCGCGAGCGGCGGACATTCGAGCTGGGCGCCAAGATCAAAACGCGTCTGCTGATCTATTTCTTTGCGGTCAGCCTGCTGCCGATCATCGCTATGGCGGTGTTTTCGTACCTTTTTATGAACCGGGCGCTCGAGCGTTGGTTTACGCAAATTCCGGAAAACGTAATTAAGGAAGCCCGTGAGGTTCAGCGGCAATCACTGGTTGACCGGTCGGCAAAACTTGAGGATTCGGCAAAGATGCTGGCCGAGCTGCTCTCTGCGGGTGAACCGACGAATGCAGAATTAACCAAGATCGCAGAGGCCGGGAATTTGGTGCACGTCGGCATACTTTCAAAAGATGCCCGTTTGCTTGCGTCGTCCGACCGCCAGGTCACTGATGAGCAAAGGGCAGAGCTCGAAACTATTTTACTCTCTGTGAGTTCGGGATATACGTCTGACCCGACACTCCGCGATGGCAAGGGTCTCGATGTCGCCGTTGCGGAGATGTCCCGCGCGCGACGGTTGATAATTGTGCCATACACGTTTGGCGAAAGGAACGTGAGCCAGATAGTCGAGAATTCACTATCGGAATTTGACCGCTTAAAACAGAAGCAGGTGACCGTGCGACAAGTCGGGCTGTTGACACTCGGGGTGCTGACATTTCTGCTTATGTTTGCTTCATCGTGGATAGCTTTTTACGTCGCTCGCGGCCTGACTACGCCGATCAAAGCACTGGCCGAGGGTGCCGATGAGATCGCTCGCGGCAACCTTGGACATCGCGTGGACGTGCTTGCCGAGGACGAACTTGGGCTGCTTGTTTCAACCTTTAATGAGATGTCGGCCACGCTTGAGTCCAATTCCGTCGAATTGAGCGAGCGGCGCAAATACATTGAGACGGTACTCGAAAGCCTGCCGACTGGTGTTGTCTCGTTCGATGCAGAAGGCCGTGTGAGCACCATCAATCGTGCGGCGAAAAACATTCTGCGGGTTGAGGCCGATGAGGTGGCGGGACTAAAACTCGCCGATCTCGTCCGGGTTGAAAATCGTCCGCTTGTGGAACGGCTTCTCGGACGAGCTAAGCGCACCGGGCACGCATCGGATCAAACGGTGTTGAAGGGCGAAGCATCAAACGGAGAATTGAAGCCCGGCGACGAACTTACGGTGGCTCTCACGGCTACGAAACTACCGGCGGACGGCGGCCTTGTTTTGGTGATCGAGGATCTCTCAGAACTGATCTCGGCCCAACGCGCATCGGCTTGGCAGGAGGTAGCGCGACGTATGGCACATGAGATCAAAAATCCGCTTACACCTATCCAATTGTCGGCCGAGCGGATCGCAAAGCGTTTCAACACGAGCGGGCATTTAGAGAGCGTCGGCGGAAAACGGATAACTGACAAAGGGCCGATCGGCGATGTCGTACACGAGAGCACGGCGACGATACTTCGCGAAGTTACCTCTCTAAAGACTATGGTCGATGAGTTTTCGCGGTTTGCAAGGCTTCCGGATACCAAGCTCGCGGGCGGAGATATTAATGATGTGATCACGCAGGCGGTCGCAGCATTTGACGGCCGCTTCGCAAGTATTAACATTTCCACCGATCTCGCCGACGGATTACCAGAGCTTTTCCTCGATGCCGAACAGCTTAAGCGCGTTTTTGTAAACCTGATCGACAACTCGGTCGAAGCATTTGACGCCGACCAAGCCGATAAACGTGTGACGATCGCGACTCGTCATGATCCGGCCCGCGATCTGGTCGTTGCCGAAGTTACAGACAATGGAAAGGGTATCGAGCCGAGTGACATTCAGAAGCTGTTCCAACCGTATTTTTCTACAAAAGGCCGGGGCACAGGACTAGGACTGGCGATCGTAAATCGTATAATCTCAGAGCATCGCGGACGGATCAAAGTCGTTGCGAATCAGCCAAAAGGTGCAAAATTTATCATTGAATTGCCGGTAAGCGGATAAATGCAAAAGTCTATTCTGATTGTTGATGACGAACAGGGAATTCGCGACACCCTAAAAGGCGTGCTCGAGGACGAAGGTTTTGTTGTTGAGACCGCGGCGTCGGGTGAGGCCTGCCTCGAACTCGCAGGTTCGCAGAATTTTGGCTGTATCCTGCTCGACATTTGGCTCGGTGACGGCATTGACGGCCTTGAGACGCTCTCACAGTTGAAAGCGTACGGCAACGACTCGGCGGTCGTGATGATCTCCGGGCACGGTAATATCGAGACGGCGGTTCGTGCGACCAAACTTGGGGCGTTTGATTTTATCGAGAAGCCGCTTAGCCTCGAACACACAGTGGTTACCGTCAAGAACGCCGTTCGCCAGCGACAGCTTGAGATCACCAACGCCCAATTACAGGAGGAACTCGCCGGACAATATTTGATGGTCGGTGAATCGGTTGCGATGCGGGCACTGCGCAAGCAGATCGCGATCGTGGCGCCGACCGATGGCCGCGTATTGATCTCGGGTGAGAGCGGTACCGGTAAGGAGTTGGTAGCCCGGGCTATTCACGCTCAATCCAAACGCGGAAACGCACCGTTCGTTGAGATAAACTCGGCGGCGATACCCGAGGAATTGGTCGAATCCGAACTATTCGGCCATGCAAAAGGCGCTTTCTCAGGCGCAACGCGGGCAAAGAAAGGGAAGTTTGAGATCGCCGATGGAGCGACTCTGTTTTTGGACGAGATTGGGGATATGTCGCCGAGAGTTCAGTCAAAGATGCTGCGTGTTCTAGAGGAACAACGTTTCGAACCAGTTGGCAGCAACACGCCGATCTCTGTTGACGTCCGCGTAATATCCGCCACAAATAAGCCGCTTGACAGTCTGATCGACAACGGCAATTTTCGCTCAGATCTGTTTTA
>DAIRVI010000112.1:0-7565 GCA_036802885.1 Pyrinomonadaceae bacterium
GGCAAGGGCTTTTTTGACGAGCTGACCGATTTTATGTCGAGCGGACCGTGCATTGTGCTGGCATTAGAAAAAGAAAATGCCGTTTCGGCATGGCGCGAGTTGATGGGAGCGACGAATCCCGCCGAAGCTGCACCGGACACGCTGCGAAAGGATTTTGCGACGTCGATAGGCGAGAATGCCGTTCACGGTTCGGATTCCGATGAAAATGCGGCAATCGAGATCGCATATTTCTTTAGCAAACTTGAATTAGTTTAGGCGTTCAAGTATAAAAGTCTCAGAACGTTAACACTTTACCGTTGCTTACCAATAACCCACCCGCTACCGCAGGTGGCAAGGACAGGACTAAACTCATGAAAAAATGCCCGACTTGCGAAAAGACATTTGAGGATTCGATGCGGTTTTGCCAGGTTGACGGAACGCCGCTTGTCGATGACGCCCCGGCTTTCGATCCCTATGCGACCGTGATTGCTCAACCAACGACTCCGCCAGTCGAGCCCAATTCCGACGAGGTTGTCGACGACGTTGGCGGAACGGAGCCAGAAACAAAACGCGCTGACAATGAATCGGGAGTGCATCAGACCGTTGGGTCCTTACCAATCGCTCCTCCGGACGAGGTTCTGGATTTGCCGGTGAGCGACCCGCTAAAGACGGTTTATGTTTCTGAAGACGAGATGAAAGATGCTCTTGGCGCTGACGACCACACGGCCGATGTTGTCGAGCTCCCGCCGCTTGGTGATCTGCCGCCGCCGCCGCCGCCGAGTTTTATTGCGCCGGAGATTGAAAGTTCCGATTTTGGAAAAATGGAGCCGCCGCCTTCGCCGTTTTCGGAATCGTCGCCCGCAGGCGATGAGCCGGTTCTCGCGCCGCCGGTATTTCTCGAACCCGAATCCTCGGCGCAAGACGTTGACACGGTCATTCCGCCTGAGGTCGCTGCTGCACTTAATCAGCCATCTGCGCCCATTGCAGCTTGGACTCCTCCGCCCGCTCCGGACGCTGCGTGGCAAAATCAGGAGATCGGTTCAAATACTCCATTTCAGCCACCGCCAAGCGGCACGGGAAGTATTAACCAGACACTGCCGATCATATCGCTCGTTCTCGGCATCGTGTCATTATGCTGCTATATTTCACCGATTACCGGTGTTGCCGCGCTGATCACAGGTTATCTCGGCATGAAAAACGCCAATAATGATCCCGCAAATTATGGTGGTAAAGGTCTCGCAATTGCCGGTATGATCACGGGCGGGTTGTTCTTGCTGGTTGGTGTTGCCTATTACGTAATAGTCATCCTGATGTATGCAGGCGTTATTGCCGGTTCGATGTTGCAGGGATTTTAATCTGAATGTCAGTAATCACGGACGTAATACAATCTACCGTCGCCGTTTTGAAGGGAATGAGGCGAACACTCGCCGAAATCCCTCGTGCAAAATGGACAGTGCAGTACCCGGACGTTCCGATCACGGTTCAGCCGAGGTATCGCGGACAGCATTTGCTGCATGTTGACGAGGCTGGCAAGGAAAAATGCGTCGCGTGCTATTTATGCGCGGCCGCCTGCCCATCTGACTGCATTTATATCGAGGCTGAGGACGATCCGAGGCCGTATGCCGAGCGGATCGGCCGCGATGAGCGTTACGCTAAGGTTTATAACATCGATTACGGCCGATGTATCTTTTGCGGGTTTTGTGTCGAGGCATGTCCAAAAGACGCGATAACTCACGGTTACAATTTCGAACTTTCGGTCTATAACCGGGCTGATCTGTTGAAAACAAAGGACGATCTGTTGATCACCAAACAAAAGCAGTCAAAGAATTACCGCGTCGCACTGTCGAGCGAAGACGTCGATTCGGAATACAAAGAAGTGTGAAAACTATCGTAGGCGAAGCGTGAAACCATTTACAACAATTGCCGTTTTAGTTTTTGCGATCATTTGTTTGGCCCACCTTCTCAGGGTCGTTTTTGCGTGGGAGGCCGAAGTTGATCACATCGTCATCCCGGTTTGGCTCAGCGCGATCGGAGCACTATTTTCCGGAATGTTGGCTGTTATGCTTTGGAAAGAAAACAAATAACGATCGATAATTCCGGTCTTTGCAAAACTTTTCGTGGATTTATCCGACCTCCCGCCAACTCAAAAAGGACGACATCATGAGGTTAGGGCCCGCGGCCTGCGCGATTTTGCGGGCCTCACTCGCGACAACCAGCGTCTCGATCCGTTCAAACTTGCACAGTACGCTAAATTGCTTGTCGCTTCGTACGATCAGATAGAGCCATTTCTGTCGGACGAAACGCGTGCACATTTGACAGGTGCCGGCAAGAACGCCTGGTCGGGCGGTGCTGCATCCCACACCCTACCGGATGGCAAAAAGCTCATAATTCTTAACCCGACGCATGGAAAGAACCGGCAGAACGCGACTTTGATGGAGGAGATCTGCCACGTCTTTCTAGGTCACAAACCAAGCCGCCTCGCGATCGAAAATCGAGACAAAAACGGTAAGATAATCGCTCGCGATTATAACCATGCCATCGAGGAAGAAGCATATTCAACCGGTGCCGCGGCGCTTGTGCCGTATTCGTCGCTTCGGCGGATGGTCGAAGAGGGCAAAACTTCGCAAGAGATCGCACGTCATTTTTACGTAAGCCGGGCGTTGGTCGAATATCGTATAAAAGTGTCGAGACTCTGGGACGAGTATAAATCGAAAGTCATTAGCGGATAATCTCTCGAAAATGTAGAATTTTTGATTAATGGCGCAATCCAAACATCGAACGCCGCATAAGGTCGAAAAGTTTTCGACGGTGGATAAGCTGCGTCTGCTGCTGGACATTACCAAGACGATCAGCCGCTCGCTCGATCTCGACGAAGTTCTAAATCTTGTGATGGATACGCTTGCGTCGCTAATTCCATACGATGCTGCCGGTATTTATCTAATCGAATTCAGCCACGAAGATAAGGATCCCTACGTATTTAAGTCAAAAGCGATTCGCGGTTATCAGATCAGTTTCGATCTCATCGAACCGCGCCTGAAGATGGGCGAAGGGTTTTTAGGTACGGTGGCTCAAACTGGAAAAGCTATCATTTCGCACGATGTTAGCAAGGATGATCGGTACTTTGCCGCTCGCGAACTGACACGATCCGAAATGGTGGCACCGATCGTTTCAAACGACCGGGTGATTGGCGTATTTGACCTCGAAAGCGATGATCTCGACGCGTACAACGACGACGACCTTGCCGTTTTGCAGCTACTTACCTCGCAGGTTGCCATCATTATCGAAAAGGTGTGGCTGCACGAACAGGTTGTTGAGAAAAAGCGAATCCAGGCTCAGCTAGAAATTGCTCGCCAGGTTCAGCTCGAACTGCTTCCGGCTCACGACCCTGAGATCGAGAATTTTGATATAAGCGCATATATATTTCCTACCGAGGAAGTTTCGGGTGACTATTACGATTGGGTTAAGATCTTCGACGATCAGATTGGCATAATCGTTGCCGATGCGGTTGGGAAGGGCATTCCGGCCGCTCTCTTGATGTCATTTCTGCGAGCGTCGTTGCGGGCAGGCGTACAGATAGGCTATGCGCCACACGTTGCCTTTTCTAAGGTCAGCAGCCTTTTGCGGGACTCTATCGAGGACAACAAATTTATTACCGCAATCTATGGAATTCTCGATTCAACGAACAAGACATTTGTCTTTTCGAACGCCGGCCATAATCCGCCGCTGCTAATAAAAGCCGATGGCGAATATCGATACGTCGAGTACGGGGATGTGCCGTTGGGAATGTTTGACGACTCACATTATCACCAGCATTTTATTCGGTTCGAGCCGGGGCAGGTCATGGTCATCTACACGGATGGCATTACAGAGGCCGCTAATCCGACTGGCGAAGAGTATGGCGAAGCGAGACTGGCAAAACGCGTTCTTGATGGAATAGAAATGCCTGCCAAAAAACTTATCGATCACATCCGTAAAGACATTGCCGATTTTACGGAAAGAAAATTCCTCGACGATGACGGTACCCTGTTCATTGTCAAAGCACTATAATCACTAACTAGAAAGATAAAAGCAGGTCGGAGTTTAAGCAAATCTTGCTTGTCTCCGTCCTGCCTTTACCTTTTTTCGAGCGTTCCCTCGGTCGTCTTGGAAATTGTGAACCGGTCAATGTGCCGTAAACGAGCAGTGCAGATTGTCGCCGCCCGGCACTACCGGCGTTGAATAATCGTCGTAGTTTATCTTGTCATTTCCGGTCGAAAAGGCATAAATGTCGAATCCGTAAGCGTCGAGAAAGTCAGTGAGCTCCTGAGATCGTATGAGATAAAGGGTTTCGGCAAAACCGAGTTCCGATCTGATCTGGAGTAGACGATCGATCACCTCCAGAGGAGCAAAACACTGATTTGGATCTTTGAAGGTTGCCATAGCCCGCGTGTTCTTTCGACTTGTCCGTTAATTCAACCGGACGCTTTTTTAGATAACGAAAAGTCTGGAAAGGTTGTTCAGTCTTTTTACAGAAGCCAAGATAGAGTCTTTTCACCTAAAGAACTGAAGTAATGACGCAGGTTGCTCATGTAACACGGGCGATTTCAGTGCCGGCTCTAGCAAAAGAAAGATCGATTGAAAGCCATTGAATAATGTATGGAGAATTATGCAGGGGAGCAAATTATTGGTTTTGACGCGGATTGCCGTGAGCGTAAAACTGAGCAGTGTTAGAAGAAAAATGGTCGAGTAGCTTGGGTAATATTGCGGCACGTGAACTATGGAGAAGAGCAATGTGACAAAAAGAAAGGCGGCCGGCATACCAAATGACCGCTGAAAAGCGGAAAAGAGAATGCCCCGGTAAACGACTTCCTCGACCAGAGGTGCCGTAAATGTCGCCACAAAGGCGACCATATAAATGGCCGAACGGGAACTTTTCAAGATTCTGATCAAGTCGTTTTCCTGTTCAGGCGCCACGATATTAACGACAGCGGCAACAACCAGAAAGGAGCCAAGTACGATCGCGTAGTGCCACCATGCAAAGCCGCCTTTTTCCCAACCTAAGGTTTCGCGAAACGAGAATCGCCGCAACCGCGTAACGACTAACCATGCGAGAACCAACGTGAGGATGTGAGCAGGGATTATCCCAAGTATTTGCAGAACGATCGAGGTCGGATCTGATTTAGCAAATTCTATTATCTGATCGGTGTCAGAGATAGGCGGATCCAGCGATGCCAAATATGGCAGCAAAAAGATGCTCGGAATTATAAGAATAAAAAGTACGCTGGCGATCCAGACACCTAAGGCCGGGGCAATCGTCCAAGGCGGATCGTTTGGTGTCGGTGTCGGTGTTGATTGGATTGGCTTGTTTACCGTCCCATCCCAATCGGGACCGAACGAGCTATCGATCAAATTATCTTGGATTTCCACGTCAATGAGTGTAGCCAAATGGTCAATAACTTCCAAGTTCGTCTTTTCGTTCTTGAGTTTTGGGTTAAGGCGATATAACCTAAAATCCCGTGGAGCTAAACGGGAAAACCATCCAACAAAATGTGATCGCGATCATACCGGCCCGTTACGCGTCTACCCGTTTACCGGGAAAACTTTTGCGTGAGATAGCCGGTAAGCCTCTGATATTGCATACTTTAGGGCAGGCGTCGAAAGCTCGCAATGTTTCGCGCATAATTGTTGCGACAGATGACGAGCGAATTTTTCGTGTTGTCGCGGACGCCGGCGGCGACGCAGTAATGACCTCGACCGAGCATCGATCCGGAAGCGACCGCCTTGCCGAGGTTGCAGCGCGATTGCCTGCGACCTCGATTGTCGTCAATGTGCAGGGCGACGAGCCCATGATATCGCCGCGGGTGATCGAAGCTGCGGTAGATGCATTCGTAAGTGATGACGCAGCGGATATTGCGACGACTTGCGAGGCCATAATTGATACAGAGGAGTTGATGAGCTCGAATGTAGTGAAGGTTGCGACAGATGAATCCGGCTACGCGGTTTATTTTTCGCGGTCACCGATTCCGTATCCACGCGAGGCTGTGAGCCGATTCCGCAGTCTTGAAGACGCGATCTCAAGTAAACCGCAAATACTGTCACTTTTTCGAAAACACACGGGATTATATGTTTACGGGCGCGAATTTCTTTTGGAATTTGCAAAAATGCCGCAAACCAAATTGGAGCAGATTGAGATGCTCGAACAACTTAGGGCTCTTGAAAATGGAGCGAAGATACGGGTCGTCGAAGTCGATGAAGGATCGATAGGCGTCGATACGCCCGAGGATTTTGAACGAGTAAAAAAATTGATAGAGGGTAATCGGTGACTCGGTCGGGCAGGTGTTATTTGCTAGACGAATCGCCGCGACCTTGACGATTTAGCGTTGGTGACATTGAATAGGAGAACATAAATGACTAAATACATTTTCGTAACTGGCGGCGTGGTTTCGAGCCTTGGAAAGGGCTTGGCAGCAAGCTCTATCGGATGCCTGCTCGAGGCTCGCGGGATGAGCGTACAGATGATGAAGCTCGACCCTTATATCAATGTCGATCCTGGCACGATGTCACCTTTCCAACACGGCGAGGTTTTTGTGACCGACGACGGAGCCGAGACAGATCTCGACCTCGGGCATTACGAAAGGTTTACGCACGCCAAACTCTCGCAGGCGAATAACTGGACGACTGGCCGCATATATCTCTCGGTCATCGAAAAGGAACGCCGCGGCGATTATCTCGGAAAGACGATCCAGGTAATTCCGCACATCACCGATGAGATAAAGGCGGCGGTACGTACCGTTGCTGATATGCATCAGCCCGATGTTTTGATCGTCGAGATCGGCGGCACGGTGGGCGATATCGAGTCGCTGCCGTTTATGGAAGCGATTCGCCAAATGGGCAACGAGGAGGGCCGCAACAATGCGATCTTCATACATGTCACGCTCGTGCCTTTTATCGCGGCGGCAGGTGAACTGAAAACGAAGCCGACGCAGCACAGCGTTCGCGAGCTCAGAGAAATTGGTATTTCGCCTGACATCTTGCTCTGTCGGTCCGATCGTCCAGTGCCTGTTGATCTTCGTAAAAAGATCGCACTCTTCTGCAATGTTCAGGAAGGCGCCGTGATCTCCGCCCTCGACGTCGAAACTATTTACGAGGTGCCGCTGGCGTTTCACGATCAGGCTCTCGACGATCTCATAGTCAACAATTTACACCTTAATGAGCAGTTCCCAAACGCGGATCTGAAGCAATGGCGCGATCTTGTCTCAACGGTAAAGGACCCGACCGGCGGCTCAGTGCGGATCGCGATCGTCGGAAAGTATGTCGGACTCGAAGATTCCTACAAATCCCTCCGCGAAGCTCTGACTCACGCCGGCGTCGCCAACAATTTGCGTGTGAACGTATCCTGGATCGAGTCGGAAAATTTAATGAATGACGATTACGAGAACGAGTTGCAGGACTTTGACGCGATTCTCGTGCCCGGCGGATTCGGAAAACGGGGTATAGGCGGGATGCTCCGAGCCATAAAGTACGCACGCAAATCGGGAACTCCGTATTTTGGAATTTGCCTCGGGATGCAGACGGCGTGTATCGAGTTTGCACGCGATGTTTGCGGC
>DAIRVI010000113.1:0-7191 GCA_036802885.1 Pyrinomonadaceae bacterium
AATGGCACGCAGAATTTTTATTGCGTTAAAGCGTTAAAATTGGTTAAACTATATAGGCGTCAACGATGCCCGTCATTTTGACCCACTCTCACGTTCGTCAATCCCGAGAAATAAACGGCTGCTCCTCGAATGTCCAACCCACAAAAAGAGAATATACATTCGTCAATTGTGCCTACAACAACGCGTCGCGGATATTCGTTCCCGATCCTCGTGGTAGTCTCGATGGTTTTCGGCGCCGGTGTTGCGGCAGCAATATTCGGACCTGAGGCTGCAGTCGTTGCGATTTTAATGGCTATCCTCGGCGTGGCACTGTCTCGTGCGATGATCGGATCGCTTTACGAAAGTCTCGGTGGACCGACTGACGCGACGTCCCGAAATCTTGCAATCGCAGCGGACGCTCCCGCATCGGCTAATACGCCGTATGTCCTTAAGCAAACCGACAAGTATTTTCGAACATCGTTCGAGGCCGCACCGTGCGGGATGGCGATCGTCTCGCCGACCAAACAGTTTCTATTAGTTAATCAAACGCTGGCCGAGATTTTCGGGTGCACGATCGATGATCTGATGGACACCGGTTTGTTGGCACAGGTTGCGCTCGAGGACACAGATACTATCGAGATCAATCTCGGAAGGCTCCTTGACGGCACGGATAAGACGTTTCATACGGAAACGCGTATCAAGCGAATGGACGGTGACGTCCGATGGCTTAGGATGAGCGTGTCCGTTGTTAGCGGCATCTTGAATGTTCCCTTTCATTTTGTGATCCAGTTTGAGGACGTAACCGAGCGTAAGATCGCAGAGGAACGTCGCGTACATAACACGTTGCACGACGAGTTGTCCGGCCTTCCGAATCGACACCTCTTCCTTGATCGCCTGCAAATGACCGTAAATCGGGCGTTACGCGAACCGGGCAGCCGGCTGTCCGTACTGTATGTTGACTTTGATCGTTTCAAGTTTATTAACGACAATTTTAATCAGCAGATCGCCGACAAAATGCTCAAGCAAGCCGGAGAACGGCTCATCAAGCTGCTGCCGCAGACCAATACAGTTGCGCGCCTGGGCGGTGACGAGTTTGCGATCTTGCTTGAGGACCGGACATTCGAGGAGGTTTTGGAAGCGGTAATGCAGATTCGACAAGAATTATCACTGCCGTACTATCTCAACAACGAACAGATCTACACGACGGTGAGTATAGGTGTTGCGATCGGATCGCAGGTTTATGAGTCGGCCGAGATATTGCTTCGCGATGCCGCGACAGCTCTGAAACAGGCGAAACTCTCGGGTCGTGATCGGTATGAGATCTTTGTCGAGGAAATGCACTCAAATTCCGTGCAGTTCCTGCAGTTAGAGGCCGACCTGAGGCTTGCACTCGAACGCAACGAACTGAGAGTGGTATATCAGCCGATCGTCACCCTAAGCACAGGCATTCTCGCCGGGTTTGAGTCGCTTATCAGATGGGAACACCCTGTCAGGGGAACGATCTCGCCAGTCGAATTTATTCCGATCGCAGAGGAATCGGGCATGATCGTTCAGATCGGTGAGTGGATAATGCGCGAATCTTGCAAACAGCTCTGCAAATGGAAGGAAGCGTCCGAAAGATCAGCCGACCTTTGGGTAAGCGTAAACGTATCGAGCAAGCAGTTTTTCGAGGCGGATCTGGTCACGACAGTGTCAAACGTTTTGGCTGATTCGGGTCTCGAACCACGCTTTCTCAAACTGGAGATAACTGAGTCAACAATGGCCGAAGACATCGAATATGTCACCGCCACAATGGAGCTGCTCAAGGAAATGGGCGTGAAATTGAGCATTGATGATTTCGGTACCGGTTTTTCGAGTTTGAGCGTGCTCGACCGGCTTCCGCTCGATTCGCTTAAGGTCGACAGATCATTCGTCTCCCAGATCAAAACCGCAGATACTGTGGTTGAGATGGTCCGGACCATCGTTAACCTTGCCAAATCACTCGACCTTGAGATCATCGCCGAGGGCGTCGAGACAATTCAGCAACTCTCACAACTCCGCCAGCTTGGCTGTCAGTTTGGCCAGGGATATTGTTTTGCAACCCCGCTTGACGTTAATACCCTGGACGAACTCCTGGGGGCAGACGGCGCATCATCCGAATTTTTCTATTTATTGCCGGCGGATTCGCCCGACCATGGATTTGATGACTACGACCAACCCAATCTGCTCGAAATTCCCGAATCAATTGACACGCTAAATCGGTTTTAGTAGCCTCGTGTTATCAAATGTATTTTTGCTAACCGGACTATTAGAATTTGAGCAACCTACGAAAATTAGAGCTTCCACCCCAAGGACTCAACACGCTTTTTGGCGTTCAGGATCAAAACATCAAATATCTCGAATCTCTGCTCGATGTTAGTATCGGCGCGCGCGGCAACGAGCTGCTTATAGACGGCGACGAACGTGATATCGGGACGGTCGAAGAGATCTTGCGCGATTTCGGGGACCTGTTTGCCGACGGAAACACATTTACGGATAAAGAGCTTCGGGACGCGTTCAAACAGATCGCCGAGGATCGGGCCTATAGTCTCAAAGATCATTTTTTAAAGGCGCGCTTTAATCCGTCAGGCAAAAAGCAAGTAGCGCCAAAAACTGCAAATCAACGCAAATATCTCGACGCCATTGCTGCGAATGACCTCGTTTTCGGCATCGGTGTTGCCGGAACCGGTAAGAGTTATCTCGCGGTTGCGATGGCGATCGACGCGCTTTTCAAAAAACAAGTTAGCCGAATTATCTTGACGCGCCCGGCGGTTGAGGCCGGCGAAAGGCTCGGATTTTTGCCCGGCGATCTGCAGGAAAAGGTCGATCCGTATCTCAGGCCGCTTTACGACGCGCTCTTTGACCTCGTCGATGCCGAAAAGGTGACCAAGATGCTCGAGAAACGCATTATCGAGATCGCACCGCTCGCTTTTATGCGTGGCCGAACGCTTTCCGATGCATTTATCATCCTCGACGAAGCCCAAAACACAACCAGCGAGCAAATGAAGATGTTCCTGACCCGCATCGGTTTCGGGTCAAAAGCTGTCGTCACCGGCGACCGAACGCAAATCGACCTGCCTCGCGGCCAAAAGAGCGGCATCAAAGAGGCCGAACATGTGCTTGCCGACCTCGAGGGGATCGAGTTTGTATATTTCACCGAAAAAGATGTCGTCCGTCATAAGCTAGTTCAAATGATCGTCAAGGCGTACGAGCAGCACTCCGAAAATAACGAGCCCGGTGACCACTGAACGATGATCGACGTTGTCAATCTTCAACGCAAGATCAAGCTCGATCTCGACCCGATTCGTGCATTCGTGTCTACTCTCTCGGATTGCGTCCAAGAATCCGAAAATATCACATTCACCGTCGCGTTCATTGGCGACGGCCGCATGAAACAGCTCAACGAGCTCTTTCGAGGCAAAAACACCACCACAGATGTTCTTTCATTCCCGCACGAACCGGATGAATTCAACAGCTCCCCTCCATACGAAGGAGGGGTGGACGCGGCTTCCGCGGACGGGGTGGTTCTCTCCGATCCACTCGTCACTCACCACTCACCACTCACCACTACTTTCTTAGGCGATATCGTCATCTCCGCCGAGCAGGCGCAAAAACAGGCCGCGGAAAACGGCCTTTCGCTCGATGCCGAGATCAAACAGCTGATCCTTCACGGCCTGCTGCACCTATGTGGCCACGACCACGAAACCGACAACGGCGAGATGAACGCGCGTGAATTGGAACTCCGCGAGGAGCTAGGAATTTAACCACAGAGATCACAGAGGGCGCTGAGAAAAGAGAGAATTTTATTTTTGCCTTTTTTATCTCTGTGTTCTCTGTGTCCTCTGTGGTTAAATATTAAAAATGACCGAATCCAAAAAAACTGCTGAGCCGTGCGTGATGGTGATATTCGGCGCGACCGGCGACCTTACAAAGCGCAAGCTATTCCCCGCTCTTTACAACCTGGCAAAGGACGATTTCCTGCCGCATAGTTTTGCGATCATCGGCGTTGGTCGCCAAGAGATGACAAGCGAAGAATTTCGCGCGCAGATGATGGCTCATTTGCGGGAATTCATTCCGAACGGCCCGGATGAGAAACTTATCAAATGGTTTGAGGCTCGAACATACTATACGGGCGGTGATTTTGACGACGACAAAAAGCTGTTCAGCGACCTTAAGGCATTGATCGGCGAGGTAACGACAACACACCAGATACCTGATAACTATTTCTACTATCTCGCGACGCCGCCCGTGCTGTTCGCAAATGTGACGCAAAAGATAGTCAAAAACGGCCTTGGGAAAGAAGAGAACGGCAATTGGCGGCGGTTCATTTACGAGAAACCGTTTGGCCACGATCTGGAATCGGCCGAGAAACTCAACGCAGATCTATTGCAAACGATCAAGGAACGCCAGATCTATCGCATCGATCACTATCTGGGCAAAGAAACAGTTCAGAACATATTGGTTTTCAGGTTTGGCAACAGCATCTTCGAACCGATCTGGAACCGCAATTACATCGATCACGTGCAAATCACGGTTGCGGAAAAACTTGGTGTCGAGCTTCGCGGCGGGTATTATGATTCGGCGGGTGCGCTTCGCGATATGATCCCGAATCACATTTTGCAGCTTGTGACGCTTACAGCGATGGAACCGCCGGTCTCATTCGGAGCCGATGCTGTGCGAGACGAGCAAGCCAAGATACTACAGGCGATACAACCTTTTACGCCCGAGGACGTGCTGAAGAAAACGGTTCGCGGGCAATATGGTGACGGAAAGATCGAAGGTAAGAAAGTGATCGGCTATCGCAGTGAGGAGATGGTGGCGCCGCACTCACACACCGAGACTTTTGCGGCGCTTAAACTCTCGATCGACAACTGGCGTTGGGCCGATGTGCCCTTTTATGTGAGAACGGGTAAACGAATGGAGACAAAGCATTCGAGCATCGTAATTCAATTCAAACGAGCGCCGTTTGTACTGTTTCGCGACACGTCGATCGAAAAACTCACGACAAACAGGATCGTCATCCACATTCAACCGGACGAAGGCATAACGCTCCATTTCGGCGCCAAGATCCCGGGACCGATCGTTAATATGGGCGCCGTCGATATGGATTTTAATTACCTCGATCATTTTGGCGATCAGGTCAGCACTGGTTACGAGCGTTTACTGTTTGATTGCATGATCGGCGACGCCACGCTCTTTCAGCGAGCCGATATGATAGAGGCCGGATGGCGAATAGTAACACCGGTTTTGGACGTCTGGAGCGCTTTGCCGCCACGGGATTTTCCAAACTACGAGTCCGGCAGCTGGGGGCCGAAAGATTCGGATACGCTGATGGATACTGACGGACGAGCGTGGAAGAATATGTCGCAATGACATAACCCGATCAACGTAATATGGAATTTGGAATAATCATAGCCGTGATTATCTTGATTGTCCTGGTCTTTCTCGCGACTGTGGATATGGCATTTTCGCACCTCTCGGACGTGGGCCTGCGCCGCATATCATCAGACGAGGAATTTTCAGACGAACGATCCTCACAGTTTCTCCGCGAGATTCTCGAAAACCGACCGCGATTCCGGTTTGCCCTCTCCTCCGCAATTCAGGTCCTGCTTATCTGTTTTACCGTTTTGCTTACAGTAATCGTCTCCGAATATGTGACCGTCCGGACCAAATTGTTTTTCGTTGCGTTGGCGATTGGCCTCGCGGCAACTGTTTTTCTCAGACAGATCGTTCCTAAGCTTCTGGTGCAAAACCAAACCGAGAAAAAGTTCTTGTTCCTATTGCCAGTGATACGCCCGATTTACGGCGTGATTGCCTTTTTTGCCGAACCGCTTGCGATCCGGACCCGCTCAAGAGCACGACAAAAGCTCGAATCGACAGTCCCGCCGGACATTGCGGAAGAGAAGACGGAAGACAATGCCGATGACTTTCAAGCTCTGATGGAGGTCGGCGAGGCCGAGGGTATCATCGAGGAAAAGGAACGCGAGATGATCGAGACGATGGTCGAATTCAGCGACACACTCGCCGGCGAGATAATGACTCCGCGAACCGAGATCTGCGCTTTACCCGTCGATTCGACGGTGAAGGACGCACGCAGTTTGATCGTTCGCGAAAAGTATTCGCGGCTGCCGGTTTATCGCGAGACGATTGATAACATCGAGGGTATGATCTATGTCCGCGACCTGCTGCAAGCGTGGGCAGACGGCAAAGAAGATATGCCGGTGAGCAAGATAATCCGCGATGCTTTCTTTGTGCCGGAAACAAAAACCGCCGCCGAATTGCTCAAGAGTATGCAGGTCAATCACGTGCAGATCGCGATCGTGATCGACGAATACGGCGGCGTCGCCGGTCTTATTACGGTCGAAGACATTCTGGAAGAGATCGTCGGCGAGATCGAGGACGAAGACACCGAACAGGAAGAGATAATCGAGATAGTAGAGGGCTCAGACGGTTATTTTGATGTAATCGGTTCGACCGAGATCGACAAGATCGAACGGCTCTTCGAAGCGGACCTCGAGGACGAAGATTACACGACGATCGCGGGCCTTGTCACAAGCGAAGCGGGCTACGTACCGAAAGTCGGCGAGAAATTGACTTTGCGCGGGCTGTCGGTCGAAATACTCAAAGCGGACGACAAAAGACTGCATTTGATTCGTCTGAGGGCTGCTGACGACGAAAATAGATCGTCCGAACCGAACGGAAAGAGCATATGAAACTTCAGGCAGAGATCGGCGCCGATAAACATCGAGTCGAGCTAAAACGAGACGAAAATAGAGTTTTCGCCAGTATCGATGAGCGAGAGTACGAGGTCGAGGTGTCCGAGCCCGAGGCTAACGTATATCTTATTAAGAACGGCGGTAAAGTAAGCGAGGTTTTTGTGTCGCCGCACACCCAAGCTGGCGAAGCAATGCAAGTTAGGGTAGGTTCAGACGAAATCGAAGTACGCATTTCCGATCCAAAGCGGCTGCGCGGCTCAACGGTGAACGGCGAGCAGGCCGACGGCTTGGCGGAGATCAGGACGGCGATGCCCGGCAAGGTCGTAAGGATTCTCGTATCCGCGGGTGACGCCGTTAAAAAAGGTGACGGCGTTATCGTCGTCGAGGCGATGAAGATGCAGAACGAGATGAAATCGCCCAAAGACGGTACGGTATCTGAATTCAGGGTTGCGGAAAATGACAACGTCGGAGCAGGAGA
>DAIRVI010000114.1:0-2467 GCA_036802885.1 Pyrinomonadaceae bacterium
TGCGGCGGGAACACAACTAAACCGTTGCGGCCCTGTCTCTCGTCAAAGATGTTTTCGGCGTTTATGAAGAGGCTGTATTTACCGAATGTCTTTTCGCCAAAGAGACCAAATTCGGCCGTCGTCGGTGTGAGCGAACGGTCGTCGAGCGTTTGCCGGCTGCCGTAATAAAACTCTGCTCCGGTCTTAAAGCTTTCCGCTTTCTCGAACACCATTGAGGAGTTTATCTTGTGTTTTGGAAGCAGTGTTAGTGTTCGGTCGCCTGTCAGATACCCGGCTTTTGCGTCCGTAAACGTGTAGCCGACGAAGACCTTGGCAATGCCGTATCCGAGTCGGGCATTCGTCTCGAAGCCTTTGCTTATGACGGGCGACGATGCGTTGCTAAAGCGATAAATGCCGCCCATATCGGGCCGCAGGATGATCGGATCGGTTATCTCCGTATAAAAGAACATCTGATTTACCGCGTAGCTGAACTTCCCGGCGATCGTATTGCGGTAATTTATGTCGAATGTGCCGCCCTTGCTTCTCTCGGCTTTGAGCGTGTTTCCTAACGGGGCAACGCTGCGGAACAGCAGCTCTTCGGCATCCTCGGTGAACATTGTCGGAGTTTTGTAACCCAGGCCAAAGCCGACGCGGCTCGTGAGATGATCGTCGAACCTATAAAGCAAAGAGATGCGAGGCAGTACGAACGTGCCGTAATTATTAGCTCGATCTAAGCGAAAACCTGCTTCGAGCGAGAATTTCTCTGTCAGATCGACTGTGTCCTGCACGAAAGCGCCGACGGATGTTCGTGTTTCGTTGCGAGGTGCAAACAAGATATTCGGCGTCTTTTCGCGAAACTGGTCGTAAACGGCGCTGCCGCCGAAAACCACAGCGTGTTTGCCAAAAGCCTTTGCGTACGAAACGTCTGTAAAGGAATTGAATTGGCTGCCTTTGAAGGCATAGTTCTGAGTTGTAAGGTCGCGGTTAAAGAATGCGAGGCTTTGCTTTGCGAACAATCGCCCGCCGTGGTCGAATTCGCGATTGAGATTGAATGTCGTTATGTTGCGAAATGTTTTGTTTTGCTCGAAATATTGGTGAAATGCGTCGGATTTGCCATTGAGAACAAAAGTGTCACCGCCCTTGCGAACCTGATAAGAAATCGAGTTGCCGACCGTCAACGTAGTTTTTTTGTCGATGTAGAATAGCAGCTTTGGATTGAGTGCAAATGATCTCGTGTTTGGAAGTTCGGTAAAATCGTCGTCGTCAACATCATACTGCCGCTGATAATTTACCGAACCAAGCAATGTGTAGCCAAAGCGTTTGAATTTTTCCGAGTTAAACACCGAGAGATCTGTGCCGAGCGCCGACGTTTGGTTAAAGATAAGCGTCATAACCGGCTTTTCTTCCGGATCTTTGGTAACGAAATTAACAACACCTGCGATCGCATCCCCGCCAAAGAGGGTTGCCGCAGGGCCCTTTATTATCTCCACCTGTTTTAGATCGAGCGGCGGAATCTCAAGAACGCTCAAGCTGCCGGAAAAACCTCCGAACGCCGGAAAGCCGTCTTTTAATATTTGCGTGTAACGCCCGTCGAGCCCCTGAATACGAACGCTTTGTGTATTCGATGTTGCCGATGTCTGCTGAACCTGAATGCCGGTACTCTCGTTCAAAACCATCGAGACGTTAGCCGGTCGCATACTTATTTTTTCGTCAATTTCTTCTTCGTCGATGGCTTCGACACGCGATGGCTCTGCGTCGATCTCGCGGCCCGTCCGTGTTGACGTGATCGTGACCTCGCCGATTTCGTTATTGATCGTAAGATAGACGACGCGTTCGCTGGTATCTGTCAATGGAAAAGTAAGTTTAAGTTCTACTGTATCGAAACCCGGTGAGAAGATCTCGATCGTCTGTTCGCCGCCGGGGATGTTCGTCAGTTCCGCCTTACCGTTCGCATCGGTCGTGGCCGTTATCCCTGTGTCTTTGACCGTCAGAGTTGCATCGGCAATGTTTTCTTTGGTGTCTTTGTTCTGAACGTGGACCTTAACGCTTTCGCCGTCTTGTGCAAACACAGCTTGTGCCGTCAAAACGACGGCCAATAAAATAATAGCTTTGTACATAGTCTTCTAAAATCCTACAAAATAAATGGCAGCGGCTCGCTCGCGATAGGCCGGGAAAAAAGGCGCAGCTCTACTACGGAGTTAGACCTTGGGCGGTTGCCAAATGGAGTTTTTATTCTCGCGTGGTTAGAAAATTGTGGCAAATGAACTCGACAAAATTCGGTATCGTTCCGGGTTCTGAGTCAAAACGTGTTTCCTGTCAAACCGGTTTACATCTTATCGATCTCGGCCTTTAGCGCCTCGGCGAGACGCGTATCTAACGGAAGCAGTTTATTGTATTGATCGGTCGCGGCGGACTTGTTCTTTTTCCGTGTGTAGATGATGCCGAGATTGTATCGGGCCTTGGCAAATTTTGGGCTCAGCTCAAGGCA
>DAIRVI010000114.1:2567-7076 GCA_036802885.1 Pyrinomonadaceae bacterium
CGGCACAGATTTGTATACGCAGTGTACTGGGTCGGAATTATTGTTATCGCTGCCTTTGCCGCCTGGACCGCATCGTCGGGGCGGTCGGCGAGACTGTAAAACCAGCTAAGATCGGTGTAGATATTGCCGTCAAGCGGAAACATTTTGAGCCCCTGCTTCGAGATGTTTATCGCGTCATTATATCGGCTTTCGCTGCGGTAAACCTCAGCAAGGTTGCGATAAGCCTGATAAATATCGGGCTTTGAGTTGATCGCCCGTTGATAAGCGTCGATCGCTCCGGCAGCATTTCGCTGCTTTTGATGAGCGTCACCGAGCAAGTAATGGGCCTCGCCCGGAAAGCGCGTCCCTTTCGCAATAGCCGATTCGGCCGCCGTTTGCTGGCCCTTTTTATCACCAGTCGCAAAATAAACCCGGGCGTTATTGTAATAAATATCGGCGTCGTTCGGGGCAACCTGCGTCGCCCGCTGAAACGCATCGAGAGCCTCGGGATAGGCGTTCTTTGCCAGATATATCTCACCCATGCCCTTTAGAAAGACCACATCCTTTGGCGCAAGGACAAGGCCGCGGCGAATATCGTCGAGAGCTGCGTCGTAATTTTTCTGTTCGTAGTAGATAAAGGCCCGGACGCGGTAAACCTCAAGCGGCCTGAAACCCTGACTGAGTGCGGTCGTAAATTCGCTGAGAGCGAGATCGTACTCCTTCAAATTAAAATGTGCAAAGCCCTTGCGGTAATGAGCGTATGGGTTGGTCGGAACGACAACTAAGGCCTGGCCGTATTTGGCCGCCGCCTCGGCATAGTTCTTTTGCTGAAAGGCCTTGTCGCCCTGATCCTGAAGGTTTTTTGCCCGCTCACGATCCTTTTTCGATTGAGCGTTGACGGCGAGCGGCGCAACGACGATGACAAATACCGCCAAACACTTAAGAAATACAATTTTGAAACTCTCTCTATTCATAATCCTCAATTGTCGATTACTGTAAGATCACCGTCCGGTCGTCTTTAGCCTTTGTTTTCGGCGTCGATTTTGCCGCTGGCGGTTTGCTGGTACGTACCGGTACATCCTTTGTCGCCACCGGCGGCGCCGACCTCGGAGCGACAGTGCCCGGCGTCTGGGTCGTTACGACTGCCCTATTCGAATTATTATTCGCAGTGTTCGAATTGTCGACTTCCTCTGTGATCGTGTAGGAATTTGTGTCTTTATTTGCTTCCGCAAGCACGGTCGCGCTCGGCGACGGAACCACGCTCGGGGCCGCGGTCGGTGTAGGCGTCGGTTTGGCCACGGCGTAATAGTTCTTATACGCGTACCAACCGCCGCCGCCCGCGACGGCCGCAAGCCCCAGCAGGCCTATGAGTCCACCAATGATCAACCCGGTCTTAGACGAAGATTTAGCGGGCTTTTGCCGGCTCGCCGTCTTTGGGGGAACGGGCGTCTGAGCTGCCGCAGTCGCTACCGATCCCGCAGCAGCAACAGCGGCGGCCATTACCGGTGCCTCAACAACTTCTGTCGGAGTTTCTGATATTTCCGTCTGAGCAGCGAGGTCCGGAGTCGATAAAATCTCGGTTTTGACGTCCGACGGCTTAAATTCCTCGATTCCCGGGACCGCGTCCATCTGCAAAGTCGCTTCAAAATCGGTCTCACCAATATCAGAGTGCGTCCTCGTGACCATTTCGGACGACTCAGGATATTGCGGCTGTGTCGTCGGTACGGGTGACGCTGCAGTCTCGTCTTTTGCCAGATCGGTCTTAACGTCCGACGGCGCCTCGCCCTTATTGAATGCCCGTCGGAGAGCCTTTTGCATCTCGGCGGCGGTCGCAAACCGCTCCTCTTGCCTTACCGAGACGCCCTTGAGTATGACATCCGAAACAGCGACGGGGATCTCGGGATTTAGCTCATTAAGCGGGACGATGGGATCCTTGGCTCCGCCGAGTAGGGCGTCCGCACGCGTCAACGCATCCGACGGGACGGTGTTCGTCATTAATTGATACAGCGTCGCCGATAGCGAATAAAGATCGCTGCGGGCGTCGGTGCCGGTACCGCGGATCTGCTCCATCGAGGCAAAGTGCGGCGAATATCCGGCCACGCTCGCCGAATTTAACGGGTTGCTCGCCGAATTGCTGTCGAAGTCTTTCGAAAGTCCAAAATCAAGCAGGACGATATGATTTTCGTCCGTCAGTTTCAGATTCTGCGGCTTTATATCCCGATGTATGATCGGCGGTTCGTGCGAATGCAGATAATTGAGCGCGTCGAGCATCTGATCGGCCCAAAACATTACCCAGCTCAACGGAAACGGCTTATTTGCCAATTCCAGACGCTTCGAAAGATCGTCGCCCGAGATGTGTTCCATCACCAGGAACTGGTCGTTATTCTCGGCAAAATGATCGATGACCTTTGGCAGGACCGGATGGCGAAGACGACCCAATATTCTGGCTTCCCGTTCGAACGCGCTACCGAGTGCCTTGTCATCGTGAAAGAACGTGCGTTTAAGGGCGACGGCACTCCCCAACCGCTGATCGACCGCGAGGTAAACTTCGCCCATGCCGCCTTTGCCGATCAATTGGACGATCAGATAGCGGTTCTGGATCATTGAATTTTGAGCAAGTGGTTTCATATCAATCTAGACCGCGATATCTCGACTTCTGATCCTCATCTCAGTTGATCTTAAGTTTATCGGCCGACACCATCGCCGGCATCCCGATGTGTTGAAAACAACGAATATTTCCTTTCACCCGACGCGAACACGGAGCACCCTTTTTCGTAGCCGCGCCGCAGAAATACGCGGGACCGGCGGTTTCGGTTTTCGCTTTAGCCACCTGCGTTGATGCCTGCAGGCTAGAAAGCGTTTTGCTTGTCGAAACCGGGGCCTGACCCTCAGGCATAACCGGTTTTGCATCCTTATTTCCCGTTTGGCTCTGTACCGTATTCGCCGATGCAACCTGCACGGGCGGCCTCGTCGGTTCGCCAATATTCCTCGACTGCCGCAATGATTGTGCGTCCGTAACTGCGGTTCCGCGATTCAAATAGCTGCCAAAACCGAAGATGCCGATCAAAACGCCCACGCCGACAATGGCTCGCGGTATCAGATCCTGTCCCTTATACTCCGACTCGCAAACAACGCAAAAACGCCGGCTCGTCCATATCTTCCATTCGACACGTTCGATCTTTTCGCCGCAATTTGCACAAAAACTAGGCCGAAAGAGCATTTGCTTTACCTTTCCAAAATATCGGCCTGTTATCAAAGCCGGGAGATTATCGTCACCGCTACGGGTTTGAAAAGATTATAAACCATAAATCTAAATCTGTTAAGACGTTAAAGCCACAAGCGGCATACAACCGTGTTTCGCCAATCCGCGTCCAATTGCTAACATTTCATTATGGTTTTTCCGAAGGCCCTTTTTCTCCTCATACTATTCGCATTGGCATTTTTAACCGTCACTGCGCAGGATGACGATCCGATCCGCGTCGATTCGTCGATAGTTCGGCTAAATGTGGGCGTCGTTGACCAAAAAGGAAGACCGATCATAGATCTTAACAAGGCGAATTTCGAGCTGTATGAGGATGGCGTCAGGCAAGAGATCATCAGGTTTGAGCCAAGCGAAACACCTTTCAGCGTTGTTATCATTCTCGATATGAGCGGCTCGACACTTGGCTTTCGCCAGGTCATCAGGCAGTCGGCGTTTCGTTTTATCGACGCGCTTTCGCCAAGGGATCGCGTCGCGGTTGTCGAATTTTACGACAAGGTCAATCTGCGTAACGATTTCACCACGGACCGGGCGACGATCGCCAATTCGATCGAGGTGGCAAACGGCCGCGGCAAAACTCAGCTATACAAAGCTCTCGACTTTTCGCTCGATAAACTTGCTAAAGAAAAGAGCCGCCGCAAAGCGATCATCGTCCTGACCGATGGCGTCGATACGGCGATACGCGACAAAGATCGCGAGATCCTTCAGTCGCTGAGGGACGATCAGATCGCCACTGCTCTCAAACCGGAAACGAGCGACATCCTAAACCGCGTATTAAACCGCTCGGACGCTCAAGGCGTAACAATTTATCCGCTCGCTTTGCCGACCGGCGACCCATTCAAACTCGCCGACCCGACGCCGAGGCAGGTCGCGATGTTTAAGGCCGCACGGACGCGTCTGCAGATCGTCGCCGACCGTACTGGTGGAACGCTGAATTCCATCAACCGGCTTGAGGAAATGGGCCGGCTCTATGCGCAGGTCGCGGCCGATCTTCGCACTCTCTACACCATCGAATACCAGCCGATCAACGACAAACGCGACGGCAAATGGCGGTCGATCAAGATCGATGTCCGCAATCCCGACCTTATCTCGCGCACTCGGCAAGGTTACTACGCAAGATAATTCTTAGTCGGCTTAACTTTTAACTTTTTACTTTTTACTTTTGACTTGCTAACCTAGCTATTCGGCTTTGTGCACCCGTAGCTCAGCTGGATAGAGTACTTGACTACGAATCAAGGGGTCGCATGTTCGAATCATGCCGGGTGTACCAC
>DAIRVI010000115.1:0-6836 GCA_036802885.1 Pyrinomonadaceae bacterium
CCGATGTCGGCCGAAGGAACCGTCGCAAGGACTTATCTCGACTGGCTGATAAACGTGCCTTGGAATGCTAGATCTGAGGAGATCGACGACCTCGCCGAAGCGGAAAAGACCCTCAACGAGGACCATTACGGGCTTGAGAAGATAAAGGAACGCATACTTGAGTTTTTAGCGGTCCGTCAGCTTGTTAAGAATCCGAAGGGCACGATCTTGTGTTTTGTGGGTGCTCCGGGCGTGGGTAAAACATCGCTTGGTAAATCGATCGCGAATGCGACGGGACGTAAGTTTGTAAGGCTCGCCCTCGGGGGCGTCCACGACGAAGCGGAGATCCGCGGCCATCGCAGAACGTATATCGGTTCGATGCCAGGCCAGATCATTCAATTAATGAAACGCGCCGGCACAACAAATCCCGTGATCCTGCTCGACGAGGTCGACAAGCTCGGGCGCGATTATCGGGGCGACCCGAGCGCGGCTTTGCTTGAGGTGCTTGATCCGGAGCAGAACAATACGTTTCGCGACCATTACCTGGACGTAGATTATGACCTGTCTCACGTGTTCTTTATTGCGACTGCAAATGTTCTGCACACGATCCCGCCGGCACTGCAGGACAGGCTCGAGATACTGAGTTTGTCCGGTTATACGGAGCGTGAAAAGGTCGAGATCGCCAAGCAGCATTTGATCACGAAACAATGCGAAAACAGCGGGATCGATGCCGAGACGGTGGTCTTTACGGATGAAGGGATTCTTGAGATCATCAGGCATTACACTCGCGAGGCCGGCGTTCGAAACCTCGAGCGCGAGATTGGTTCGTGCCTCAGAAAGATCGCGAGGAAATTTGTCGGAACTGAGGATAAGACTGATTTTCGTGTTGTTATAGACGCTGAAAAGGTACAGGAATTGCTCGGTACGATTCGGTTCCGCAAGCAGGATATCGCCCGCAAGAGCGAGATCGGCCTTGTAAATGGTCTCGCCTGGACAGAGGTCGGTGGCGACGTTTTGCAGGTCGAGGCAACCCTCGTGAAAGGAAAAGGTGAAGTCACGCTCACCGGAAAGCTTGGCGAAGTAATGCAGGAATCGGCCAAGGCGGCGCTGACCTGTGTGCGCACGCGAGCCGAGGACCTCGGCATCGATCCGGCAATATTCAAGGACAAGGACCTGCACATCCACGTGCCTGAGGGTGCGATCCCAAAGGATGGCCCGAGCGCGGGTATAACGATGGCGACGGCGATGGTGTCGGCTATGACCCAAAAAGCAGCCCGTCACGATGTTGCAATGACCGGCGAGATCACCCTTCGAGGAAAAATATTGCCGATTGGCGGCGTAAAAGAAAAACTATTGGCGGCGCACCGCTTTGGCTTGAAAACGCTTATTTTGTCGAAGGAAAATGAGAAGGATCTCGTCGACATCCCGGAAGAGGTTCGGGACGATCTGACGATCCATCTTGTTGATACTATAGACGAAGTGCTGAAATTCGCACTGGTGCAGGACGGTGCAGAGGATAAGATCGAGAATCCCCAGGTCTGGAGGGCGGACGCCGCTTCACCGGACATCACTGCATCCGTCGAATGAAGATTACATCGGCCGAATTCGTCAAGAGCGCGTTTGAAAAGAGCCATTGGACGACCGATCGCCTGCCGGAGATAGCGTTCTTGGGTAGGTCGAATGTTGGTAAATCGTCGTTGATCAATTCGCTTCTGCTTAGAAAGGGCCTCGCTCGAACGTCCAATACACCCGGCCGCACTCAGAGTATCAACTTTTTTCTGATAAACCGGAGCTTTTATTTCACTGATCTGCCAGGCTACGGCTACGCGAAAGTTTCGAAAACTATGCGAGCCGACTGGGGTAAGATGGCCGAGGAATATTTGAGCGAACGTGCCGAGTTGGCTCTCTGCATCCAGCTCATAGATTCGCGTCATAATCCGACCGCACTCGATATGCAACTTTCGGAATGGCTCAAATTTAACGATAAGCCGCACCTGATCGTCGCCACCAAAGCCGACAAGTTGTCGAAGAATGAGTTGCAAAAGTCGATGTCTGCAGCCGCAAAGCTGCTGGAAACCTCCAAAATAATTACATTTTCCACCCAAACGGGTCTCGGCCGCGAAGAACTTTGGTCGGAGATAAATGCAGCGATGATTAAAACATAATTTAGTAGTTGATTTTTTAAGAGAATTATTGTAATAATTAAATTTCCCTTTAATTCAGGGTTCTCGAACGAGCTTTAGAGCTTATTTCAAAGGCATTACTACATACAATCCATACGATTTTCTCCGCTTTTGTTTTCTAACCAGTTTTTTCGTAATTTGGCCGGAGAAAATTACTGAAACCACATAAAGTTTTCCAATTAGAGCGCTAGTATCCAATTCCGTTAATCAATCATGGCTACCAAAACCACACAAACTCGCAAACCTAAAGCATCAAAATCTGAAGATGCCTCTTCCGCGTCGCCGATCGAAGAGACAGATTTATCGAATGGCGAGGTAATAGAAAAAAAACCTGTCAGCGGCAATGACGGCCAAGAAGATGTCATGTTGAATCTCGCTGGGTTGAAAGACATGTCGATCAGCGAATTAACCCATATTGCCAAAGAAATGGGCATCGAGGGGGCAACTGGTCTGAGAAAGCAGGAATTGATCTTTAAGGTACTCGCGGCCCAAACCGAAAAGAGCGGATTGATATTTTCCGAGGGCGTGCTTGAGACGCTGCCAGACGGATTTGGCTTTTTGCGTGCCCCCGAGTACAACTATCTGCCCGGCCCCGACGATATTTACGTAAGTCCGTCTCAGATTCGCAAATTCGATCTCCGCACCGGCGATACGGTTTCAGGTCAGATCCGTCCGCCAAAAGAAGGCGAGAGATACTTTGCGCTTATCAAGGTTGAGGCGATCAACTTTGAGGCTCCCGAGCAATCACGAGAGAAAATTTTCTTTGACAATTTAACGCCGCTTTACCCGGACGAGCAATTGACACTCGAGATCGAGAGCGATCCGACAAAGATCTCGGCCCGTGTTATGGACCTCGTTACGCCGATTGGTAAAGGCCAGCGTGCATTGATCGTCGCTCCGCCTCGCACCGGTAAAACGATGCTGCTGCAAACGATCGCGAATTCGATCACGGAGAATCATCCTGAGGTCACACTTATCGTGCTGCTCATCGACGAACGTCCCGAGGAAGTGACCGATATGCAGCGTTCGGTAAAGGGCGAGGTTATTTCATCAACATTCGACGAGCCGCCAACGCGGCACGTTCAGGTAGCCGACATGGTTATCGAAAAGGCAAAACGTCTTGTCGAACACAAGCGTGACGTTGTCATCCTTCTGGATTCGATCACGCGTCTCGCGCGAGCACACAATGCTGTCGTGCCGCCGTCGGGCAAAATTCTATCCGGTGGTATCGATTCCAACGCTCTGCAGCGTCCGAAACGATTTTTTGGCGCTGCTCGAAATATCGAGGAAGGCGGTAGTCTTACCATTATCGCGACAGCCCTGATCGATACAGGATCCCGTATGGATGACGTGATTTTTGAGGAATTTAAGGGAACCGGTAATTCGGAAATACAGCTTGACCGTAAGCTCTCCGACAAACGTCTGTTCCCGGCGATCGATCTGCAGCGATCGGGCACACGAAAAGAGGAACTACTGATCGATAAGGAAAACCTCGCCCGTATATGGGTGATGAGACGTGTTCTCAACCCGCTCTCGCCAGTTGAGCAGATGGAAGTTGTTCTGGAACGTCTTTCGAAGACGAAGACGAATGCGGAATTTCTTGCGTCGATGCAAACGTAAAACACATTTGAGAATGGAAAATTGAATATGGAGAATTAAAAGCACAAACTGCTTTGGTTCTCCATTTTCGATTTTCCATTTTCCATTTTCGATTATGAGAGTGGCCGTAATTTCTGCCGAGGCAGTTCCATACTCAAAGACGGGAGGGCTCGGCGATGTCGCTGGTGCTTTGCCAAAGGCGCTGAAGCAGATCGGTGTCGATTCGCTGTTGATAACGCCCTGTTATTGGCAAACCAAGGGAGAGTATCTGTGGAGCACGGCCATCGACGACCTTTGGGTCACTTGGCGCGGACAGCCCTACCACGCTCGTGCCTTCTACAGCGAAGCGAACGGTTCGCCGACATTTTTGATTGATGCTCCTTCGCTATTTCACCGCGATTCGATATACGGCTATATCGAGGATTACGAACGGTTCGCGTTCTTTAATCACGCTGCGCTCGCCTTGCTTGAGCGAATCGGTTCGCCGCCTGATATCGTTCACTTAAACGACTGGCATTGTGGTTTTGCGGCTGTCGAAATTGCATCGCGTCGCCGTTATGAACGTTACTGGCAGGGAACCCGGACCGTGTTTTCGATCCATAACATGGCCTATCAGGGCGGATTCGGCTTGGGTGAATTGCCATCGCTTGGTTTTACGAGTGCCTTTGCCATAAATAGCTTTACTTTCAATGGTTATGCATCCGCAATGAAGGCGGGACTTGAAGTATCTGACACGCTGTCGGCGGTCTCAAAACGCTATTCCTACGAGATTCAAACAGGTGAGAATGGTTATGGTTTGGACTGGCTGACGCGGCAGCGTGCAAATCGTCTTATCGGCATTACTAACGGAGTCGATTACGAAGTCTGGAATCCCGAAACCGACCCTGAATTGCCGGCACATTTCTCAATTACCGATCTATCGGGAAAGCGAGATTGCAAACGCGCCTTGCTCGAGCATTTTGGTCTGCCGGTCGAGCTCGATCGGCCTATTTTTGCCAGTGTAACGCGTTTAACTTCGCAAAAAGGCGTCGAGCTTATTCGTCAAGGGGCGAACGACATTTTAGCGTCGGGCGGATTTTTTATAGCTCTTGGGTCGGGCGAAAGCGATTCCGAGCAGTTTCTCCAAGCCTTGCGTGATTACGCGCCTTCGCGCGTCGGCGTTTACATCGGCTACAATGAGAAGTTAGCTCATTTGATCGAGGCCGGAGCGGATATGTTCCTAATGCCGTCGAGGTTTGAGCCGTGCGGCCTAAACCAAATGTATTCATTGAGATACGGGACGGTGCCGATCGTTCGCGCGGTTGGTGGTTTGGACGATACCGTTCAGAATTGGGATGCGGTGAGCGAAACGGGAAACGGTTTCAAATTTGCGCCGTTTAGCTCCGACAAACTGCTCGAGAAGATTTACGAGGCCCGTTTTGCCTACGAAGACAAGGCGGCCTGGGCCAAAATTCAGCGAAACGGTATGGCTGTGGATAATTCGTGGGAAAACGCTGCGCGGAATTACGTCGAATTGTATCGATGGACTCAAAATAGTTAGCAATTATTTATGATAATCGTAATTATCGGTGCCCAATGGGGCGATGAGGGAAAGGGAAAGGTCGTCGATCTGCTTGCGGACCGATTTGATATTGTGTCGCGCTATCAAGGCGGGCACAATGCCGGTCACAGCGTTTATGTCGGCGATAAAGCGTTTGTACTCAGGCTTTTGCCGTCAGGTATAATCCACGCGGATAAGACCTGCGTTCTCGGCAATGGGATGGTGATAGATCCGAAGGCTTTTTTCGAAGAGGTCGATCAGATCGCGGAGAAGGGAATTTCGGTTACGCCCGAGAGGCTTAAGGTTTCGAGCCGCGCGCACTTGATAATGCCGTATCACAGGGCGCTCGATCATACGTCCGAAGAGCGCCTCGGCAATGAGAAGATCGGCACAACTTTGCGAGGTATCGGGCCGGCATATGAGGACAAGGCGGGCCGTCGGGGAATTCGGGTCGCGGATGCGATGTCGCCGGAATTGCTGAAGCTGCGTGTCGAACGTAACCTCGAAGAGGCAAATCGCATCATCGTTCTTTTTGGCCAACAGCCTCTCCGTGCGGACGAAATACTTGCGGAAATTTCGCCACTCGTCGAGCGTCTTCGCCCGTTTGTTTGCGAAACGTCACATTTCCTCGCCGAGGCACGCAGGTCGAACAAGAAAATTCTACTTGAGGGTGCTCAGGCGACATTGCTTGATGTCGATCACGGAACTTACCCGTATGTGACGTCGTCTAATCCGACGGCCGGCGGAGCGTCCGTCGGTGCGGGTATTCCGCCGCATCATATTACGGGCGTACTAGGCATTGTCCGCACTTACGCTACCCGTGTCGGTGAGGGGCCGTTTCCGACGGAAATGGTTGATGCTGAAGAAGATATGGCGAATCTCATTCGCCAACGTGGTAATGAATATGGCTCGGTGACCAAGCGACCGCGACGCTGCGGATGGTTCGACGCGGTGGCCACGCGTTATGCAGCGGAGCTGAACGGATTTGATTCCGTCGCTCTGACTAAACTCGATGTGCTCGATGCGCTCGCGGAGATCAAGGTTTGCGTAGGTTATGAGATCGAGGGACGTCGTGTTGACACGTTTCCCGCTGTTTCGAGTGAATTGTTAAAGATCAAACCGATCTATGAAACACTCCCCGGCTGGATGTCCGATACAGTTGGCACGACAGAATTTGATAAACTGCCGGAAAAAGCACAGACGTATGTTCGGTTCCTGTCCGACGAGATCGGCACTGAGATCGGCCTTATTTCCACTGGTCCGGAGCGCGATCAGACGATAATATTGAAAGATTCGGTAATGGAAGGATGGTTCAAATAATGGAGAATTGAAAATGGAAAATTGAAAATCTTAGGGCAAAAAGGAAAGATGATGGTTTCAATATTCATAATCTTCCGCTTTGCGTTCTCCATTTTCCATTGTAGAATTTTCAATTCGGCTGGCATTGCCGGCCGCACGTGGTCCGATAGCTCAGTCGGTAGAGCAAGTGGCTTTTAACCACTGGGTCGCAGGTTCGAGTCCTGCTCGGATCACCA
>DAIRVI010000116.1:0-3591 GCA_036802885.1 Pyrinomonadaceae bacterium
AAATTATCGACCGTCAGCGGAGCTTCCTCAGGATTGAAAACGATGGTGAACATGCCTTTCTCTGTCGTGACGACGGCTTTCACGCTGCCGTTCTTTCGCGCCAACGCGCGGCGGTAATCGGCATCGGTATTCAAAACCTGGCCGAGCTTTGTGCCAGACGCTGGCCGATGGGGCTGAACCTGATCTTTACGAGCTTTGCGCGCGTTTTCGAGAGATGTCGCAATGCCAGGAAAACCCTTTTGCAGATCTTTGTCCGTTAATAGCTCTAACGCTTTCTTGCGAACGAGATAATCAGTCGCATTCAAAGCTATTAACAGCGTCCCAACTGAATCCGTTTTATCAAGTTTGTACAGGGCGTCCATAATCGCTAGCTGCGCGTCGTTCTCGGCCATATCAGTCAATAGTGCTTTCGTGAATGCCGATTTCAGCGCCTCAACATTTTCTTTTGATACCGGCAGATCAGCGAGCAGATTCGCCGCCGTGGCTCGTATCTGAACGTCCTTATTAAGCAGCGCCGTGCTAAGCAATTCCGCCAGGTCAGCAGTCTTAAAACGTGCGAAAGCCTGGAGCACATCTGGCCCCGCCATGATCGTTTTAGCGTCGGCAATTGGGTCTGCTTCGGCAAACGCCTTGGCAAGCGGCCGTAGAACGCCGGGCGCTTCGGCTTTCATCTTTTTGCCTGCGTCGTCTATGGGTTCAATCGCGGAAAATTCCCCGACGACCTGAGCAAGCGTGCTGTATTGGCGCCAATGGACGAGATCCGGTTTATTGTCATCATCGCCTCGCCCGGGCGCAACACGAATACGGGCGATATAAACTTCGGGTGAATGGCCCTTATCGAGCTTTCCAAATTCGCGAAAGAGATTGAAGGCTAGTTCGTTTCGCGCGTTTGGCAAAAGACGACCGAGCGTTGTAGCGATCTCAAGGAACTCACTATGCTCGATGGGAATGAAATTTGGTTTCTTCGCCTTTGAATACGAATCGAACAAGACTTCGCCGCGTTCGATCAGCTTATCTGCGGCTCTTGCGTCTTTGAGGCTCGCCAAAGCGCGGATCGCCGAGACACGGACGCGGGAATCGGCGTCGGTCGTTGCGGCTTTGATCAGCAGGTCGATGGCGATCTTGACCTCGGCGGCCCCGAGCGCACGGGCCGCGTTGGCGCGCGCCGTCGGCTCTTTGTCGTTTTCCAGCATGTCAAAGAGCGTCACAATTTCGTTTTTAGCTTTGAGGCGTGTCAGCGTGTTGCCCGCGTCCGTGCGGATACGTCCGTCCTTTGAGAGTAAGAATTTTGCTGCCGTGACCTCACCGCCTTCGGGCCGGGCGCGCATTATCGCGGTCAAACCCATCAGCACGGTTGTCCGATCCTGTCCCAATCGCGGTTCAACCTGGCCGTCAAGCACCTCAACGATGGCCCTACCGAGTGCCTTTGCTGTTTCGTCCTTCGGATTGGCAGCGGCGATCTTGCCTGCGGCCTCGATCAGCCTTGCGGTCACATTTGCGGGCTTAAGAGAGAGTGTTGGGATTCCCGTGCCTGTTCCCGGGCGCGTATCGCTCTTGATCGCCTTGATTACGGCATCGGCCGCCTTTGCCGACTCGATCTCGCCGAGTGCGAAAGCCGCCATCGCCCGGACGTCATCGTTCGGATCCTCTTCGAGCAGCCGTGCCAACGCCGGTATCGCACGGTCATCGCCGATCCGCCCAGCCGCTAACGCCGCACGCATCCTAACGTTGGCATTCGACGACTTAATCAAATTTTCGAGCGTTTCGTCGTAGCGGCGGGCGTCCTCGGCTTTGAGGCTTTGGACGCCCACGTTGACTGGAACCTGTGTCGTCGCCAAGACCGTAAGGGTCAAAATGGTGACGAGAGTAGGAATTATCTTATTCATATGTAACGAATGCCCTTACACTGTGATGGCTTCTGCAACGTCTATTATCTCGTAGCTTGTCGTGATCTCGGCGGTCGGGCGAACGGTTGCGGCCACGGAGCAATATTTTGTATCGGACAGCTCAATAGCGTCGGCAACGGCCTTGTCGGAAACGTTACGTCCGCGCACGATATGGTGGATGTGAAACTTGATGAACGCCTTTGGATGATCCTCGCGGCGTTCGCCGGTGATCTCAACATCATAGTCAGTCACATCCTGCCGTTTCTTCGTTAATATAGAGATGACATCGACGGCGGTACAGCCGGCGACCGATACGAGCAGCATCTCCATTGGTGTCGGAGCGGAGTGCCTATCTCCTTTAGTATCCATTACTTGGGCGTAACCCCGAGGCGTTGTGCCGATAAAGAGTTCGTCGCCTGCGTATTTTACAGTTGCTTTGCTTGAATTGTCTGACATATTATTCTTTTCCTTATCTACCCGCGATTTTAACACACGCGGGCTTTGCACTGAGAGCATTCGAAACAACCATTGGCACGAAAAATGCTTCCAAATGCGCGGGACAGATTGCGCCCGTCCGACAAGGACATAGTGAGGAAAAAATGAACAGAATCAAAAACACATTTTCGCTTTCGTTGTTGGTCGTCTCGATGATCGCTGGCATGGCAGGTCTGGCCGATGCACAGCGGCGAAACGACCGCGACATCCGCGACGCAGTTCGCAGCCTTAATTCAAAGATCGAAGATTTTGAGACGAATCTGCGATATCAAATGCAGAGCAGCTCGCAAAACAACGGCCAAATGTCGTATGTATCGGATGATATTAGAGCTCTGCGTGATAGCGTACGCCAGTTTCAGGACAACTATGACCGAAGGCGCGAAAATCGTGACGACGTAAATAATATTGTTGACGCCGCCCGCCGCGTGGATGAGTTTTTGCAGACGAACTCTCAAAATCGGCGCGTTGAGGACGATTGGACCGGCGTCCGAAAGCAGATCGAGCGTCTTGGTGCGAATTACGGTGTTACGCCAAATTGGAACAGCGACGAAGAAGAACCGCAAAACGTCAAAGATTATCCGCCGGTTCCGATCCAAACTAAAACGCTAAACGTTGGCCTGTCAGGCACATACGACCTCGATGCTGCCCGCAGCGAGAATGTAGACGATATAGTCGCCGACACCAGTCTGGGCAATGAGCAGCGCGAAGATCTTAAGGACAAACTTGTTGCTCCGGAACAGATAGCCATCGATATACGGGGCAATCAGGTTACGCTCGCGACGACCAACGCATCGCCGGTAACCTTCATCGCCGACGGACGCGACAAGATCGAGAACGCGGCGTCCGGCAAGACTATTCGTTTGAGGGCGACGATTAACGGACAAGTTTTGACGATCTCTAGCCTCGGCGGCGAGACTGACTATACGATCATATTTACCTCGGTTAGTAATGGCAAAGGAATGAAAGTCTCGCGACGGATTACGACTGATTACCTCAGACAAACGGTTTTTGCCGAGAGCTTTTACAACAAGACGGATTCCATCGCTCAGCTCGGTGTCAAAGGCGGTTCGACATACGACCCGAACGGTGGGTATTCCGATAACGATCAGGCCGGAAATGTCTCGAATGGCGGAGCTCCAACGACAACCACCTCTCGGCCGGGCAATTACGTTGTACCGAATGGCGTCGTCATTACCGGCGTCCTGGAGAA
>DAIRVI010000116.1:3691-6777 GCA_036802885.1 Pyrinomonadaceae bacterium
ATGGCGGCGTGAAGAATCGCTCAAGATCGACACGGCCGAAGAGGTCGAAGCGATGGTCGAAGAGCTTGGCTTTTGTCTCGGCATGACCGACGCACGCAAAGGTTTGCCGTCCGTTTATGTTGCGGTTTGCGGTCGGCGCGACGCTCACATGCCGCGAAATGTGCAGAAAGATTACGAAGCCAGCCGTGCCTGGGTGCTCAAAGATGAAGTGATCGCCCGCGGACGCGTCTACTACGCCAAACTTGTTAAGGGACATTCGATGTTCCTTGCTCCGCGTATGATCCCGGTCTTCAATGCGATCTGGGGCGTGCCGAAAACTCGCGAGGAAAAGGATCTGTCCGGCAGCGCCAACAAAATTCTAAAAGTGCTGCGCAGCGAATGGGAGATGGGATCAGCCGATCTCCGCGCCGAAGCAAAAATTACGACCCGGCCGCGATTCACAAAAGCGATGGACAAACTGCAGAAGACGATGAAGGTCGTGCCGCAAGAGGTTCTCTACAGTCCAAAATTCACATACGTCTGGACGCTCGCCGAGGCTCGCTTTCCCGAGGAAATGAAGATCAAGATGAAACGCGAAGACGCGGTTCGCGAACTCGCACGCTGCTATCTGCAAATGTGCGGAATGACTCTGCTCGGCGATTTGTCAGGAAAATTCGGATTCCAACGATGGGAATCAGGCAAAGCAAATCACGAACTTGTCGATGAGGGTTTTGCGGAGAGGCTTGCTACCGGAATATACAAAACTAGAACGCTTTAATCTATAACTATGCGTTAACGCCGATTCTGGTATCTATGGGAATCGCTGGTTCTCAAAAGCAAGGAGGTCACGCAACGACTGTGAGCAAATATCATTACGTCGGTTCCCGTCCAGTCGCAAAATGCAGTACCCAACCTTGTCCTCAGCTCTGTAGCTTACAATCGCCCTTTTTTCAGTCGCAGAAAGGACGCTATATTTTTCAATCGTGACGGAGAAATGATCGCTCGCTCTATGTTCTTCCTCATCGAATACGCATGACCAGAAGCTAACTTGATTCCTGTTAGTCGATAAATAAATTCCTACTGCACACGGATATTCGAGGTATTCGGTCAATCCGTGGGCAGTGCCCAAACTACTAAATCGAATAGGGGCTGCTAGAAATCCAACAACGAACGTGAGGACCGCCAAAACGAAACCAAGAAAATGCCGTCTCATGTTGAATTAGACGCCGCAAGCCTCAATTAGTTGCAATTACTCAATAACTAATTAATTCCTGCACCGCTTTTTCGACATCTTCCGACTGCGGAAGAATGAAATCTTCGAGCTGCGGGGCGTAGCCGCCAAAGGTGACTTAGCTTCCTACAGGCTCACTTTCGTCGTATAAAGTTTCCGGCGCAATATCGGCGCCGTTTGGCCAAGAGATCGTCCAGCCATCCACAAAAAACTTCTTGAAGTATTTCTTATCTTTGAGCGGTTTATAGACGCCCTTGCCGAGTCCCCAATGCGAAAAATCGGCGATCCGTTCCTCACCGTTGTTGAAAGTTACATGAATCTTGTAGTCAGCGACGTAATGAGCATCAATGACGACCGGCATGTAGTTCTTATTTCTTGAAACTAGTCGAGTGGATCGATCTTGCGTATTTCGCCTAGTTTTTGAGCTTGCTGCCAGTTTGACGTTAGCTCTTTTTTGTGTAATTTGGCCCATTTCTTTATCAGCGACCTTGCGGTGCGCGATTTCATTCTTCCTTCCATCATATTACCATCAAGGTCAAATTTTGCTTTCTGTCCTTGATACTCGGCGTGGAAGTGAGGCGGATTATGGTCGTTGTGAAACATCCGAATAATGATCCCGAAGAAAAACGATACATACGGCATATCAATATTTCATCAATGCCTGCACGGCCGCTTCGACATCTTCGCTTTGCGGAAGAATGAAATCCTCGAGCTGCGGGGCGTAGCCGACGAAGGTGTCGGTGGCGCCGACGCGGCGGACCGGCGCGTCTAGGTATTCGAAAAGTTCGTTAGAGATGCGGGCGGCGATCTCGGCGCCGTAGCCGTACGAGATCGGGTCTTCGTGAGCGACGATGACGCGTGATGTTTTTTTGACGGACTCAGCGATCGCTTCCCAATCGTATGGCACGAGCGTGCGAAGATCGATGATCTCGACCGAGATGCCTTGTTGTTCGAGGCGTTTGGCGGCCTGATTCGAACGCTCAACGAGCGCTCCGAATGTGATTATCGACACATCGGTGCCCTCTCGTACAGTCTTTGCCTTGCCGAACGGGATGAGGAAATCGCTCGACGGGTACTGCGATTTGTTGTAAACCTGGCGGTAAAGATGCTTGTGTTCGAGAAACAAGACCGGGTCGTCGCATCGGATCGCCGTGCGTAACAGGCCATTTGCATCGAGCGCCGTCGACGGATAAACGATCATTAAACCCGGAGTGTGCGAAAAAAGCGTCGTGCCCGATTGCGAGTGATAAACGGCGCCGCCTTTTAGGTAGCCGCCGACCGGCACGCGAAGCACCATCGGGCATTTCGTGTCGCCGTCCGAGCGCCAACGCGTCACGGCCACCTCGTTGCGGATCTGGTGAAACGCAGGAAAAATATAATCGAAAAACTGTATTTCGACGACCGGTTTTAGCCCACGAATCGCCATTCCGACCGCGCGGCCAACGATGTTTGCCTCGGCGAGCGGTGAATTAAAAACGCGGGCCGAGCCGAATTTTCTCTGTAGATTGGCAGTGACCTTGAAAACACCGCCTTTACCCTTGACGGTTTCGAGATATTGCTCACGCGAGCAGTCGGCAACGTCCTCGCCAAAGACGACGATCCGCGCATCGCGTTCCATCTCCTCGTGCATGCAGCGGTTAATGAGATCGACCATCGTGCCTGCGTTTCCGTGAAGCTCGGCACCGTCCTCGGTGTCGAAGAGCTGCCGATCGGTCGGGTCAATATCGGGGGAGAATACGTTTCGCAACGCCGTCTCGGGTGCCGGCTGCGGCGTTTCGATGGCGATATCGGCGGCCGCGTTGACCTCATCATCGACCTCTTTTCGCACGGCTTCGAGGTCCTCGGACGACGCAATTCCCTCAGTCATCAGAAATTC
>DAIRVI010000117.1:0-5153 GCA_036802885.1 Pyrinomonadaceae bacterium
AGCCGGCCGTATTCGAACAGATTATCGACCGAGCGAGGAATCCGCCCGTACCGATCTTCTATCTCGGCGTGTATCTGCATCAAACCTTCCTCAGACTCGGCCGACGAAATGCGCTTGTATGTCCGCAAACGCTGGCTCGTCTCAGCGATGTAGTCTTTCGGTATCGAGACATCGATACCAAGATTTATCGAGACGCTCGTTTCGTCCGCGATCTCGTCACCGCGGATCTCGGCGATGGTTCGCTCGAGCATTTTGGTATAGAGATCAAAGCCGAGTGCGTCCAAATGGCCGGATTGCTGACCGCCAAGAATGTTTCCCGCTCCTCTTAATTCCAGATCGAGGGCCGCGAGGCGAAATCCCGCCCCAAGGTCCGAGAATTCGCGGATCGCCGACAGCCGACGACGGGCGATCGGCGTTAGCTCAAGTTCGCTCGGTATCAGTAGATACGCATAAGCACGACGATTGGAGCGCCCGACGCGCCCGCGAAGCTGATAAAGCTGCGAAAGGCCGTAGTTGTCGGCGCGATTGATAATGATCGTATTCGCACGCGGAATGTCGATGCCGTTTTCGATGATCGTGGTGGCGACGAGAATGTCATATTTGTAGTCGATAAAATCGAGCATCACCTGTTCCATTTCTTTTTCATTCATCTGGCCGTGGCCGATCGCGATACGTGCATTAGGTACGATCTTTTGGATCAAAGCGGCGATTGCCTCGATCGACTCAACGCGATTATGGATGAAAAAGATCTGGCCGTTTCGTGCCAATTCAAGTTCGATCGCTGATCGGATCACGCCCTCGGAAAATTGCACAACCTGCGTGTTGATCGCAAGCCGATCCCGCGGCGGCGTTTCGATGACGGACATATCACGCATACCGAGCAAAGACATATTCAGCGTGCGCGGGATCGGCGTTGCCGAAAGCGTCAGGACATCAACCTTCTTTTTAAGATGTTTGAGTTTCTCTTTGTGTCCGACCCCGAAACGCTGCTCTTCGTCGACGACGACGAGACCGAGCTTTGGCATTTTAACATCGGTCGAGAGAATTCGATGGGTGCCGATGAGCACGTCAACCTCGCCCTTTCCGGTAAGTTCCACGACCGATTTTTGCTCCTTAGTTGAGCGAAATCTCGATAACAGATCGACGGTAACGGGAAAAGCCGCAAACCGCTTTTTGAATGTCTCGAAATGCTGGTAAGCAAGCACCGTCGTCGGCGTAAGTATGGCCGCTTGTTTGCCGTCCATCACGGCCTTAAAAGCGGCGCGCATCGCAACCTCGGTCTTGCCGTATCCAACATCGCCGATAATGAGGCGGTCCATCGGCGTCGGCGTCTCCATATCGGCCTTGACGTCGATGATCGCGGCTGCCTGATCGACCGTCAGATCGTATGGAAATGCGTCCTCAAACTCGTGCTGCCACGGAGCATCGGGCGAAAATGCGTGTCCGCGAACGAGCTTGCGTTCGGCATACAGCCGCAGCAATTCGTCGGCCATATCACGCATCGCGCGCTTTGCTTTCGCTTTTGTTTTCTGCCAGCCGATGCCGCCAAGCCGGTCAAGTGTCGGCGCTGTCGCCTCGCCGGACGAATAGCGCGAAACGAGGTCCATTCGTTCGACCGGAACGAAGAGTTTGGAGCTATCCGCATACATCAACAGCATAAATTCACGCTCGACGCCCTGCGACGAGATCGTCTGCAGGCCTTCAAAGCGGCTGATCCCGTGATCGACGTGGACAACAAAATCGCCCGTTTTGAGGTCGCGAAAATCAGAGATAAATGCACCGAGCTTCGATTTGCGGCTTGCGACCGGCGATTTGCGAACACTCTGTGGTATGTCGCCAGTCGTCTCACCAAAAATGTCGCCCTCGGTAAAAAGCGTTAAGTTGAACAAGGGCAATTCAAAACCGCCCGACAAACTGCCGACGCCGATCGAATCGGGCGCCGGGGCAACGTCATATTCACGCAAAATCTCTTCTAAACGCTCGGCCATTCCAGGGGTCTGCATTACGATCTGCGTTTCGCCCAACGTCTTGGCGTTGGGGCCGATCTCCGACACGAAGGCTTGAATATCGCCGTGAAATTTTCGAGTCGAACGCGATTGGATCTCGATCTCGGTTGCGTTTTCCGCGGTTGGAAACAAAAAGAGCGGATCAGAACTATCCGCGTTTCGGTATTCTGGCAAGGCAAGCTCCTCGTCAGTCCCCGCGGCCGTGCGGCCCAACGCACGCAGTTCGAGAGTCAGAGGTTTCTCAAGTTTCGTCCGCAGCTCCTCTGGCGTCAGAAACAGCTCTTTCGGCTCGAGCCCGAGCTCGCCGGATTCGGTGATCGCTTTGTAATTGTCGTCAGTGTGTTCGTAGAGACCGGCAAGCGAATGCGCAACCGCCGACGGTTCGTCGATAACGAAAACGCTGTCCGCAAGGTGTTCGAAAACAGACGAACGGAGTGGTTTTGTCAGAGGGATCTGAAATTCCCAACCCGAAAAAGTTTCGCCTTCGGCGGCGAAATCCGTGCGGTCCCTTAGATTGCGGGCGAATTTGGAATCGGCGAACCGCTCACGAGCGAAAAACGCCCAGTCTTTTAGATCCTGCGTCGAAACAGCAAATTCGCGCATCGGAGCAATGGCGATCTCGTTCAATTGGCCGGTCGAAAGCTGCGTTTCGGAGTCGAATGCGCGGATCGACTCAACGGTGTCGCCAAAAAACTCAATACGCACGGGTGCGTCTGCGTCCGGCGACCAGACATCGATGATACCGCCACGAACAGAAAACTGTCCCGGCCCGAATAGCGGCTCTTCGCGCACATATCCTCCAGCAAACAGGCGCTCGATCAACGTCTCGGGAGCAAAATCCTTGTCTCGAACCAGAACGCAACCGAGCGCTGCGATCTCGTCCGGCGTCACCGTTCTCTGGATCAGCGATCTAGCCGAGAGAATTACAAACTCGCAACTGCGGCCGCGTAATTGCCAGAGCCCGAGAGCCCGCCGTTCCTGGGTTTCGGCGTGGGGCGAAACGCCCGAGTTCGGATCGGCCTCAAACGACGGCAGCGTGATGACAGCGGATTGTGGATCGGGCATCGGGGATCGGAAGAATTCGAGATCGGTTTGCCAGGTTTCGAGCTCATTGTTCGACTCGGTCACGACTGTAAACGCCTTGCCTGTGTCCGAGCGGAGACGCGTGAGCAAATGTGCTTTTGCCGCCACTGATGTCAGGCCGCTGAGGCTGATCACACGGGTGCCCTCGGAAATTTCCTGCTTCAACTTATCAAACTCATTCACCATAAACGCACCTATCCGCAGAGAACGCGCGGGCGGGGCCTATGCCTCGATGCACGTTCTCATGCGGTTACTACATTGTGCCACATCCGGCGGATGTTTGCGGTAACGAAGTGTCAGTAGCCCGCACGTAAGTAAGGGCTCGACCTAATTGCCCGCGACGTATAGGTTATCTATAATCGAGTATTCGAAACGCGGAGCCCTTACTTACGTGCGGGCTACGGACACGAGCGGGCTAAGGACACGCAGCTACTGACATATGACGATTCCTGCATTTGACGAAATCATTGAACCGAACGACCAAACGCGGGCACGCCTCGAGCACTTAGACGCGATGCGCGGGCTTGTCGGCAACGTATATCCGAACAAATTCGCCCGTTCAAAGGTCAGCGGCACTGAAGATACGATCACGAATCTAAAGGCTTACGCGCCCGTCGTCGAGATCGTCGCCGAGATCGAAGCCGTGGTCGCGACACTCGCCGAACGCGAGCGTCCGCCGGCGGAAATCAAAGATGCTCTCAACGCAAAGCTCAGGGAATTTGGCAACGTCCGCATCTCGGGCCGCTTGACCACGCCGCCGCGAGGGAATTTTGTTCACCTGACGGACGGCATTAACAAATTACAGATCTACTGCGATAAGAAGGGCGGTGCTGCGCTTGTAAAAAATGACGGTAAGGACACGATCGACACGGAAAACGGCTGGGCGGCGTGGCAGTTGCTCGATCACGGCGATTTCGTCGGCGTCGAAGGATATTTATTTATAACGAACACCGGCGAGTTGAGCGTTCACGTCGAAAAGCTGCAATTCCTTGCCAAAGCAATGCTGCCGATGCCCGACAAAATGCACGGTATCGCCGACGCCGAGATCCGTCAGCGTCAGCGTTACTATGATCTGATCGGTTCAAGCTTGCAGGTCGAGCATGAAGGGCTGACAACCCGCGAGGTTTTCCAAGTTCGTGCCAAAACGATCTCGTCGCTCCGCCATTTTCTCGAGGACCACGGCTACATCGAGGTCGAAACTCCGATGCTCACGCCAAAGGCGACCGGTGCCGCGGCAAAGCCTTTCAAGACGCATCACAACGCCCTCGACATCGATCTTTACGCACGCATCGCGCCCGAGCTTTATCTCAAACGCCTCGTCGTCGGCGGCTTTGAAAAGGTCTATGAGCTTAACCGCAACTTCCGCAACGAAGGTATCTCATACAAGCACAATCCCGAGTTCACCATGCTCGAATTCTACTGTGCCTACATGGACGTCGAAGGGATGATGAACTTTTGCGAAGAACTGATTAGCGAAAGTGTGCAACGAGCGACCGGCGGTTTAAAAGTCGAGTACGAGGGGAAGGAGATCGATTTTAGTAAGTTCCGGCGTATGACTATGCGAGAGGCCGTTGAGCAAAAAGGCGGAAACCTGAGCGGTAGCGAGGGTGCGCCGCGATCAGAAGGCGCGAAGGGCACACTCCCTACCGGTCGTGTTTCCGCCTCAGGTGACACCGCACTTCTCGAAACATTCGAGAACGAAGTCGAACCGACACTCATTCAGCCTACATTCATTGTCGATTTCCCAAAATCAATCTCACCGCTCTCGAAAGCCTCGCCCGATAATCCGGCGATCGCCGAGCGTTTCGAGCTTTTCATAAACGGAATGGAAGTCGCGAACGGCTTTAGTGAGCTTAACGATCCTAAGGAGCAGTACGAGCGCTTTGTCGATCAGACAAAGCAAAGAGAAGGTGGTGACGAAGAGGCGATGATCCTCGACGAAGACTACATCCGCGCTTTGTCCTACGGCATGCCGCCAGCGGCTGGCATCGGCATCGGCATCGACCGCCTCGTCATGCTGCTGACAAACAAACACTCGATCCGCGACGTGATCCTGTTCCCGCA
>DAIRVI010000117.1:5253-6708 GCA_036802885.1 Pyrinomonadaceae bacterium
GCGTTGATAGTTATTAGCTACGTCGTGAGCAAAGGCGGAAACCTGAGCGGTAGCGAGGGTGCGCAACATCGCAAAGACTCAACGGTGCGCACACTCCCTACCGGTCGTGTTTCCGCCTTTGGCAGTTGGCCTTCCGGGTTCTTTTTATTCGCGTACGCGATCTGTTTTTCGTTTGCGTATCTTGGTCTGTCGGCTGGGACCGGAGCGTTGATATTATTCGGCTCCGTGCAGATGACAATGATCGCCGCCGCGATATTCAAAGGCGAACGGCCATCCGCGCTCGAATGGCTCGGCCTTGTTATCGCCGTTGGCGGGTTGGTTTATCTCGTGCTTCCGGGTTTGCAGTCGCCGCCGCTCGCAAGTTCGCTTCTGATGGCCGCTGCGGGCATGTCGTGGGGATTTTACACTCTTCGCGGCAAGTCGAGCGGTAATCCGTTAACAAACACAACGGGAAACTTCGTCCGCTCACTGCCGTTTGCTGCCGTTCTCGCGGTCGTCTATCTGCCGAACCTTCATCTTTCAAACGAGGGCTTCGCATTGGCCGTGCTTTCCGGCGCTCTTGCGTCCGGCGTTGGCTACACGGTATGGTACGCGGCGCTGAAATTTCACACATCTACGCGCGCCGCCGTACTCCAACTCGCGGTGCCGGTTATCGCGGCTGTTCTTGGTATTGTGTTGTTGAGCGAGGCGGCAAGTCTCCGCCTTGGCCTCTCGGCTGCTCTAATACTTGGCGGAATTTCGTTGACGATCTTTGGGAGGCGGTGAGCAGTACTCGGGTTTCGAACTTGATGGCGGAGTGAACTCCACCCTTATGGAATCTCTCCGCCATCATTTACAACGTTAGTTAGATGATCGGGGAGTGCTTAAGTAACCAGTCCCCGTTCAAGATCACAAATCTAACTTTCCGTCGCCGCAGGGCTTATAGGTCTCCCTGCAATCCCCAGTAAAATACGCGCATTTGTTCGTCGGAACTTCCCCAAACAAGCCAAACCATTTGCTTATCGGTATCTCTAAGCGCGCCGAAGTCGGTCTTTCCATCACCGTCAAAATCTCCGATTCGAATTCCGTCGCTTGATAAACCCCACGGCAGAACGAACATTGAATTATCCGAACTTCGAAGCGCATAAAACACTCGCTGCCCTTTCTCATCGCGCGATACCAAAATATCGTTGGCACCGTCGGCGTCAACATCGACTGGAGTGTCGGTGAAGATCTTGTCAGTCGAAAGCCCCCAATTTACAGCGTCGAACTGATTATCCGAACTGCGTTGGATGTACCAGGTCAACTGACCATTTTCATCTCGAACTACGCACAGATCAGCTTTACCGTCTTTGTCGTAGTCGCCCGGACAAGCTCTGTCCTCCTTTGTTCCCCAATACTCATAACGAGGTTGTTCGTCCGAACTCTGCAAAATGTACCAAACGCCTTCCGCGGGACGGAAAACGGCAATATCGA
>DAIRVI010000118.1:0-6663 GCA_036802885.1 Pyrinomonadaceae bacterium
CGTCGAAGTCCGGCCCGTCGACACACGCGAATCTCACTTCTTCGCCAACTTTTACACGGCATCCGCCGCACATACCGGTGCCGTCAACCATGATCGGATTGAGGCTGACCATTGTCTTGACGCCCGAGGGGCGGGTTGCGTCTGCGCTCGCCTTCATCATTACGGGCGGGCCAATCGCTGCCACCTCGTCGACGTCCGGATGAGTTTGTAAAGCCTGTTTGATGCCGTCGGTGACAAAACCCTTGATTCCCGCTGAACCGTCATCCGTGCAGATGATCAGCTCGTCGCAGATCGCACGGAATTTCTCTTCCCAAAAAACGAGGTCCTTATTCCTGAAGCCAAGCACGCCGATTACGTACGCTCCGTTTTGCTTCCACGCTCGCGCCTGCGGGTACACCGGCGCCACACCGAGCCCGCCGCCTACACACACGACCTTTTTAGCGTCGCTGAGGTGGCTGGGAATGCCCATCGGCCCGGCCATACCGTAAAGTGTGGTTCCTACCTGACACGTTTGCTGCATTTCCAAGGTTGTTTTGCCGACCGCCTGGATGACGAGGGTGACCGTGCCCTTTTCGGAATCAAAATCGGCAATTGTTAGCGGAATGCGTTCACCCTTAGGATGGGACATAACGATAACGAACTGACCCGGTCGCGCGGCGCGGGCCATCATTGGATGACGAACCTCAAGCATATACGTGACGTCGGAGTAATCCTCCCGCTTGACGATCTCGAATTTCGCGGTTTGTAACTCGTTCACAATTTTCTTTTTTGTCCGGAGAACTGGCACCAAGCTAAATTTCCCGAACCCCAATCCACTATGATCAAAATGTGACTCAACAGCGCCATTCTCCTTGAGAATAACGAGGGTCAACAAAAGCAAAGAACGGCAAGTGACGTGCCAAACCTGATTGGAAACGAATTGACTAGAGAAATACCGTAAAATCGGGGGTGACCGTGGCTGTGGAATTACCTAGAGTCGAAGTATTATGTTGAATTCTACGGACAAGTGCGAGATTTTTCCCACTTTGTTGAGTTTTCACGCCGTCATTGCCATCGAGGGCAGCCGGTGACCGTTCGCGAAAACTACAGCGGTTCCGAACCCGGCCTTAAGGATTAAGAATTCAACTAAGTGGATTTAGCTTTCAGCCTGCGCTTTGGTTTGCGGTTCAACCTGCAAAGAATAATTTTTGGAAGTAAGACATTCGCCGGTTGTCAGATCGAATTCCCAACCGTGTCGCCTGCACGTCAGAATGTCACCTTGTATCGACCCGTAGTTTTGAAGGTCGACCTTCATATGTGGGCAAAAGCGTTCGAACTTGTGTCCGTTAATCGAGCACATTTCTTGCAAACCGGTATAGTCGCGGTAATGCTTTTCGAAATATTCAATTCGTTCCGGACTGAGACACCTAAAGAAACCATAGACACATTCGTCATACTTTCCTTCCCTTTGGACCTTCATACGAAGCGAGAGAAACAGTTCGGCGGGCCAATTCTCATACCGCTCTTTGATACAGGTCTCGATCAATTTGCGGTCGATCGTAAAGTAATATTTCCACGGTTCTCCGCCCCAGGCCCGCACCTTTCGGCTGATAAAATCGATCACAATTTGCTCGTTCCCAACGTCCAAAACCACATTTCCGTCGACGCCCGCACAAATTTTATTCGCTTTTTTTAACAGCGGCACCCACCATTCGCGAAGCGCGGGCAGCAAATCGATCGTATTATCACCCCAGCTATTTCGCAGATCTTCAATTTCGGACCGACGGCTCTCTTGATACGACCGTAAATACTCACGTTTGTTATCAAAGATCTCACTGATCTCGGTGTCGGAAAGCTCATGAGTAACATCAAATTTCCCGGACTCAAGCGTGCCGGACGAACCGGGTAACATCAAATATCCACCGTCGATCTGATTTTGTTGCAGAAACTCTAGGAAAAATTTTTGATCGGGGAACACTGAATTCGGATCGTCGTCGAGATCATTCAGGTGAAAGAGTTCATCGTCGAGAAAGCAGGCCGGGCCGGCACAGGGGACGATAAATTTAGGCGCTAGTTGTTGGATATATCGAAACGCACGCTGAGTCTGATTGCTGCGTTTTAGCTTGCATAAAGCCACCTTTTCTTCTTCGGGCAGATCATACACAACCGGATACCAGCTTGCGCCCGAGTATTGAAGCATTACCAGATCGATCGGACCATCCTCTAACAGTGCCGACGCATCTTCGGGATGCGCATCGTTGAGGTGCAGCACTCTGACCTCACCGTCATCGAGCAGAAGGCACGAGTCCCCGACCCCGCCATCCGTCGACGCTGTGTAATTATTTACCGTTGCAGTGACTCCGTTACCGATCGATACGCGTTCGCCGTCTTTGCAATAAACCATTTGCGAAAAGCCAAGTTCCCTCAGATCTTTCTCAAACAACGGTAACGGATAGACCGGTAATATGACGGCCACATCCTTAGAAACATTTTGCTTCAAAAACTTGCGATCAAAATGATCTTTGTGCGGATGCGATACATAAAGGTGCGTGATTCCCGCTATTTGAGACAGGTCTAGCCGGTCATTTCGCGGAAATGGGAACCAGGATGCAAAATATGTCGGATTAAACCACGGATCACACAAGATGCGCAGGCCGTTCGTTTCAATGATAAAGCCGGCGTGGCCAAGACTGGTTAATTTCATTTTCTGGTTCAATAAAGGACCGTAGCGTAATCCTTTATGGGATAAACTTAATCTCGCAAATTGAAGGTAAGTCTAAACAATTCTCACTTCAGAATCAATAATCTCCCGGGCTGCTTCATACGGACGTTAAGGGCTGTAAAACTCTGTTAAAGTCTCTTTCACCTCAGACTGCGGTTAATATTCTCCAAAATTTCCGAACCAGGACATAACTCGGCATTTATCATGGAATTAAGCGGCTTTTCGCTCGTCTTGATCATATCGTGCAGCTCCTGCGACGATTCGTCGATATAAAGCAGCCCCGTCAGGATCTCACCCTTATCCTTTGCGTTTTGAACGGCGTTCATTGCCGAGCGTCGATCGGTCGGATCCCAGTCCTTCTGCAATTTGTGTAAGCGGATCTCCGAACCGTCGTGCATTGTAATGTCCGAAACGTCGCCGGCCTCATAACTAGCTTTGATCTCTTTCATCATTGGCACGAAATCCATCGTGCCGGTACTTTCGACGTGTTCGCGGACGTAATCATACGATTTAGTTGAACCGGCATTGTTATTGAATGTGACACACGGTGAGATCACATTGAGGAACGCAAAGCCTTTGTGCGACATCGCGGCTTTCATCAGCGGGATAAGCTGCTCTTTATCGCCCGAGAAACTCTGTCCGACGAAGGTTGCTCCAAGTTCGATAGCGAGGCTCGCGAGGTCTATCGCTTCGAAAAGGTTAACACTTCCCGCTTTGCTTTTTGACCCGGCGTCTGCGGTGGCGGAGTCCTGGCCTTTAGTAAGGCCGTAGCAGCCGTTATTCATCACGAGGTAAACCATGTTCAGATTTCGCCGGACAACGTGAACAAATTGCCCCATCCCGATCGAAGCCGTGTCGCCGTCGCCCGAGACGCCGAAATAGATCAGGTCGCGATTCGCGAGATTCGCGCCAGTCGCAACCGAAGGCATACGGCCGTGAACCGAATTAAACCCGTGCGAATTGCTCAGGAAATAAGCAGGAGATTTCGACGAACAACCAATACCCGAGAGCTTTGCCACCTTGTGCGGCTCGATGTTCATCTCCCAACACGCCGCGACGATCGCCGCGTTGATCGAATCATGCCCGCACCCCGCACAAAGCGTAGAAAGCGAACCCTCATAATAATCCACCGTGTACCCAAGCTCGTTTTTCGGCAATGCCGGATGTCGAAATGTTGATCTGACGTAGGTCATAAGTTAGTGTGCTGTCGCTTGTCCTATTTTAATATCGGGTAAAGACTGAATCACTCGTGCAAGGTCGATTAATGAAACAATTGCAATCCAACCCAAACCCTTCTGATCTTTTCCCACCAAAATCAAATCGTGAGTGCTTTCGTTTGCGAAGAAACCGCTTCGAGTGGGGTCGTGATGAGCAATCTTATTTAATGCCTCGCGTAACGCGAGCGGTTTGTATCCATCGACATCGGCATAGGGACCTGCGTAGCTCGCAGTTACTTCCCGTTGTTCAGCTTCCGTAACATTAGTACGCAAAGAGCCGACTGGCGTTGATGATTTTCCGACCAGACCTATGTCCTGCTCACCACGAACGGAAAGGGCTAAGATTTGAAGAACCTCACGACCGCGAACCGAAGAATCGGCGAGAATCCGTCTTTTCTTTTCTTCGTCCCATCCGTTTCGATTGGTATACGCCGACCGAAAATCTTCGCTCACAGCCATCAATTCAGATGCACAGTCATGAAATGTTCGTCGTTCCCACATTAGCTTTTATGGCCGTATCGTTGGCTTTGGCTGCGAAATTTCAGGAAAACACGCGGAAACAGCGCTGTCCAAAGCATTTGTGTCTACAACAGCAATAGAGGGATGGAAATCATCCACATCAACGTAGAAGCCATCGCAGGCCGCGAAGTCGAGTAGCTTTGAACCGGACCATTCCTTCGGGAGAATACTGTCGGTCAAGAGCATTTGTTGAAACGCTCCAGATTTCATCATTCCACGCTCATCTTTAATCCCTAACAGATGTGGCAGATAGGAAACGTAAAATCCGACAAGTTGATTCTCTCGAACCAACAATCTCATGTTCCAGACGCCTTCAAGAGAGGTCGGTAGGGCAGAACCAAATTTCATTTTGAAAACCGAGTCGGCTGGATCTACCCAATAGCTGTCTACACTACAGCCGGGCTTTCTAAATGAAATCGCCGGTCGTCCCGAGTAGATACCACGTTCTTCAGCGTTCCAGATGAACTTTCGAGTCCCGAATGCATCAATCCCAATCGCGAGCCGTTGCCGATCCAACGCAAAGTATTGAATAGGCACAATCGAGTTAACGTCGCTAATAGACATCCCGAGTTGAAGACCCCGAACTCGCGGAGCCTTGCTTTGCGAAAGTCGGCACGTATTCCTTTCTTTCTCCTCGGCGTCAAATATCTTCTTTTGCTCAGCATCGCGAATCTTCTGGGCCTCTTCCGCCTTCTTGCGATTCGCGGTTTCCTCCTCTCGCTGATGTCTCGCTTCTCCAACAATCGGCTCGATGGTATCCAAGAATCGGCGAATTGAAGCCTTTGACGCGGCAGATACCGTGAACTTCATGTACCAGTTGACGATAATGTCTACGCGGCTAGAATTGGCAAGAAGAAGCACTTGTAAGGTTGATAACGGAATGTACATCCGCTCAATTGCCATTCCATTACTACCGCTATCGGCTGATCGTGCCGCCTTGTAATTCGTTCCCACAAGACTGCTTCCGTCCACAAGGACATTGACGTAAGCCCCGTCGGCGTAGAGGTAATCGGAACTGACTGAACTCACAATAAGCGTGGTCTCGTCGGGCTTTTCGCTGGAAAAGAGCAACTGGAATGCGAGGCCTTGCCGTCCATTTGCCATTCCGGGTAGGACCGGCGTCCCAACTAGAGTGTTGCCGTCAGAGCGCTCAACAGTTATATCTGTTTTTCGCGTCGGTGTTGGTTTGGGCTTCGGTTTGGCGACGCTCTTCTTCTTTTGCGCAAATACCGGCGCGATCAAGAAGACCGTTATTAACAGAAGTAGTAATGTTGCGACCTTCATAGATTCTACGGATTCGTTGGGGCCTTTTTTCTTTGGAGCCTTCTCGACGTGGCTTGCCGAGATCCAGGCGGCGAGTTTGCCGGGGTCGTTGGCGTATCTGTTTTTTACTATGCCGTCGAGGACGCGGACGATCACCATTCCTTCGCGCACCTTTGCGGCTTCGTCGGCTGTGGCGGCGATGTGCTCGGCGGTCGCGGACGCTGTGTTTGAGGATGAGTGGGCAATCACTCGAATCATCATTTCACCTCCTCGTCTTTCCTGATACGTATCTCAGCCAGATATTGCTCTATTAAGGGCCAGAATTCTTCCTCGGTCAATCCCTTGCTTGGATCAGCATCCATTTCAGCGCTACGATGCAATGCTTCCGCGATACATTCTTCTTCCCACTCTGGGTCGGCAATCTCCGGTTCCAGATATCTAGGTAGATTGAACTCGCCATCTGAATTAGCGAACTTACCTCGCACTCCTTTTGAAAAATCATTTTCCTTTTTCATATATCCGATTTGATCTGCCTGAAGATATTGTCCGCCGTGATCGGCATGCCGTCGTAGTTGAGGACGGAGACGAGCTTTGCGGCGTCGGTGCCAAGCTCGATCATCATCAGGCTGCGGAATTGGGCGTCGCGGTTTTGCTCGATGACGAAGATGCGTTCGTGTGCATCGACGAAATCACGGAACGCTTTGCCGAACGGAAATGCACGGGCACGCATTGCGTCGAGGTGGATACCTTCATCTTCTAATAGCTCTAACGCCTCCTCGGCTGCGTATGTGGATGTCCCGAAATAGATGACGCCGTCTCGATTGCGGATTGTGGATTGCGGAATGCGGATTTCTTCCTTCTCCCCTTCTCCGTAAAACACTGGCTGCGGAACGAGGTCCTTCGCGGTATCCCATTTGCGCATCAGGCGGTCCATGTTGCGGCGGTACGCGTCACCGTCCTCAG
>DAIRVI010000119.1:0-6643 GCA_036802885.1 Pyrinomonadaceae bacterium
TCGCCTGGAAAAATCGCAGGTATTTCGGCTCGTGGACCATTTTCAGGCCGCGGGTCTGGTCGCGGTTTTCGTAGACGGCGCGGACCGATTCGGCGACGACGTCCATGTGTGCCTGCGTGTAAACGCGCCGCGGGATGGTCAGCCGCGTGAGTTCGAGTTTAGGATAATTATGGTCACCTGTCTCAGCGTTCCGCCCGGCCGAGGCGATGCCGCGTTCCATCGAACGAATCCCTGAATCTAGATAGAGCTCGGCCGCCAATGTCTGAGCCGGAAATTTTATCTGCTCGAGCTGCGGATAGAACGCCTTGGCGTCGAGAAAGATCGCGTGGCCACCGACCGGATGCACGATCGGGATATTCCACGTCGTCAGCAGTTCGCCGAGATAGCGGACCTGCCCTATCCGCGACTGGATATGCTCGTCCTGAACGCTTTCGGCGATGCCGATGGCCATTGCCTCGAGGTCGCGTCCGGCAAGGCCGCCGTAGGTATGCAGGCCTTCGTAAACGACGACGAGATTTCGCAATTCCTCAAACATCTCTTCATCATTGACCGCCAGCCAGCCGCCGATATTGACGAGGCTGTCTTTTTTCGCGCTCATCCAGGCTGCGTCGGAGTAACCACAGAATTCCCTGAGGATCTCGGCGATGGACTTGTCGGCGTATCCGTCTTCACGCTCCTGGATGAAGAACGCGTTCTCGACCATCCGCGTTGCGTCGAGAAAGAGCTTGATGCCATGCCTTTTAGTCAGATCGCGAAGGTCCTTAATGTTCGCCATGCTGACCGGCTGGCCGCCGGCCATGTTGACAGTCCCGGCGACGCTGACATAGGCGATGTTATCGGCGCCCTCACGCTTGATCAGCGTTTCGAGTTTGTCGAGGTCAATGTTGCCCTTAAAAGGATGCAGTATCTGCGGATCGTGTGCCTCGTCGATGATGACGTCGACGAATATTCCGCCCGCCAGCTCCTGATGCAAACGCGTCGTCGTAAAGTACATATTGCCCGGCACATACTGGCCCGGCTTGATGGCGACTTTACTGATCAGGTGCTCGGCCCCGCGGCCCTGATGAGTCGGGACGATGTACTTGTAGCCGTAAAATTTTTGGACCGCCGACTCAAGATGATAGAAATTGCGGCTGCCTGCGTAGGCCTCGTCTCCGAGCATCATTCCGGCCCATTGCCGGTCGCTCATCGCACCCGTGCCGCTGTCGGTCAGCAGATCGATGTAGACGTCGTCCGACCTGAGCAGAAACGTATTGAAACCCGCTTTGTGGAGGGCTTTTTCGCGTTCCTCGCGGCTGCTCATATGCAGCGGTTCGACCATTTTGATCTTCCACGGCTCGGCCCACGAACGGCGGCTGAATTGTTGTCCGATTGTTAGTAGTGTGTTTGGGGACATCTCGTTACTTCTCCTTATACTATCGGCGGGTTGGGCGCTTCCGATATACGCGGCTTGTTCGACGTTCACACGGGCAAAGTGGAGATCATCTTGCCCCCACAGAAAAATCGATCGCCGATCAGCCGCACCGCCATTCGGTTTAATTGTACGCTTTAATAATTGTGGAAAAAGTGACCTGCGACACATCTCCGGACCAGAACTCCGGTCCTAAAAGGCCAGAATGTGATTCCAAATAGCGTTTAAGGTGCGGGCTTCTGCAAAAAAGCGGCGATGCACTATAATTTACCCGTATGCCCGAACCAATCGCCATCGAATCAACGCTTAACGAACATCGCCTATTTCCGCCGCCACTGGCATTTGCTGCAAAGGCGCATATCAAATCCTTCGAAGAATACGAGAGGATATACGCTGAGGCCGCAGCCGACCCGCAGGCATTTTGGGCAAAGCAGGCGGAAAGCCTGGATTGGTTCAGAAAGTGGGACACCGTTTTGGACTGGAATGAGCCGTTTGCAAAGTGGTTTGTAGGCGGCAAGATCAACATCTCTTACAACTGTTTGGATCGTCATTTGGCGACTTGGCGAAAAAACAAGGCAGCGATCATTTGGGAGGGCGAGACGGGCGAGATCAAGACGATCACGTATCTGCAGCTTCACCAAGAGGTATCGAGATTTGCGAATGTTCTGAAACGGTTGGGCGTGCAAAAGGATGACCGCGTGGCGCTATATATGCCGCTGATCCCGGCACTCTCGGTTGCAATGCTCGCGTGTGCGCGGATCGGAGCGACGCACACGGTCATATTCGGCGGATTTTCAGCCGAGGCGATCACCGATCGGGTGAATGACTGTAATTGCAAGCTCATAATCACGGCCGATGGCGGTTATCGTCGCGGTTCTGAGATCAAGCTTAAAGAGATCGTTGATGAAGCAGCCGAGAAATGTCCGAGCGTCGAGAACATCGTTGTCTTTCAGCGTACTCACTCAAAGATATCGATGAAACCCGGCCGCGACCATTGGTGGCATGAGCTCACGAAAACCGTCGATGCCGATTGCCCGGCCGAAGAGCTCGATTCCGAACATCCGCTGTTTATTCTCTACACCTCGGGCACAACCGGGAAGCCAAAGGGCATCCTGCACACGACGGGTGGTTATCTCACGCAAACTGCATATACCGCCAAAATCGTTTTCGACCTCAAGGACGACGATATCTTTTGGTGCACCGCCGACATCGGCTGGGTGACCGGTCACAGCTACGTCGTGTACGGACCGCTTGCAAATGGCGCGACCGTGTTTATGTACGAAGGCGCACCGACTTTTCCGGACTTCGATCGTTTCTGGGACATTATAGAACGACATAAGATCAACATCTTTTATACAGCGCCGACCGCGATCCGCGCGTTCATCAAATGGGGTGAGCAGTATCCGCTCAAGCACGATCTATCGAGTTTGCGTCTGCTCGGCACGGTCGGCGAACCGATCAATCCGGAGGCGTGGATGTGGTATCACCAGATTATCGGTAAAGGTAAATGTCCGGTCGTCGACACTTGGTGGCAGACCGAGACAGGGGCGATCATGATCTCGCCGCTGCCGGGCGCGACGCCGACCGTTCCGGGAACCGCGACCCGTCCGATCCCGGGGATTCTGCTCGACATTGTCACTAAAGCCGGTAAATCTGTTCCGGCAAACGAAGGCGGGTACCTTGTAGCAACCCACCCGTGGCCGTCGATGCTGCGAACGCTTTGGGGCGATGACGATCGTTACAAGCAAGCTTACTGGTCCGAAATTCCGGGGTTTTATTTCGCGGGTGACGGAGCCCGCCGCGATGAGCACGGTTATTACTGGATAATGGGCCGCGTTGATGACGTCATCAATGTAAGCGGCCATCGCCTTGGCACCGCCGAAATAGAATCAGCTCTCGTCTCGCACGAAGCCGTCGCCGAAGCGGCCGTTGTTGGCCGTCCGGACGAACTAAAGGGCCAAGCGATCGCGGCGTTTGTAACGCTTGAGGGTGGCCGAACCGGCAACGACGAATTGAAAGAAACGCTCCGAGCTCACGTCACCCACGAGATCGGCGCACTCGCAAAGCCCGATGACATCCGTTTCACTGATATGCTGCCAAAAACCCGCTCCGGGAAGATAATGCGGCGGCTATTACGTGAGCTTGCCTCAAGCGGCGAGGTGGTCGGCGATGTAACAACGCTTGAGGATTTTTCGGTTCTCGAAAAACTGCGTGAAGACGAAGAATAGTCGAGACGAAACATTATGGAAGACAATAATTTAGAAACAGCGACGCTAGCGGCCGGATGTTTTTGGTGCGTCGAGGCGGTATTTGACGATCTCGTCGGCGTTGAGGATGTTGTTTCCGGCTATTCCGGTGGACATACCGAAAATCCGACTTACCAACAGGTCTGCTCGGAAACCACCGGGCACGCTGAGGTTGTGCAGATAAGGTTTGACCCTGTCAGACTCTCGTTCGGTGACCTGCTACGCGTGTATTTCACGGTCCATGACCCAACAACTTTGAATCGTCAGGGCGGCGATGTCGGGACGTCGTACAGATCCGCCATCTTTTACCACTCGGACGCACAAAAACGCACTGCCGAGGATGTGATCGCTGAGATCGCTGCCGAGGGCATATATGAAAACCCGATCGTAACCGAGGTTACCGCGTTCGACAAATTCTGGCCGGCCGAAGATTACCACCAAGAGTATTTTGCCAACAATCCGAACCAGCCGTATTGCGCCGCGGTCGTCGCGCCGAAGGTAGCAAAATTTCGTCAAAAGTTTGTAGGCAAACTTAAACGCTAAATTCGAATCAAAGTGCGACGTTGCCGTGAGTTGGTAGTTTCGACAGATGCGGAGCAATTGGTGCGAGGACTCTGCGTTAACAGCTGATTGACTCAGATTGACGTGTTTGATATTGTCTTCGATATCAATACTCCGTTGTGGCGTCGCTCCGCTTCACCGCACAAAAACTGTTAGGTAACATTGTACCGATCCATTCAAGGTCGGGTTTCTTGCGTATATTAATTTTCCTAAATCAAAATGAAAATATCAAAAATCTTATCGCGTCGCAGCATAGCGGCATTAACCTTTGTCGCGATCTCTATAGTTTTCTTCGCGGCCATATCACAATCATTTCGCTCTAGCGCTCAAAAGCAAGATCTATCTTATGACTTTGCTCCGGCGGCAGGCTCGATATCCGGCCGGGTTTTTCAGGATTTTAACGGTGACGGAGCCTACGACACAACCGGCGGCACCGCCGCGGCGCCTTTGGCCGTAGATAGGGGTGTGGCAAATGTGACCGTTTCGGCCTATAACTCTGCGGGACTTTTGAGCGGCACTGCGACTTCGGCTGCCGACGGAACTTATTCCGTATCAACAACAGGCAGCACAGGGCCATATCGCGTCGAATTCACAACGATCCCGGCTGGATTTTCGCCCTCCGCCAGAAGTACCGATTCGGTGAACGGCGGACTCGCGGCAGATTCCGGATCGACCGTGCAGTTTGTTCCCGACCTCGGTACCGCAAATGTGAACCTCGCTCTAAATCGGGCGACCGATTACTGCGAGAATAATCCGGCCATTTGCTCGCAAGTTTTCGGCGTTGGCAGTGCTGATCAGGCAGATGCCGTCTTTACTACCCCATATACTGCGGGCAGCACCCGGACGACCGGTGGACTGCCAATTGCGGATTTTCTGTCGCCTGGCAACACAAGTTTGGCTTCGACCGATCAAGTGGGTACAACCTTTGGCATCGCATATCATCGCACCAACCGGAGGGTCTTTGTTTCCGCGTATATGAAAAAACATGCGAAATTTGGCCCCGGAGGGACAGGGGCGATATATCAGATAGATCGTGGGACCGGGGCTGTGTCCGAATATGCAAATCTTAATACGATTTTCGGTGCCAACACCGCCGGTGCAAATCCTCACAACACCGCTGATTATAATTTTGATAATGGGCAGGCTACCTGGGAAGCCGTTGGCAAGATCGCTTTTGGTGGAATGGCAATTTCCGACGACGGGGCAAACCTCTTTGTGATGAATCTCGCGAACCGCAGACTCTATAAGGTACCGACTAGCGGGGCACTCAACAACGCTACCATCACAAGTGTCGCGTTTCCGGCAACGATGCCGAGCTGCACAAATGCAGTCGACGTACGCCCGTTTGCGGTTAGTTTTAACGAAGGCTTGATCTACGTGGGAGCAGTTTGTTCGGCAGAATCAACGCCGGCAACGCTCTCCAATCTTCGAGCATATGTCTACACAGTCGATCCGGCTACTCTGGTTTTCAGCGCGTCGCCTGTTTTTCAATTTTCGATAAACTACCCCCGTAAGGAAGTCGACGGTCCGAACTTGGCAAATTGGCTTGCATGGCGGACAACTTTTGCTACGATTCACACCATTGCCCTCCCCAATTTCATATATCCGCAGCCTATGTTCTCCGATATAGAGTTTGATCGCGGAAATTTGATCATGTCATTCCGTGACCGCGATGGCGATCAGACAGGCAGGAATAGCCCCAGCAACCCTAACCTGCCGAATTATCTATCTACCGGCATCACCGGCGGCGAAATACTGAGGGCATGCGGCAGCCTAAGTCTCGGTTGGACTTTGGAAACCAACGGTCGCTGCGGCGGAATCGGCGGTGCGCCGCAAAATACCGGCGAAGGGCCGGGCGATGGTGAATATTACTGGCAAGACAACTATCATCCAAACTCAAGTCCGCACCACGAGGTGGGCCAAGGTGCTACCCAACAGATTCCGGGTCACACCGTTATGGTCGCCACGATCTTTGACCCGACATATATTCCTAATGACAACATCTTTGACGCAGGAGGATTCCGCTGGTTCGACAATACAACGGGCGCTCAAAATCGCGGCTATGTTGCCTACAATTCCGAAGATTTCGGAAAGGCCAACGGAATGGGCAACGTCCAGGCCTTATGTAGTGCGGCGCCGATCGAGATCGGAAACCGGGTCTGGCGCGATACAAACAACAATGGAGTCCAGGATCCGGGTGAGCCGGGCATTGCGGGCGTTACAGTTCGCCTCTATAAAGCAGGCGTGCTCGTCGGAACGGCCGTCACCGATGCTAACGGCGAGTATTATTTTGTCTCGAGCACGGTTGCGGACCCGAACACCACTGACAACATCGGCCAGGTAAACGGCGGTATCCTGCCAGGTATGGCTTATGAAGTCAGGTTTGATAATCCGGCTAATTTTGGTGTCGGCGGCCCATTATTTG
>DAIRVI010000120.1:0-6524 GCA_036802885.1 Pyrinomonadaceae bacterium
AATTTGCCTCGGGATGCAGACGGCGTGTATCGAGTTTGCACGCGATGTTTGCGGCTTGCGCGATGCGGATTCGACCGAATTCAACGAAGAAACTCCGTTCCCAATAATCTTTAAGCTGCGAGATCTGGTCAATGTCGAGGAATACGGCGGCACGATGCGCCTTGGTAATTGGCAGTGCGAACTCAAGGAAGACTCGCTCGCACGCGATGTTTATCACGGCATCGGCGAAATCGGTGAGCGCCATCGTCATCGATATGAATTCAATCCGGAATATCGCGAAGTCCTCGAAAAGGAAGGAATGGTTTTTAGCGGAGTCTCGCCCGATGGTAAATTTGTCGAGATGATCGAGCTGCCACGCGAAACCCACCCATATTTTATCGCGTGTCAATTCCATCCGGAATACAAATCAAAACCGCTCGCCGCTCACCCGATGTTCGTGTCATTTGTCGAGGCCGCTTGGCAAAATCGACTTCGCAGCGAGAATCTCGAACATGATGTTACAAGCGATAAGCAGGTCGAGATGCCTGAAAGGTCAGAGGCAGCGACCGGGGAATAGATGTCTTTATGGCTAAGCGTGTTGATAAACCAATTCGCCTTTATGTGATGACAATTTTTATTGTGATCGCCTATTGCGTGTTGCCGTTGACTTCTGTATTTCCATTCACTGGCGGTTTCTTAATTGTCGGGCCGAGGTTCCTGCCATATAACGGATCATTTCAAATTCCCTATGACCCGCAAGGTGATGGGTCACAATTCCTAGTTATCGTGACTGTAAGTCTATGCTTATTAGTGGCTGGGGCAGCGATAGTCACATTTCTCGGTATTAAGGAGGCTCGCTGGGCTACCTTAATTTTACTGACGCTCGACGTGGTGTGGTGGGTTTATCTGGTTATCACCGCCATCATCGGTGCCGGAGCCACGCCTTCCGCCCTAGGAGCTGCTCTGGAACTGATCTTTCCATTTCCTTGGTTGGTTTTTGTATGGTGGAATATGACTAGGTCGGATATAAAGTCGTGGCTTGAATATCAATCGAAACAAGATAGCTAATGCAATCATTCACAGTAGGACAAGTTCCTTTCGGCACCGGTAAGCTTTCCTTCCTTCTTGGGCCGTGCGTTGTTGAGTCCGATCAACATGCCCTTTTCATGGCTCAGGAGATCAAAGACATTTGCAAGCATGTCGGCGTCGATTTTGTTTATAAATCTTCGTTCGACAAGGCGAACCGCAGCTCGATCGAGAGTTTTCGCGGTAAGGGAATGGAATTCGGCCTTGAGGTGCTCGCACAGGTGAAGGACGAGGTCGGGGTGCCGGTCATAACGGATATTCATGAACATTGGCAGGTCGAGAAGGTTGCCGAAGTTGCAGACATTCTCCAAATCCCAGCGTTTCTTTGCCGTCAGACGGACCTCTTGGTTGCCGCCGCAAAATCAGGCAAAGCCGTCAACGTCAAGAAAGGACAATTTCTCGCCCCGTGGGACGCGAAGAACATTGTCGAAAAGCTTCAGGACGCGGGTTGCGATAAAATTCTCCTTACAGAACGGGGAGCGAGTTTTGGATATAATAATCTCGTCGTCGATCTGCGGTCGTTTCCGATCATGCGTTCGTTTGGCGTGCCGGTCGTGTTTGACGTGACACATTCCCTGCAGTTACCAGGCGGGCTCGGTAAGGCAACGGGCGGGCAGTCGGAATACATCGAAAACTTTGCTCGTGCAGGCGTCGCGTGTGGTGTGGATGCGGTTTTTATGGAGGTTCATGACAACCCGGCAAAGGCTCCGAGTGACGGGCCGAATCAATTGCCGCTTTCGAGGTTGGAGAAACTGCTTTCAAAGCTAAAGAAGATCCACGAGTTAGTCGAACAAGATTAGATATCACATTTATTAAAATGAATAAAATCTCGGTTATATCTCTGACCTTGTCCGTTCTATTATTTCACGCGGCGGCGTATGCACAAGACTCGGGCCGCAGTGCCGCGGCAACATGGCAAGTACAGAAATACGACCTAAATGTGACGCTCCCGCAGGACAGTGCAAGAATCGTCGCCGTCAAAGCAGTCGTGAATCTGAGAAATGTCTCGCAAAAACCGGCGTCTACATTAACGCTCAGGATCACTCCACTCGCGGAGGTCACATCTCTAAAGATAAACGACGCGATCGTTGATTTTACAAAGAACGAAGAGAAGATCAACTCGTCATCGAGCTTACAGAGGCTGGGAGTCCGATTTGCCTCGGTATCGCCCGATGCACTTCTGACGGCAACAATCGAATACAAAATCGGTTTAAAGGACAACACGGCCCTGAGCTCAGTTTCGCCGACGAACGCACAATTCCTGCCGCTCTCGTACTGGTATCCGACACCGAATAGTTGGTTCTATGCCCGCGGCGCCGATATGGCTCCTACCCATATTAAAGTAAATGCCGCCGTTGGACAGACGGCCGTTTCGGCTGGGAATGAGGTCGCGGGGACGTTTGAGCAGAAGTTGAACGGGCAGCCTTTTTTTGTGGCGGGAAGCTGGGACGTCTCGAACCAAAGCGGCGTCACAGTTTATTCTCCCAAAGGCACTGGCGCGGACGGACAGAAGCGCGCTGCGGAATTGGCGGCCCTACTGACGGAAGCCAAAGCCTTTGCCGGCGGGATTCTTGGAAAAGCTCCTGATGTGCCGCTACGGTTGATCTCCGGCCGTCGCGGGGCAGGTTTTGGCAGCGGCGGGACGGTAGTTGTTGACGAATCCGTATTCCGACGCTCAAAAATCGATTCGCTTACCGTTATGAATATCGCAGAAGCCGCGGCCAAGCTATGGCTCGGCAATGCCGTGTCCGTGACCGGCGAGGGCTATGGCGTTATTAGCGAAGGGCTTTCGCGTTATATCGCGACTCAATTTATCGAGAGCAAGTTCGGAAAAGACGTGGCCGATGTCGAACGGCTTCGGCAGCGCGTGTCGTACGCCGCGGTCTCAAAGCGTGATGCCCCGATCAGCACCGTTTCACCGCTCGATGATTTTTATTATACGGAGGTCGCTAACAAAGGCTCGATGGTTTGGCGGCTGGTTGCGAAACGAGTGGGCGGTGCAGAGTTTTCCGACATAATCAGGGCAAATGCGCAGGACGGAAATCTGAATCTTGCCGAACTTAGAGCTGCGTTTTCGTTGCAAAAGGACTTGCTCGACAACCTGCTCGATAAAGTTACGGAAATGAATTTGTTAGCCGGTTTGCCGCAATCAAATGGTTCAGAGACTAAAGTTGCCCTCAGAAACACAGGCGAAACTGATGCCACCATCAACGTCACCGCAACGACGATTACGGGTGAAAAGATCACAGCACCGAGCACGATAAGAGCGACGAGTTTTGGTGAGATTTCATTTAAGACCGGGAGTAAAATTATTAGAGTTGAGGTCGATTCTGACAAATTATACCCACAAACCGAGTATTGGGATGACGTTGCCCCCCGCGAATCGAGCGACAGCGATCCGCTGCTAACGGCAAAGCGTTATTTCGACAAACAGGACTTTGTAAACGCCGAAATCACTGCTCGAACTCTGTTAAGAGATTCCCCTCGATTTGACGATCTGCGGATATTGCTCGGCCGGTCGCTCCTTTCTCAAAACAAAAATACCGAAGCTGAAAAGGAGTTTCGCGCTGTTTTGGATGAGAAATTGCCAACTTCGAGAAGTATTGCATGGGCAAACGTCGGACTAGCTGAGATCGCAAGCCGATCGAGTCAAACGGACGCTGCTCTAAAGTATGTTGAGGCCGCGATCATTACCGACGCGGACTATGGAGCGAGTCTGGCGGCACGCAACTTACGGAACAAATTGGGTTACGCATCGGCCGCGGATGCAAGCGTTAAGGCCTTTTTTGCTGACTTTGACAGAGCAGCAACAGCAAATCGTAAGGCCGACGTCGATGCCCTTACGATGCCCGGCGAGGTGACCAAATTCGCAGGCGGCGTCTCTGGCTCAACCGAGCAATGGCAGACGCAAGTTCGCCAGATCGACCGGATCGATGCAAGTACGGTACTTGTCGAAGCATCTATGACGATCAAGTTGCTCAACAAAGAGACCGAAACCGGAATGGCCGTATATCGCCTTACAAAGGTTGGAACCGGTTGGAAACTAAGCACCGTTGAAATGTTCGAAGTGAGGTAAATATGAGACTAAGAGTTTCGTTGATTTATATCGTTGCTGGCTTTCTGCTTGTCACGACGTTGTCGGCACATGCCCAGAAGAAAACTAAACTGGGCAAGGTATGCGGAGATCCGACCGCACCGTGTAAAAATCGTAAGGACTTTCAGCCGTTTGACCTGCCATTCGATACTGGCAAAAACTTTGTAATATACGAATCAGAGAAATTTTACGGAATCGTCCTTATGAGCAGGAAACTTGAGGACTGGGGCGATTGTGCTAACCCATCTTTTGACGAAGCAGATAGGCTGCCGATCCAGGAAATGTTTCCTCATAACAAGGTTTTTGCACTCAACTGTGTCGACACAGGAACAAATTACTATACGGGAGTGGCCGATAAGACGGCCTTTATCGGTGTTTATGCCAGCCGTACATTGGCGGAGGCAAACAAGTTTCTGAAAACGGTACAAGCCACCAAAAAATTTCCCGGCATCAGAGTGCGGCGAATGCAGATAGGGATTAACGGTACGTAATGTGAATCTAAAAGAGCGCGCTTCAAAAATAAAGCTATTGATAATGGATGTGGACGGCGTGTTGACGGACGGCCGTCTTTACTTTTCTGAAAGGAGCGAGGAACTCAAGGTTTTTCATGCTCGTGATGGCCAGGGAATAGTTATGTGGCATCAGGCCGGTTTTCGGTCGGGGATAATTTCGGGTCGTAATTCCAAGATTGTTGATCTACGGGCCGGACAGCTTGGCGTCGAATTTATCTTTCAGGGACGAAAGGAAAAGGTCTCTGCCTTTCACGAGTTGGTTGCCGCTGCCGGCGTCACGCCCGACGAAACAGCATTCATCGGTGACGACACTCCCGATGCCGAGGTATTTCCGCTCGTGGGGCTTGCGTGTGCCGTTGGAGACGCTCATGACGCAGTTAAGGGGGCAGCTCACCACATAACAGGGCTGGATGGCGGACGCGGTGCCGTGCGTGAGGTGATCGACATGATCCTCGAGGCAAAGAAGAATCAGTAGAATTCGCTCTAAAGTCGTGTTAACATAAACGAAAAGCGGGCGTAACTCAGTGGTAGAGTGTCAGCTTCCCAAGCTGAAAGTCGCGAGTTCGACCCTCGTCGCCCGCTCCAGAGTCTCCAGTTCTTTTCGCATCTCCGACGGATGCCTACCATTTAGCTCCTGTAACTTGACAACAATGCACCATTTGAAGACAATAGAAAGTTGCCGATAAAGCTTGTTTTTACTTAGATTCAATAATAAGTTGAAATAATGTCTTAATCGGTTGACATACAGAATGACATCTGTATAATCGAGAGTTTCGCCTCTGGTGAAGTTTTTAGGAGAGCGAAGTAAAAGAAGTTGATATTTGAAAACTAGATATGCGTGTCCATGTGTTAATTCGTATGAACAACAAAAAGTCCTATGAGTAAAATTATAGGCATTCAAAATGATGAACTAGGAAACTAACGAGAGTTTGATCCTGGCTCAGAATCAACGCTGGCGGCGTGCCTCAGACATGCAAGTCGAACGATTAAAGCTCTCTTCGGAGAGTGCATAGAGTGGCGCACGGGTGAGTAACACGTAAGTAATCTACCCTCGAGTGGGGAATAACGTCCGGAAACGGACGCTAATACCGCATAATGCAGCGGCATCGCAAGATGACAGTTGTTAAAGATTTATCGCTTGAAGAGGAGCTTGCGGCAGATTAGCTAGTTGGTAAGGTAATGGCTTACCAAGGCTACGATCTGTAACCGGTCTAAGAGGACGGTCGGTCACACTGACACTGAATAACGGGTCAGACTCCTACGGGAGGCAGCAGTCGGGAATTTTGGGCAATGGGCGAAAGCCTGACCCAGCAACGCCGCGTGAAGGATGAAGTATTTCGGTATGTAAACTTCGAAAGAATAGGAAGAATAAATGACGGTACTATTTGTAAGGTCCGGCTAACTACGTGCCAGCAGCCGCGGTAATACGTAGGGACCAAGCGTTGTTCGGATTTACTGGGCGTAAAGGGCGCGTAGGCGGCGTAACAAGTCACTTGTGAAATCTCTGAGCTTAACTCAGAACGGCCAAGTGAAACTGTTATGCTAGAGTGCAGAAGGGGCAATCGGAATTCTTGGTGTAGCGGTGAAATGCGTAGATATCAAGAGGAACACCTGAGGTGAAGACGGGTTGCTGGGCTGACACTGACGCTGAGGCGCGAAAGCCAGGGGAGCAAACGGGATTAGATACCCCGGTAGTCCTGGCCCTAAACGATGAATACTTGGTGTCTGGAGTCATTAATGCTCCGGGTGCCGTCGCTAACGTTTTAAGTATTCCGCCTGGGGAGTACGCTCGCAAGAGTGAAACTCAAAGGAATTGACGGGGACCCGCACAAGCGGTGGAGCATGTGGTTTAA
>DAIRVI010000121.1:0-6504 GCA_036802885.1 Pyrinomonadaceae bacterium
GAATACGGAAAACGGTGAGATCGTGCGAACCGTCATCGCGCTTGCGAAAGCTCTTAATCTAAAGGTAGTTGCGGAAGGTATCGAGAGTATTCATCAATTTCACCAGCTGCGAATCCTTGGCTGCGAATTCGGTCAAGGATTCCTGTTTTCGAAACCTCTGCCGGTTGCCGAAATCGAACTATTGCTCAAGGACGATGGCCGTTGGCAGCACATCTTACCGGCGTCGGGTATGCCGCTCTTATCGCAAGATTCTGATATTTTGCAAATTGATATCGCTCAATAATCTAACTGATCATTCAGAGTATATTTTCGGACGAGCTTCCAATGGATAAGCGGTCTCGTAGGTGTGTGCGAGGTTTAGCAAAACGTCTTCTGACCAAAAATTGCCGACGAGTTGGACGCCGATTGGCAATCCTTCGCTGGATAAACCACACGGCACGCTGATCGCCGGGACACCTGCGAGATTTGCTGAAACCGTGTAGATATCACTGAGGTACATTGCCAATGGGTCGTCGGAGCGTTCGCCGATCTTGAAGGCAACAGACGGCGACGTCGGTGTCAAAATGGCATCGCATTTCTCAAAAGCTTGCTGATAATCCCGCTTGACGAGTGCTCTGACCTTTTGTGCCTTTGCATAATAAGCGTCGTAATAACCGCTCGAAAGGACATAAGTCCCGAGCATAATGCGGCGTTTCACCTCAGCGCCGAAGCCCTCTTCGCGGGTCTTTAAATACATTTTTCGTAGTTCGTCTGCTTCCTCAGCGCGAAAGCCGTAACGAACTCCGTCAAAGCGGGCGAGATTTGAGGACGCCTCGGCGGTAGCGATAATGTAATAGACCGCGATGCCGTATTTTGCATGCGGAAGCTCGACATCGACGATCTTAGTTCCCAGCGATCGGAAATTCTCGATCGCGGCATCGATCCTTTCTTTGACGTCATCCTCTATTCCAGCACCCAGAAGTTCGCGAGGCACTCCAATGGTTTTTCCCTCGATCCCGTCTGCAATTTCTGCGCTGTAATCAGGTACAGGAACATCCGCCGATGTCGAATCGAGATAGTCGCGACCGGCTATGACGTTGAGAATCTCGGCGACATCGTGCGAGGTTTGGCCAAATATACCGATGTTGTCGAGCGAAGATGCAAACGCCACAAGGCCATATCGCGAGATTCGGCCGTAGGTCGGTTTGAAGCCGACAATGCCGCAGAGTGATGCCGGCTGACGAACAGAACCGCCTGTTTCCGAACCCAACGCTGCCCTGACGATACCCGAGGCGACCGCCACGGCCGAACCGCCCGAGCTCCCACCCGGCACGCGTGTAACATCCCATGGATTTTTGACCGGTCCGAACGCCGAATTTTCATTCGACGAGCCCATCGCAAATTCGTCCATATTCGTCTTACCGACGATGATCGCTCCTGCATCATTTAAACGTTTGATGGCCGTCGCATCATACTGAGCCCTGTAATTGTGCAGAATGTGCGATCCGCACGACGTCCTCATTCCCTTGGTACAAATGTTGTCCTTAACGGCGATCGCGAGACCCTTGAGCTTAGAGCCGGGCACCGCGTCGAGTTGAGCAGCCCGTGCGAGGGCGTGCTCACGTTCTATTGAGAGGAACGTGTTCAATTGCGGATTGAGTTTCTCGGCGTTTGCGAGAACTCTTTCGATGTCAGAATTAATAGACATATCCCTTAATTCGAAACTTTATTGATCAGCCACTTATCGCCCGACTTTAGAGTTTCGACCGCGACTTCTTTTTGGTCGCTCGACGTATCATCTCGCCATAAAAGCACGACCTGGAGCGTAGCCTTGTTTTCCCCTTCGGCATTGCACCGACCAACTCGAAATGCCTTTGGGTAATTGTCGGTGGCGGTAAAATAATCGATCGCCGTTTCGCTCGCCGCGGAAAGCGACGCGTTTAACTCACTTGTCAAAAACGATGAACGCGCTTTCAAGCCTTGCTGCGACTGACGCATATCGTTTCCAAAATGGAACGAATAGAAACGTTTCACGGCGTCGCGTGCCGCAGAGCATTGTGAGTTTTCAAGGCTCGGAATGCTGCAAGCGGCGATGCAGAATGCACATTGCAAAATGCATAGTAGACGCAAAACATTGTACATTGTGCGTTTTGCGTTTTGCATTGATTACAAAACCTTAGGTACCTGAAAGTGTCCCGCCACGGCCGACGGAGCCTGGTCCAGAGCTGCTTCCTGGCCGAGCGAGTCGACGATAACGTCATCTCGTATTGTGAGCGTTGCCTCGCCCTCAGCGGTCAATCCTCCCAGCATCGGTTCGATCTTATCGGTTTCAAGCTCGTTAAGCTGCTCGATATATTTGACGATGTCGGCCATCTGTGGCGTGTAAAGCTCGACCTCGGCATCGGTGATCTCAAGATGTGCCAGTTTTGCGACTTTTCTAACGTCCATATTTCATTGTCTCTGCAGCGCCGCAGGGTCGACCCGAAACTCGATAAAGCGGATCACACCCGGGCCAAGCAAGTCACTGAGTTTGACGAGCATCTGAGGACTGAGTTCTTCGAGATGCCGTTGCCACGTTTTGTCTGCGACCGCTACGACAAGCCGTTTCACCTTTAATTCGATGGGGGCCGTGCGAGAACTGAGTTGCTCGCCGGCACATCGCCTCCACGCCGCAAAAGCGATAGCAACGTCTGCTTCCGCGTTTGGCCCAAGCCCATTCAAAACGGCAGGAATTGTACTAAAAAGCTGCTCCATTTGTCATTTGTCGCCAATAAACTATCATTTTAGACGAGATTGGCTCGAAATGCGAAATAGACGAGATTTATGATCAAACTTCCAAAGTTGATCCTTGCGTCCGGCAGCCCGCGGCGTTCGGAAATACTCAATTCAGTCGGTTGGGAATTTACAAAACACATCGCCGATATTGACGAAAGCGAGCGTGAGGGCGAATCCCCCGGGGATTACGTCGTGCGTCTGGCACGCGAAAAAGCCGAGGCCGTCGCAGCTGAATATGCAAACGAGATCGTTCTCGGAGCCGACACGACTGTCGTCATCGAAGGGAGGATATTAGCAAAACCTGTCGATATGGACGATGCTAGGCGAATGTTGAGGATCCTTGCTGACAACTGGCACGAGGTGTTGACCGGGATCGCGATAACGCAGAGAGGCGAAACTCGCTCCGCGATCCAGCGGACGCGCGTCAAATTTGCTCCTATGTCCGATTCTGAGATCAACTTTTTGGCAGAACGGGGTGATCCGCTCGACAAGGCCGGAGCATACGCCGTGCAGGCTCAAGCCGCTTTATTTATAGAAAAGATCGAGGGCGATTATTGGAATGTCGTTGGTCTGCCGGTGAGTTTGGTCTATCAACTCATAATGGAAAAGCCCGGCGGCAAAACCGGGCCATTCGCCTAGAGCAGTTTGTTTATCACCCTGGAAATCGGGATCGTGACATCGTATTTCGGGTCGATCCCGCCGAATGGTTCGCCAACCGGCTGACCATTTTTGTCTAGAATTACAAATGACGGAACCTGGTCGACCTCAAATCGTTTGAGCGTTGCGACGCCTTCGGAATCGCGCAGAATCGTGGCCGTGATCTTATTTTCAAAAGCGAATTTACTGATCTCGCTGTTATCCGCGAAATTCTTTGACCTTGGGTTTGTCGAGTCTGTCGCAACGAAATAGACCACAACGTCCTTGCCGGCGTATTTTTTTGCCAGAGTGTTTGTATACTCCGCCTGCTTGTCTGAAAGCGGCAACCAAACCGCGCCTATCGCTAAAACTACGACTTTGCCGGTCTGACCCTCGACGTTTACGCGTCTGCCGTCAAGCGAAGTCAGATTTACCTGCGCCGAAGCCGCAATCACTAACGCGAGCGTTATGCTCAAAATTGAGATGAAACCTTTTATCGTTTTCATACATTTATGAAATGCTCCTGTGAGCGATTTCAATGAGTTTAGATGCAAGTTTGGTGCCGGACTACTGCTTTCGATTAAGGATGACGTTATCGATCAGCCGAATTTCACCGATATAGACCGCTAAAGCGATAAGCGTCTCTGCATCCCCAATTGTTTCAACACTTTGCAATGAATCGCGGTCAATGATCGCTACGTAATCCAGCCTCGCGAGCGGTTCGTCGCTAAGGCGGTGTTTCACGATTTCAGCAAGTTCCGACGCATTTCGTTCACCTTTTTTGAAAGCAAGCTTGGCTTCGCGAAGGGCTTCGATAATGACTACCGCCTTTTCGCGCTCTTCCGGAGTGAGAAGGGAGTTTCTCGAGGACAATGCCAGGCCGGATTCCTCACGAACCGTTGGAATGACAACGATCTCGGTCTCAAATCCCAGATCAGTCGTAAGCCGTTTGATGACCGCGACTTGCTGTGCGTCCTTTTGGCCAAAAAACGCCGAGTCAGGCCTTACCGTATTGAATAGGATCGCTACAACAGTCGCGACTCCGCGAAAATGCCCGGGGCGCGAAGCTCCCTCTAAGGTTTCGGTTATTCCCTCGACATTTACGTAGGTCGAAAAACCTTCAGGATAAATTTCCTCCGAGTCGGGTGCGAAGACGTAATCGACCTCGTATTCGGCAAGTAGCGCAGCATCCGCCGTCAGGTCACGCGGATATTTATCGAGATCTGATCTTTCGTTAAATTGGGTGGGATTGACAAAGATCGAGACGATCACAACATCGCACATTTGGCGAGCTTCTTTAACAAGCGCCAAATGACCATCGTGCAACGCGCCCATCGTGGGTACAAAACCGACGGTCTTGGTCTCGCGCCGCAACTTGCGCGAGATCGAAAACATTCGTTGACGGCGGTTGATGATCTCCATTTAGTTCGCTTAAGCGCCCTTTAGTTCGACTTTCGTGTCTTCCGTCAAACCGTAAGATTCTTTGTCGTTCGGATACTCGCCGGATTTTACATCCTTTGACCAATTTTGGATCGCGTCGGTCATAACCTGGCGAATGTTGGCGTATTGCCTGACGAAGCGGGGCTGACGTCCAAAGGTCATACCCACGAGATCATGCAGAACGAGTACCTGGATGTCGCACTCGAGGCCGGCACCGATCCCGATCGTAGACATTTTAAGTTCCTTAGTGATCATACCGGCGACCTCGCGCGGAACCAGCTCAAGCACGATCGCGAACGCACCGGCGTCCTCGAGCATTTTGGCGTCCTCGATGAGCAGTTTTGCCTGCTCGGCGGTGCGGCCCTGAACACGATATCCGCCCATCTTGTAAACGGACTGCGGTGTTAGGCCAATGTGCGCGACTACCGGAATTTCCTCGCTGACCAATCGTTTTACGAGCTCGACGCGATTACGGCCGCCCTCAAGCTTTACGGCCTCAGCACCGCCGTATTTCATCAATCGGAGCGCATTCTTGACGCTGTCGTCCTCGTTAACGTGATAGGTGCCAAATGGCATATCCGCAATGACCATTGCCCTTTCGGTGCCGCGTTTGACGGCAATGCAGGCCGACGTGATCTCATCGAGCGAAACCGGGATCGTGTTGCCATAACCGTGAATCACGTTGCCCATACTATCGCCGACCAGGATCATATCAACGCCGGCCTCATCCACGATTCGCGCTGTCGGGTAATCGTAGGCAGTTAAACAGACGAGCTTTTCGCCTTTTTCCTTGGCTGCACGGATAGCCGGCAAATATACTTTGCCTTCTTTGTCAGGTTGTAGATACGCCATAAATTTCCATCAAGTCTATCGCATATTGCTAAGGCCCGCACGCCAGTAAGGGCGTAACTCCCAAGCCAACCTGCGTGTTCCGCCCCCGCTTATACGCTTGCTTCTGCACCTGTTATCGGTACACCGTTGTTCGGATCCCATCGTTTTACCTCGCTTGTATCTTCGACGCCTGCGAGAATATCGGCGATTTCCTTCTGCAAAACCGGATGGACAAAGTTCGGTGCGATCTCGGCTAATGGACAGAGGACGAATTTACGAAGGTGCAGACGCGGGTGGGGAAGTTTCAAAAAATCCGAATCCAACTGCTGATCGCCAAAAAAGAGGATGTCGAGATCCGCCGTGCGCGGCTTGTTAAGCGACTTGTCCCGGCGCCCGAGCAGATATTCGATGCGTAAAATCCGGGCCATCATCTGTGGGGCGCTGACGCTGGTAACGTGAATCTCGGCGACCATGTTGAGAAAATTGACGTCGCTCTCGATTTCAACTGGCTCTGTTTCGTAAATCGCAGATAATTTGTTTACAAAAAAGCTCGCCTCCATCAGCGCGCGGACCGACAAAAGAAGATTGCCGGCGCGGTCGCCGAGATTCGAGCCTAAACCGATATACGCGATTGTAAAGTCTGTTTCCACTAAGTTGCTGCATAATAATCGGATGAAACGAGCCCCGTTGTCAATGCAAGTGTATTTACAATTTTGTAATTCAGTGCTTCAATACAAGAAGCAGATTTTTGAAAAAACCAGTAGTGTTTCCCACGAACATTCGGGCGGTTAGCGTCGCCGTCTTTACACAAATCCGGACGCCAAACACTGATGCCGCGAAGAA
>DAIRVI010000122.1:0-6417 GCA_036802885.1 Pyrinomonadaceae bacterium
TCGTGCTGACCGCAAACGTAATTTGCCTCGGGCTATATACGTTTAGTTGTCACAGTCTGCGGCATTTGATTGGCGGCGTTTATGATGTGCTGTCGAATAGACCCGTGCGGCAAAAAGCATATTCGTGCGTCAGCGGGTTGAACAAACGGCACATGTTGTTCGCGTGGATCAGCTTGTTTGTCGTGGGTTTCTCAGATATTTACGTGCGGATGTGTTCGATGGGTGTCTGGACTGACTATAGATTTTTCTAAGGAATACTCACCGCCGAGTCACAGAGGACACCGAGTGGTTGAAAGTTAATTTAGTTTCCCTCTGTGCTCTCTGTGTATCCGTGGTGAACTGATCTAAATGGACTATCCAATTTTCGAACACGACGTTATCGTCATCGGTGCCGGTGGTGCGGGATTGCGTGCTGCTATCGAGGCGTCGGCGGTTGGCGTGAGCGTCGGGCTGATATGCAAATCACTGCTCGGCAAAGCTCACACCGTAATGGCCGAGGGCGGAATGGCGGCGGCGATGGGGCACAACGACGATCGCGATAACTGGAAGGTTCACTTTGCCGACACAATGCGTGGCGGCCAGTACGTCAACAATTGGCGGATGGCGGAGCTGCACGCCAAAGAGGCGCCCGATCGCGTCCGCGAACTCGAGGGCTGGGGAGCGGTGTTCGACAGGACACCGGATGGCCGCATCAATCAGCGCAACTTCGGCGGTCACCGCTACCCGCGTCTCGCCCACGTCGGCGACCGCACGGGATTAGAACTGATCCGCACTCTGCAGGATCACGGCATTCATCAGGGAATCGAAGTGTACATGGAGGTTACCGTGCTATCGCTGCTAAAGGACGGCGATCGTGTGGTCGGATGTCTCGCGTACGAACGTGAACACGGGCGTTTTCGTGTCTTCAAGGCAAAGGCAGTCATCCTCGCCACTGGCGGCATCGGACGCGCGTACAAGATCACATCGAATAGTTGGGAAGGGACGGGCGACGGCCACGCTCTGGCTTACGACGCCGGGGCCGAATTGATCGACATGGAATTTATCCAATTCCACCCGACGGGTATGGTCTGGCCGCCAAGCGTTCGCGGCATTTTGGTTACAGAGGGCGTCCGCGGCGAAGGCGGCATTTTGCGAAACAGCGAAGGCAAACGTTTTATGTTCGACGACATTCCGGACAATTACAAAGACCAGACCGCCGACAATGAGGAAGAAGGCTGGCGATATGTAACGGGCGATAAAGAAGCTCGTCGTCCGCCGGAGTTGCTGACACGCGACCACGTCGCAAGATGTATCGTTCGAGAGGTTAAGGCCGGTCGCGGCTCACCCCACGGTGGTGTTTTTCTGGACATAGCGTGGATCAAGGAAAAGATACAGAACGCGCCGGAGCATATTAAAAAGAAGCTGCCGTCGATGTATCACCAGTTCAAGCAACTGGCGAACCTCGATATCACGACAACACCGATGGAGGTCGGGCCGACGACGCATTATGTTATGGGCGGGATTCGGGTCGATGCCGATACACAGGCCTCGACCGTGCCCGGATTATTTGCGGCCGGCGAATGCGCCGCGGGAATCAATGGTGCGAATCGTCTAGGCGGGAACTCGCTCTCGGATCTAATTGTATTTGGTAAACGGGCGGGTGAGCATGCAGCAATCTTCGCCAATGAAAACAACCACGGCACGCTAGATCACGACGCGATCAAAAAAATCTCGAAAGTTGCTCTCGAACCATTCGAACGCGAAAGCGGCGAAAATCCGTATACCATCCAACACGACTTGCAGGAAATGATGCAAGACCTTGTCGGCATCGTCCGCACGCAGGACGAGATGATCGAAGCGCTAAACGGCCTTGACCAGCTGCGGAGTCGGGCCGAAAAAACATTTGTTGCGGGCAATATCGATTTCAATCCCGGCTGGCACACGGCTCTTGATTTGCACAATCTGCTGATCGTTTCCGAGGCAATTGCGCGTGCGGCTATCGAGCGAAAAGAGAGTCGCGGCGGTCATTTTCGCGACGACTATCCGGCAAAAGATCCAGAGTCGGCAAAATTTAATTATTCACTAAAAAAGACGGCGGACGGAGCAATGCAGATCGAAAAAATACCGATACCGGAAATGCCGTCGGAGTTGAAAAAAATAATCAAAGAGATGGGATAAGGGAAAATGGAACCGCAGATGAACGCAGATAAACACAGATATTTAACAAGCCGTTTTCCGCGTCCATTTGCGTTCATCTGCGGTTAATTTCTTATGACGAAAGCAACCTTTAGCATCAGACGCGGCGGACGCGATGGCGGCGAGATGGTCGATTACCAGACCGAGGTCTCTGAGGGAATGGTCGTGCTCGACGCTGTGCATCAAATACAGGCCGAATCGGCTGGTGATCTCGCCTGCCGTTGGAACTGCAAGGCCGGAAAGTGCGGCTCGTGCTCGGCGGAAATAAACGGTATGCCGAAGCTGATGTGTATGACGCGGCTTGACACGATACCGCTCGACAAACCCGTTACTATCGAGCCGATGCGTGCTTTTCCGCCGGTAAAGGATCTGATCACGGACGTATCGTGGAATTACGAGGTAAAGAAACGCATCAAGAAATTTAAGCCGCGCGCTCCCGACGCCGAGGATGGCACCTGGCGAATGCTGCAAGAGGATATAGACCGCGTGCAGGAATTTCGCAAATGTATCGAGTGTTTTCTTTGCCAGGACGTCTGCCACGTCCTTCGCGATCACTCAAAACATGAGGAATTTATCGGCCCGCGATTCCTTGTATATACGGCGGCTCTCGAGATGCATCCGCTCGATACCGAGGACCGAACCCAGGAACTCAAGGATGCTCACGGCATCGGATACTGCAACATTACAAAATGCTGCACCAAGGTCTGCCCGGAAGGCATTACCATCACCGACAATGCTATCATTCCGCTCAAGGAACGTGTCGTGGATGAACATTACGATCCGCTCAAGAGGTTGGTGAGGCTATTTAGAAAAAAATGAAATTTTCTACCGCCGACTGGATCGAAAAAAGAAAGCGTGGGCTAGGACGATTCTTGATATATGACGGCATCCTCATAACCGGCGGCCCTTTTGCTGTCGTTATGCAGATCGTGGGTTATTTTTTGTTCGGCGGCCAATACAATACATTCGGCGAATATTTTAGCGCCTCGAAAACGTGGATCACTTTCTTTCTTCATGCAACTCTGTTTGGCCTCATAATGGGATTTGTGAACTGGCGGCGAAACGAACGGGCGTTTGCAAACCCGGATGCTGATGGGCAAAATAATGCGTAGGAGCTATGTTTGAATTAAAACCTCTCCATCACGATGCCGTCCCCGCGGCGCTCGAAAAAGCCAATCGCTACCGTCTGCTCAATCAGCCTGGCGCGGCTGAGAGTATTTACCTCGACATTCTCGCTATCGACCCTGACAATCAAGAAGCTCTCAAGAACATTGTCCTCGCGATGAGCGACCGTTTTGGCAAAGATTATGCCGTCGGCGACGCACGCATTACCGAGTATGTAACCCGGATCAAGAGCGACTATGAACGCACATATTACACGGGCATAATGTACGAGCGACGAGCCAAAGCGTTGTTGGTGAAAGGCGGCGTCGGCGCATACGAACTTTTCCGCCAGGCGATGGACTGTTTCGAGACGGCTGAGTCGATGCGGCCCGCCGGTAATGACGATGCAATTCTACGATGGAACGGCTGTGCCCGCGTCATTGTTCGCAACAATCTAGAACCGAGGGAAATGGGGCACGATTTTCTTGAGTAGTTCGGTTGCGGCCATACAATTTCTATGCGATATTTTAGACGCTGTAAAAATTCGGTATTTTTTAAATAGTCTTTAGGAGAAAAGTAAAATGGCAGGAAAATTTGAATTAAAAGTCGCTAAGAACGGTAAGTATCACTTTAATCTATTAGCAGGCAACGGCCAGGTAATTCTTTCGTCCGAAATGTATGAAACCAAGTCGGCAGCCGAAAATGGCATAGCGTCGGTGCAGAAAAATGCAGGCGACGATGGCCGTTTTGAACGCAAATCATCGACCAAGGGCGATCCGTATTTCGTGCTGAAAGCAGGAAACGGACAAGAGATCGGTCGCAGCGAAATGTATAAATCGACTTCGTCGATGGAGAACGGCATCGAGTCTGTAAAGAAGAACGCGCCCGGAGCCGCAACGGTTGAAAAGTAGAACCTTCGGAGAATAATTTATTACGCTCGACAATAGCCCTTGCACCTCGCTTGGGCTATTCTTTTCTTAAATTATGAATACAAACAGAACCCGCCTTGGCATCGAACGCCTACTTGATGAAAAGCTTGATCTAATACGTGGCCAGCGCATCGGCCTGGTCTGTAATCAAGCGTCGGTGATGCCCGATACTATTGCCCACGCAGCCGATGTTTTTGGCGCGCGGGACGAGTTTACTCTGACGACCCTGTTCGGCCCGCAGCACGGCATTCGCGGCGAAGTTCAGGACAACATGATCGAGACGCCTCACACGGTGGACGAACGCACCGGCAAGCCTGTCTATTCGCTTTACTCGGAGACGCGCGAGCCGACGGCAGAGATGGTAAAGGACATCGATGCTTTTGTCATCGATCTGCAGGATATCGGCTGCCGCATTTACACGTTTAATTACACGATGGCAAATTGCATGCGAGCCGCCAAGCAATTTGGCAAAAAGGTTATCGTGTGCGACCGGCCCAACCCGATAAACGGCATCCATATAGAGGGCAACATTACCGAAGACGCGTTCAAATCATTCGTAGGCCAGTTTGAGCTGCCGACGCGGCATGGGATGACGTGCGGTGAGCTTGCAAAAATGTTCAACGAACACTTTGAGATCCGATGCGATCTCGAGGTCGTCGAAATGACGGGTTGGAGCCGCGAGATGTGGGGTGACGAGACCGGTCTGCCCTGGGTTTTGCCGTCGCCAAATATGCCGACCGTTGACACCGCTGTCGTATTTCCCGCCACGGTACATATCGAGGGGACTGAGTTGAGCGAGGGCCGCGGCACGACAAAGCCGTTCGAGATAAACGGCGCGCCATTTATCGATCCATACGCGTGGGTTGCGGAGCTTGAGAAGTTTAACTTTGCGGGCGTCGCTTTCCGCCATTGCTATTTCCGCCCGACTTTCCAAAAATGGGCCGGAAAAACCTGTGGCGGCGTCCAGATACACGTCACCGACCGCGATGCGTTTACGCCAGTGATCGTCGGTATCGCGATGATCAAAACGGCGTACGACATGTACACCGACAAATTCGAATGGAAACGCGACGCGTATGAATACGTCTTTGACGTCAATCCGTTCGACGTTGTATGCGGCACCGACAAGATCCGAAAACAGATCGAAGGAGGCGTTTCATTAGCCCAAATCGAGGCGGACTGGGCTGCGGGCGAGGCGGCTTTTGGCGAGGCGAGGAAGCCGTATTTGCTTTATTGATAAGAATTACGATGGTTTGAAATTAATAATATTTTCTGCCATGCCGCGGAATACGAAATAGTGGAACGGCAGGACCGAGTACCAGTATAGGCGGCCTAGCAAGCCCTTGGGCCGGAAAGTTGCAGTTTGTTTCAGATAGTCCTGCCCGTCTTTGCGAACGATCACAAATTCGAGCCAGGCTTCGCCGGGAAGCTTCATTTCAGCATAAAGCAAGAGTCTCTTGTGCGGCTTGTCAGCAACTAGTACGCGCCAGAAATCGAGTGTGTCGCCCGCGTTTATTGCGTTGAGATTGGTTCGACCGCGACGAAGCCCAACGCCACCAAACATCTTGTCCATCACTCCCCTGATCGTCCACAGCCAGTTCGTGTAATACCAGCCACGGTCGCCGCCGATCGACCAGATGTTGTCAAGCACCTGTTCGGCGTCCGTCTCGATCGGCACAATTCGCTCGTCGACAAGGCACCCGTTGACCGGCACCTCTAAATGCTCGCGCAGCGAATTGTCCTTATAGCTCGAAACAAGTGAGTCTTTCCAGCTCGAAACCACGCTGTTCTGCCCTATCTTTTGAAAAGCGAGCCGAACTGCCTCCCGATAGCTGATCGGCTGGATTCCGAGCAGTTTGCCCAGGTCGTTTGGTTTCGCGATGACCTCGACCTTCATGCTATTGACCAGATTAACGGCGAGCCGGTAAGACGTGCTTGTCACAAAGTACAGCCAATACGACGAGAGCTTTGGCGTCATTACCGGAACCGTAAAGATATATCGTTTCAGTCCGCGGACCTCGGCAAATTGCATTAGCATTTCCTTATACGTCATTATGTCCGGGCCGCCAATGTCGTAGGACTGACCGTAGGTTTCCTCGCGCAGCAGAACCCCGGTGAGATATTCCAGCACATTACGGATCGCGATCGGCTGGGTCTTTGTATTCAGCCATTTCGGCGTGATCATTATCGGCAGCTTTTCGGCCAGATC